>NZ_WWFG01000002.1:975750-1301000 GCF_026127265.1 Nostoc sp. KVJ3
TAAAACTTGGCTAACTCAACAAGATTTATATGTTTTCACCTTAAACGGATTCCCCTATGGTGGCTTCCATCGACAGGTGGTAAAAGACCAAGTTTATGCACCAGATTGGTCTACACAAGAACGGGTAAACTATACATTAAACTTGGCACATATTTTAGCTGTTCTTTTACCAAAAGAATTAGATGGCGGAATTTCTACACTGCCATTATCTTATAAACCTTGGTGGAAAAAAGACCAAGAGACTTTCGAGATAGTTCTAAAAAATAGTTGTTTGAACATAGCATCAGTTGTTGTAGAAATGATTCGCATCCGCGAGAAAACTGGAAAAATACTTCATATTGATTTAGAACCTGAGCCAGATGGATTAATTGAAAATACCTCAGAAGTAATTGATTTTTATCAAAATTGGTTATTGCCAATTGGCGGTAATGAGTTGTCAAAACAACTCAATATTGAACAGAATTTAGCAGAAACTAAATTACTAGAACACGTTCGAGTTTGCTATGATACTTGTCATTTTTCAGTTGAATATGAGGAGCCGCAATCTGTGTTTGCGCGTTTACAATCAGCAGGAATTAAGATTGGTAAAGTTCAAATCAGCGCTGCTATTAAAGTAAAAATACCTGCTGAGGCTGAAAAGCGTAATTTGATAGTTGAACGCTTAAGTCCTTTTGCAGAATCTACTTATCTCCATCAGGTAATAGAACGTCGCAGTGATGGTACACTGCATCACTATCCTGATTTAATAACTGCATTACCACATTTAGAGCAATCTATAGCTGAAGAATGGCGGACTCATTTTCACGTCCCAATTTTTATTCATGATTATCAAATTTTGCAATCTACTCAAGATGATATTGTGACTGTTTTACATCTACTTCAGAAAAACAATGCTTGCTCGCATTTAGAAATTGAGACTTACACTTGGGACGTATTGCCATCAGAAATGAAGATAGATTTGCTGAATTCTATTCAGCGCGAATATGAGTGGACATTAAAAGAATTTATCGTAAACTAAGAGGAAATTAATTTTATGCAAAAAACAGTTGTTATAGATGTCGTAGGATTAACGCCTAGTTTATTAGGAGAAAACACACCGTTTTTATCTTCTTGGGCTGCGAAAGGGCAGATAGCTTCTATTGGAACAGTTTTACCTGCTGTAACTTGTTCAGTTCAGGCTACTTATTTAACAGGAAAATTGCCTGATGAACATGGAATTGTTGCTAATGGTTGGTACTTTCGCGATGAATGTGAAGTGAAGTTTTGGCGACAATCTAATAAGCTAGTACAAGCTCCCAAAATTTGGGAAATTGCCAAATCAATTGATCCAACTTTTACTTGTGCCAACCTTTTTTGGTGGTACAATATGTATTCTTCAGTAGATTATGCGATTACGCCGCGCCCGATGTATCCGGCAGATGGGAGAAAATTACCTGATATTTATACCCATCCTAGTGATGTGCGATCGCAAATTCAATCTGATTTAGGAAATTTCCCTCTGTTCGATTTTTGGGGGCCAAAAACTTCCATTAGTTCTAGCCAATGGATTGCCAATTCAGCAAAATGGATTGAGGAACGCTACAGCCCTACACTCTCATTAGTTTATTTACCACATTTAGATTACTGTCTGCAAAAATTTGGTAACAATCAAACACAAATTCAAGCTGATTTGCAAGAAATTGATGCTGTTTGTGCTGATTTAATTAAATATTATGAAGCACGTAATACTCAGGTAATTATTCTTTCGGAGTATGGGATTACTCCAGTTTCCAAAGCTGTGGATTTAAACCGCGTACTACGAGAAAATGGTTTAATTGCCGTGCGAGAAGAATTAGGGCGAGAACTGCTCGATTTTGGTGCTAGCATTGCCTTTGCTGTTGCCGATCATCAAATTGCTCATGTATATGTGAACGATCCGGCGTATATCCCGAAAGTGCGATCGCTTTTAGAAGCGACTGAAGGCGTAGCGCAGGTACTGGATGAACAGGGTAAGCAAGCCTACCATCTAGATCATTCTAGATCGGGAGAGTTGGTAGCGATCGCACAACCTGACGCTTGGTTTACCTATTATTATTGGCTCGATGATACCAAAGCTCCTGATTTTGCTAGAACTGTAGATATTCACCGCAAACCTGGTTACGATCCTGTAGAACTTTTCCTCGATCCACAGATTAAATTTCCTCAAGGAAAAATTGCTCTCAAGTTACTTAAGAAACAACTGGGTTTTCGCTACTTAATGGACGTAATTCCTCTAGATGCTTCCCTGATACGTGGTTCTCACGGTCATATTACTACTTCTCCATCTGAAGCGCCTCTATTTATTACCCAGCAAACTCAACTAATTGATGACAATCGAATTGAGGCGACAGATATTTGTGCGTTGATTCTCAAACATTTGAATTAAGTAGGCGAGAATGAAGAGAGCAGGGGAAGCAGGGGAAGCAGGGGAAGCAGGGGGAGCAGGGGGATTAAACTAAGCCAGACACTTGGGGTGGGGTTTCTACTTACCTTAAGATACAAGGATTTATTCGCCCACAAGGGGCGAGGTTTTGAACCTTTACTTTCTTTATAAATCAAACTCGATTAAGTAATGTAAAAATTTTTGAGATTAGTTTGTAGTAAGGGCTTCAGAGGATGTTTTAAAAGTCATGATTGATGTATCAAATATTTATTTACCCCACCCTAACCCTGCCCTTATAAAGGCTACGGTGTACACACAAGTCCTTTTAACCCCCTCTAACTCCCCCTAGGCAAGGGGGAGAACCGGATATTTCCCCCCTTTACAAGGGGGGATTAAGGGGGGTAAATCCAGGATTTGGGCTTCATTACCAAGATGTGTGTACACCGTAGCTTATAAAGGGGAGGGAACCGGATTTTCTTGTTTCCCACCTTTATAAGGGGGGATTAAGGGGGGTAATAATTCGATTAAAGTCACAGCTAACTACTTTTAAAACATCCTCTCAGCCCTCTCAAAGAGCGATCGGTAAAAACCTACTCAAAGAAAGATTGAACAGTCAAATCCTTCTGAGTGATGCTAAAGTTACGCTGTTCTGCTGTCGCAATGAATGAAACGATCGCTTCACACGTCACCGCAACGGTTAATATCACCAGATTTCGCGCCAACGGATAATCACAAACATCATCATTCACCTCGGAAGGAACGCGATAAACGTCATTCCAAATCACTTCTGCATAATCAGCCGATAGTCCAGCGTGAAGACAAGGTATGCTTAACTGGTTAGCATAATCTTTCACTGCTTGACGCGCCACACTATTATCAAAGACATCGACAATTAGCTGACTGTCTTTGAGTAGTTGAGTTGTATTTGCTGGTGTCAATTCTTTTGTTTTAGCATCAACTTTAGTACCAATTGCTCGGTATAAATTGTTTGCCAAAATCTTCGCCTTGAACGCTCCCACATCAGAACGGTAGTAAGGCTGAGTCGATAAGTTACGTTCCTCAATGCGATCGCAATCAATCACTGTAAGTTTATCAAAACCAGATCGAGCTAAGTTTTCTGCAATGTTAGCTCCTAATGCCCCAGCGCCACAAATGGTTACAGGATAGTTTTTCAACTTTGTCATCACAGCATTGGTGCGGTAAAGCTGTTCGTGAAAAAAGACACTCATAATAATTCGTAATTAATTAGTCTGAATTAGGACTTACGCAAAATATCTCTCAAACTCTCATTTCTCTGTGTCCTCTGCGCCTCTGTGGTTCGTTATTCTTGTTGTTCCATAACAGCCACTAAGGATTGCAAGTCAAAATCGCGATCGCGTCCACTTAGGCAAATACCAGAACTAACAACAGTCAAATCAGTTTTAGCGATCGCACTACTATGGCGAACACCATCAGCAGTTGTCCAATCGACTGTCCAGTAGTCGCTGCGATCGTGGAATTGGTTTAATTCACCCCCGCCCATTTGCAAAGCCTTTCTCAGTCGCTTTTCATCCTGTTGGGGTTGAGTAAATCCCTCAATGCGCCGAGTTGCTAATTCATACACTGTACGGATTTCTGGAGTAATGCCTTTCAACTGTAATTCTTCAGCAGGAATGAGTTGTTTGACGGCAGATTGCAGAGTTTCAACAATTACCGGATCGGTACGGCGATCTACTTCCTCGAACCAGCAAGACTGTCCATTCCATCGAGCAATGATTTGCTCAAAGGCGATACCCTCGGTAACTAAGTGGACTGCGATCGGCTTAACTACCTTCAACCGTTGACGCACATCTGCTTCATTCACAGGGTATGCTAACCAAGTTTGTTTCCGCAGTTGGTGTGCTAACCGCAGTCGTATTTGGGGAAAGTGTTGCAGGTATTCGGTAATTTGGGGTAAGTCTGCTTCTTCTACAACCGTTGCTGTTTTCTCATCCACAGGCTGAAAGATGCCCCAACCTTCAAATTTACTAGGCTTTGGCGTGAAGGTGTAAACCATCCCAGCTACTCGTGTGCGAACTCGTCCACCTTTAACACAAGGTGCAAGGAATTGGGTGGTATGTAATTGCGCTTCTGCGATCGCAATTTGGTTGATTAGCTTAAATATGTTAGTCATAACCAATACCAATTTTCAAAAATAAGGCTACCAATACAACCCTATAAAATCTGACTTTCTTAATTACGAATTACGAATTAATATAATTCTGCGTGCAAGTTGGTGGAGCATTGCGTGTTCTCAGTTACTAGAGGGACTCTGCTGGTGAGTTGTTACACACTCTTTCAAGGATGGCTACTTTTAAGCCTACCTCCCAGGTTCTTCGTACTCCCCGTTCACACACGCCCACTGTATTTGACAGTGTACCGTTCCTCTCGTACTAGTATGTAGGCTCCAAGAGTTGGGGCACGCAGGATATTAATATAATACAATATGCTACAAATGAAATGAAAAAGCGATCGCGGTTGTCATTGCCATAAAGCAAATTGAGATAGAATCTTTATCAGTCAGCTAGGGTTCAAGGGTTTCAAGTTTGTTCTGCCAACAATATTCATTTAGCATTCTTTCAAATCAGTGTATAGTTGAGGTTCAATTAGAGAGTGTCGCAAAAGCATTTTTACAACTAATTTTAGAAAATTTTGGGCAGTGGAATCATCTTTTAACACTAATAAATCTTTTGCAAAATCTGGTTTACTACCGTGTGCTATATTACTTCTATAAGCATAAAGTTTTTTCCAAATTGCACTTTCAGATGTATTTACAAAAAACTGACAGTAATCCAATTGATTACTAAAACGCTTTGATAATAAATTGATTTTGTTTGTAACTTGTCGCGTAATGGAGTCTCCTGTATCAATTGGCTTATGTGTAATTAAAAACTCAATAATAGTAAATAGTCCAAGAATCTTAAATTTAGAATTATGAGGAATATTCTTCAGTTCGTTTAACATATTAACAGCTTCTTTTATGTCTGAATACTTAGTCTCATCTAATTGCTTATAATCTAAATATATTGATCCTATATCTTGTAAGATTGTATCATCAATAAATTGAGTTAAAGATAAGCCACTATTCATTTCATTAAAATAATTAAAGGTATGTGTTGGATTTTTCAGAATTCCAAACCCTTCTAATTGTTCATGATATATAAACTGTAATCCGAATTCTAGCTCTATTTTTGCTAAATTTGCTATTTGTGCTAAATCATGAATTACAGAATTATTTCCTTTAAAAGTTAGTATATAATATCTCCAATTCTGTGGTTCAAGGTGCTGACTTTTAAAAGCTTTTTGGTTGGGTGTATTCAAATCTTCAACATATACTAATTCATAAGGAGATAAATTAAATCTAGAAAGTTCATAAAAATATCCTGAGTCTAACAAAGATTTTTTAATCTGACCAATTTGGATAAAATCAGCTTTTTGAAAGTAGCAATCTTCAATAACTTTAAAAGGTAAATTGCAGTTGACATCGAGTAGATTAGCTACAAAAGCGAAGCTAGTATTTTCTGACATATTGTCTCAAAGCTTAGTTTTAATATCTTTATCATGATGCGTTATAAATAACTATGACGCACCCTGATACAGTCTATTTGTCATCTCGCACTGGCAACGGCATATCCAAAATCTCCATCAGCAAATCCAGACGAGAGGGGCGCGTTAGCAGTGGGACGATATTCGGCAAGCTGTAGTAGTCACCCGCAAAAGTGAACGTATCTACAGGTGCTTGCTGCTGCTTCAGTTGACTCTCCACCCAGTTGTAATGAGTACCCACGCGGACAATCACCACATTGGGCATTATCGCCAACTCCCGGCAGTAAGTCTTGTAGACTTCACCAAAGTAAGGAGCCGCATTTTCGCCCTCATCCGTCACTATAATAATCTGGTCAACTACCTGCTTCTTCTTCCGCATTGCTTCCAATGCACACCCGATGCTAGTACCACCACCAGCGTTGATGTGCTGGAAGGCACGCTCCCAGTCGGTCAACTCCTTGCCCTTTGCCGTAATAGCGTAAGGAATGGTGTCAAAGGCGTAGACAAACAGTTCTGCCTGAGCGATACCAGATATTAGGGCAGCGAGTTGTTTACCGATCGCGATCGCATTTTCCATTGAACCAGACTTGTCTACCAATAAAGCAGTTGGACGAGCGATCGCACCACGCCGCTTTACCTGTTCGTTTGTCACCTTTTCCAGTTGGGCAACGGTGTCTGCGTCAAAATCTCCTGCGTCTGCGGCAACCTGTGCTTTAAATGCTGAGACACGGGTACTCTTAGACGCTGCTTCCAGCTTGGAATCAATCAGCTTTTTCACTTCTGAATGATCCATTGCACCTCTAGTCTGGAGAGACTTGAGGTTATTGATCGCTTCTTGAGGAGTCATGCTGTTGATTAACGCCACCAAGACAACTGGTGTGAGTTGCTTGATAGCACCAATTGCGATCGCGTAGGGAATTTTGAACTCCACAATCAGCCGTGCCTGTTCTGCGGCATTTTCTGCCTTAGCAAGCTGCTTTAGCACATTTGCTAAGGAACCCTCTGGAGGAGTATCGCCAAACAAAATCGCATTTGCCCGTTCATTTGGCTTGATGTGCAATGAAGCATATAAGTGCTTCATTGCCTTACGACCTCGCAAAGCGGCGCGATCGAACAGAGCCGGATTGCTCTCCCGTGTCTTCAAATAACGCCGTACCGCAGTCCGAGCGGAACGGGGCAGTTTATTTTGCTGCTGCTTCATAAAGTCCACCACACGAGCCACCTGATAAGGCGGAAACTCTTGCAGCATCATAAATCCAGCATCCCGGTGTTCAATCAAATTGCTGGTGAGTAAATGAGCTAAGAATACTTCTTTATGGTCGCGGACATCGCCATAACGCTGATACCAGACTGCTAGATGTCCGTAGAATATGGGATCGAGTTCAACAATTAACTTGTGAATTTCTGCGACTTGCTCAAGTTTGCGGTGAGGAGTTGTCAGCAAACTATTGAGCATTTCCAGACGCAGATCGCGTTCTGCGGTTTTCATGGGAACCTCCTTTAGGAATTTTGGATTTTGGATTTTAGATTGCAATCTAAAATCCAAAATTGCAGGAGGCAGATGTTGCACGCGGGGCGATAAAGTCACCGCGCAAGTTGTAGAAGCATTGTGTATAACTTTTGCAAAATTATGTAAGCTTCTGCGATCGGGGCGCGGCAACAACTGCCAGTTTTGATGTAAATCGAAATCGTTAGTACTACTCCCTAAAAGTAGTAGCTGCGTAAACTGCCATCATATCTGCCGCTATTGCGACAGCACTTCTTGAAAGCAGCGACCAGAACCACAAAGACAAAGGTCATTGTTACCAAGCTTTTCTTGTAGTTCCTTGTCACCATGAACAAGGCGATGGCCACGTTTAACAGCTTTTTCAGATGGGAAGCCACGACGACGTTTGCTCAATGATTCAAAAGCAGAAATCGTCGAAATCTTCAGGCTCGATGTTGAAAGAATTAATCTTTTTCATCATTCTCACCTCCATATTTAAATGAAATAAAATCACCTCGTGCAAGTCGAAAAAGCTGTTGATTCACACACGGGATTTGAACCCGTAGTTGCTTGATCTCAAGTCAAGTGCCTTACCATTCGGCTAGTATGTAAGCTTTTTCAGTTAGGGCACGAAGTGAAAATTTTAGTTTTTAGAAAGTTGATTTAAAATAAACCGAATTTCTTTCTTGTTACACTGCTTTTTACTAACAGCGTAAATCATTCGACCTCTATATGCCACAGAACGATGAATTATACCTTTGACAGCATCCGTCACATAATGAGTGGGTGGCGATGGCAAATCTTCAAAGGTAATTAAATACCAAATCTCATTTAGCTTCTGGTATTCATGATAATTATCAATCATGAGAATATCGGTTTGTTCCGGCTTTTGCTTCTGCTTTCGAGGTATTTTCTCGACTGCACAAAGAATTCCGGTTTCAGGATGGATATAGAAGCGATCGCGGTAGTTTGTATTTAGCTGTATTCCATACCCTTGGTAAGGCTTACTGTAAAAACCACCATCAATTATTTCCACATACCGTTCAACGTAGTCCCACACATGATCGATAACATGCTGTCCTGCCATTGTGTTGGGATCTAATCGTTGACACAGTTGGCTGTAAACTTCATTCCAAGGCTGTCCGACTTGCGATCGCAAAAACCGACGCAGTGGGCCGAGATGATCTGAAAGATGCTTGGATTTATTTATTGGTTTAATCAGGTAGGGATTCAACAATCCATCCTGAATTGCATCCTGGGTGATTTTGTATAATTGCTTCTTAAAGCCAGTCACCTTTTTGAGGCTAATTCTCCTCCCACCACGAGGACGCTCAATCACAATCTCGCTCAAATGATGTTCGCTCATATCTCACGTTGTTTAAATGCAGTTGTACTAATTGAGTTGTTATTAAACATGAGTTAGCTAACATCATTGAACTCACCTCTGTATTGAGTAGTATGTTATGGATAAATACAATTCAAATAATTGAAATTCCGCACAAGTTAGCAAAGCAGTTTTCACGATTGCCTTTACCAGTTTGGCTACGCTCCCATTAGCGGGAGCGGCAGGAGTCGAACCTGCATTCCGTTGCCGGAGTGTGTGTAGACTTCACAAGTTAGGGTGCGGAATAAAATTCAACCATAGACAGCTTCAGGGCGGACAATCAAATCACCACTAGGGCGGCGATCGATTACGTAAGCAGAAAGGCGATCGCTATTCACATCTAAATGTCGAGCAACGCGCTCTTTCACTGCCACATCATTCATCCCTGCTGCAATTCCCAATTGGGTTTTTGGCACATCAAGAGAACGTCCTTCAAATCGAATATGAACCATTGCAATCACCTCTTTTTTAATTACGAATTGATATAAGTGGATCTGATCGGGATTGAACCGATACCCTCCCTGTGAGAGTTACACTCACACCTCATGCAAGTTGAAAAAGCTGTGGTAACACCGCAGGAATTGAACCTACACTTATCGTTAAGATACGATCGCTCTACCATTGAGCAAGTATGTAAGCTTTTTCTGTTAGGGCACAAGTGACATCTGGGAACTCTACCGTTAGAGCTACAGACCCAAGACAGGCATAATTGCGATGCTTTGATTTTGCTAAGAAAGCGTCTACAGTTTTGCCTTTTGAGGAGGCTTTAAGTCTCATACTACATTTGTAGTATGCTTTTTACATAATGTCAAGGGGATAAGTGTTTACGCAAAATTATTTATAGAAATCAATACCTTCGCCATTTTTTTGATTTGTTGCGTTGAGCGATCGCGAACAGCGTCCCACAGGGAAGGGAAACCCCTTTTTTAATTAAAAATTTCAAATTAAAAATTAAAAATTGAAGATTTATATCATGTCCGGTTAAACACTTGTCATTGCGTACTCCGTTGGAGAATCCGAACGCGAATAGCGTCTCCGAAGGAGAAGGGTACGGAGTGAAGCATAAGTCCTTCGGACACGCTTCGCGAACGCAGAGTCCTGGTGATTGCAACTCTTGGAGACGTTGCGCTCGCAATGACATATCGTAAGTAATTTGGCGGTTGCTATATTACTCGTATGCAAAAATATTTATGTCATTGCGTAGGCGGAGCCTTCCCGTAGGGTACGGAATGAAATGTAGCGAAGCAATCCCAATATCTTGGGATTGCTTCATTCCGCTTTGCTCCATTCGCAATGACAAACGTATATTTATTTTTGCATTACTACTTAGAGAGCGTCTTGCAATTTTTAATTAATAATTTTTAATTTTTAATTGGAGAGAAGCGACTTGTCGCTCAACTGCAACAACAATATCGGTTTTCGTGTTGTGTGTGATAGCGTTTAGGGTGTTTCCGTCGGTGTTGGTGTTGGTGTAGCAGTTTCTATAGGAGTTGGTGTAAGTGTCGGTGTTGATGTTGGCGTTGGCGTTGATGTTGGCGTTGGCGTTGATGTTGGCGTTGGCGTTGGTGTTGGTGTGGGATTTTCCGCCGTGATGGTGAGTTGATAATCTGTTGGTTTCGATGCTGTGGAAACCACGACAAACTCGTAAAATCCTTTTTCTGGTAATTTTTTTGATAAACTGCGCTGGGTAGAATCTTCTAAAAATGGGATTTTGCCAGAGGGTAAATAGACTGATAACAAAACTTGGGAATTTGCTTCTAGCTTCAAGTCCAGAAATTGATCTTTAGCAAGTCCAGCAATGAATACTTTACCATCACCAGGTTGCAGAGTGCCGTTGACTGTTTTACCAGTAGCCCCCGGATCAAAAACAAGCTTCTCAAAAGCGCTACGGGCGAGGATCGCACTGAATTTATCGTTTAGAAAACCGTACCAAACTTGTTCAATGGGCTGACCTCGGAAATTTTTACCACGTTGTTCAGGGAATACACTGAAGAACGCGGCATCTCCTAAGTCAGATAAAGAACGACTACCAACGTTGATTTTGTTGACTTCTAGTTTCCAGCGATCGCGTTCGGCACTTGTATAAGTTCCCAGTTGCTTACGTGTATTTGAACTCAGTAGTGCTAGTTTTTCCAGCAATTCGGATGCTGTTTTATCCCATTCTGCTCGCAAAGCCTCATCTTCAGGGCTATCGCTGAGAGTGCGTCCCTTTAAACTCGGATTTTTGTCCCAAAAAACTTGATTTACCAAGTTCACGTAGAAGCTAGAGTTAATCCCCAACTGCTGACGGCGATCGCTTAATCTTTCTTTGCGCTGCCTTTCTGCTGGTGAATATTGCGCTAAAGGATCGGTTGGTTGGTTACTGGTTGGTATTGGGCTGGCTGTGGGAGTAGGCTGGACTTGTGCGACATCGTTGCGGTGGCCATTCACTCCCCACCAAATTAATCCAACACTACCAGCGATCGCCACCGTCACTAGGAAGGTTTTTGTTGGTGTCCACGAAGAGGGAGGGGGAGATGAGGGGGATGAGGGGGATGGGGGGGAGACGGCGACGGTGGCAGATGTGGGTTGTGGTGGGGTGGGATATTGAGTTGGGGGATAGTTAGCTGGGGACGGGTTGAGGGCTTCGAGGACTTGACGAACTGATTGATAGCGATCGCTTGGTCTGGCAGATAGCATTTTATCTAATACCTGTGCCAAAATCGGACTGACGTTGACATCTCGTCGCCATTGCCAGGTAAGATTATAGGTATCGATTAATTCTTGGGGTTGTTTGCCTGTCAGTAAAACCAACATTGTTGCGGCCAAGGCATACAAATCGCTGTGAGGAGACACTGAACCAGTTTGCATCTGTTCTGGTGGTGCAAATCCGACTTTACCTAATAGGGTTGGTGCTGTGGGAGGTGCAACCATACCGGGTTGATAATATTGGGAAGCAACGGCTGCTACTACTTGTTTGACACCGCCAAAATCAATTAACACTGGCAATTTGTCAACAGTGCGAAGCATTAAGTTATCTGGAGAAATATCTCGATGAATTACTCCTAGCGAATGAATGTATTCCAACACTGGCAAAATTTGCTGCAACAATAGGCGTACTTCCGCCTCTGTAAAGCGCAAACCCTGCTGTATTCGGGCATTTAACAACGAGTTGTAAGTTTCCCCTTCTACATAATCTTGCACCAAAAATAGATATTCTTTGCCCCCTAAGTTCAGGCGAAGCAGTTCCCGGAAGCGGGGAATTTGGGGATGTTGCAATTTATAGAGAACACTTGCTTCTCTCTCAAATAGTTCTTCAGCTTTTTGGACAACGTAAGCGGTTTGAACTTGGGGAGAAAATTCTTTTAAAACACAAAGTTCGCGGAAACGGTTAACATCTTCAGCTAAATAAGTGCGTCCAAAGCCACCTTGTCCAAGTTGACGGACAATCACATAGCGATCGCCTAAAGTTAATCCCGGTTGGATACTATAACTCATGGGCTGATCCGACAATTTTTCACCACACTGGAAACAAAAGCGAGTACCTGGGGAATTTTCATGTCCTTTAGAACAATATATTTTAGTCATTAGTAATTAGTCATTAGTAATTATTTATTCTTCCCCAGTCGCCAGTCTCCTTACTTGCTAAATTGTACTTTACTGACTCCATCGGCTGCGATCGCATACCAAATTTGTCCAAAAGTCTTTTGATTCAGTTTCCCACGCTCCTGTCCAGGAAACAACCGATCAAATTTTTCATTTGTGTCTTTGTTCAGTTGCTCAATTGTATAGTTCCCCAATTGGCCGGATCGCGCTTGTCGTCTCCATGTATCGTAATCTTTTTGACTATATTTACCCAATTTTTGCCGAGATCCTGTACTGAGGTCAGCCTGTTCTATTTTATTCAATAAATCGTCAGCGATCTCAGACCATTCATCTCGTAAGCCAGCGTCTTCAGGTTTAGATGTCAGGCTACGTCCCTTTAATTCCGGTTTTTTTGTATAAAATAAATCATCTACGAAGGGAATAAAAAATCCTTCAGTAATTTCTAGCTGTTGGCGACGACTGATAATTTCCTTGAGATTAGGATTTTTACCTTTGTCGCTACCTGGTTTCCCGCTTGGAAAATGTGGAATTTGCGGTAATGAAGGTAATGAAATTGATGGGATAGCGATTGAAGTTACGGCCCGAATGGCTGCATTTCCCGCCGCTAAAGTTAATCCAACTAAAGCCGTTCCCCCTAAACTCATCACAAAAGGGCGAATCCAAACAGGGAAAGTTCTCGGTTTAGCAATAGCTTGCGTTCTGTTCTGGAATCTACTTACAATAGCGCTGGCGCGTTGTCTTCCTGGAGCAACTACCATCGTCTTAATCTTGGTGGTAATATAATTACCTGTGGATTTAGCCGCAGTTGCCGATGGTAAATCTTTGAGGATTTGATCGGCTCGTTGATAGCGATCGCTCGGTTTATAAGCCAGCATCTTTTTTAACACCGCTTCCAATTTGGGACTAACTCGGATTTCTTTTCCCCATCCCCAAATTCCCTGATAACTGTCGTATAATTTTTGTGGCTCTTGACCTGTAAGCAATACCAGTGATGTAACTGCCAATGAGTATAAATCACTACTGAAAAATGCTTTACCCTGGCGTAGCTGTTCTTCAGGAGCGTAGCCTTTTTTACCCAGTAAAGTATTATTTCCAACCAACTTAGTCCGCCAAAAACCTTGAGAAGCTGGCAATTGCTTGACACCACCAAAATCAATTAGCACGGGTAAATTATCAGAACGCCGCCAAATCAAATTGTCAGGAGAGATATCACGGTGAACTACATCTTGTGAGTGGATGTAGGATAACACAGGTAAAATCTGTTGCAGTAGGGTGATTACTTCCTCTTCACTAAAAGTTTTTCCTTGGCTTTCGCGTTGTTCTAACAATTGGTAATAATTGTCACCATCCACATAATCTTGCACTAGAAAGAAAAAATCTTTAGCGCCTATCTTCACTTGTAGCGAGGCGTGAAAACGCGGAATCTGTGGATGCTGGAGTTTTTTTAAAACATTGGCTTCTCGTTCAAATAACTCTTTAGCTTTTTGTAAATCTTGGTGTTCTTGGACTTGGGGTGCAAATTCCTTCAGCACACAGGTTTCATGGGATTTACTTATATCCTCCGCCAAATAGGTGCGTCCAAAGCCGCCCTGCCCTAAATGACGGATAATTTGATAGCGATTATCCACAACCTGCCCCACAGCAAGAGGTAATGGTTCACCACAATGGGTACAAAAGCGGTTACTACCATTATTTGTGTGTTGTTTACTGCAATAAAGCTGCATGGTGCTGAAGGATAAATTAAGGTTTTATTGAATGACTACAACGTGCATACCCTCATTTTCGGATATCCTACAAATTAGGAATTACGTTCGCGGAGCGTGCCGGAGGCTCTATTACGAATTATTCTAACGGTGTTGGTTCTATTTCAGGATAAAGAACAAGTGTTATGAACTGCAAACCACGACAGCAGCAAGTAATTAAAGCATTTGAAGATTTTTTGTCTACTCCCCTAGAAACGATATTGCAACGGCATCTTAACACTCAAACTTCGGTAGCTTTAACTTTATTTCATGATGTAGCAACTAATGTACCTGCCTACAAAGCTTTTTTAGCAGAAAGGGAAATAAATCCCGCGACTATTCAAACCTTGGAGGAGTTTCAAAAACTCCCAGCGATCGCTAAACAAAATTATATCCTGCGTTATCCCTTAGCTGACTTGTGCCGCAACGGACAATTAGAAGCGTGTGACATGATAGCTGCTTCATCAGGTTCCAGTGGGAAACCGACATTTTGGCCTCGTTTTTTCACAGATGAACTCCAAATCGCTACCCGCTTTGAACAGATTTTTCACGATAGTTTCTATACAGATACCAGACGTACCCTAGCAGTGATTTGTTTCACTTTAGGCACTTGGGTAGGTGGAATGTTTACCACTAATTGCTGTCGTTATCTTGCTAGCAAAGGTTATCCCATCACTGTAATTACTCCTGGTAACAACAAAGAAGAAATCTTGCGAGTTGTCCAAGAACTAGGTTCGGAATTTGAGCAAGTGGTGTTATTGGGATACCCGCCATTTTTAAAAGATGTGATTGATACTGGTATCGCCCGTGGCGTGGAGTGGCAGCAATATCAGATTAAATTAGTGATGGCGGGAGAAGTATTTAGTGAAGAATGGCGGAGTTTAGTTGGCGAAAGAGTTGGTTCACAAAATCCTTGCTATGATTTTGCATCACTTTACGGCACTGCGGATGCAGGAGTTTTGGGGAATGAAACGCCGTTAAGTATCTGTATTCGCCGTTTTTTAGCACAAAATCCCGATGCAGCTAGAGCTTTATTTGGGGAATCGCGTTTACCCACGCTAGTACAATACGATCCTTGCAGTCGCTTTTTTGAAGTTGAAGATGGCGGATTGCTATTTTCAGGGGATAACGGTATTCCCTTAGTGCGTTATGACATATTGGATACTGGCGGGATAATTAGTTATGATTCTATGCTGCAATTTTTAGCAGAATGGGGATTTAACCCGCTCGAAAATCTCCGTTCTGATACTCAACACTCACCTAGAGGTATTCATCAGCTACCTTTCGTTTATGTATTTGGTCGTTCTAACTTTACAGTTTCTTACTTTGGCGCAAATATCTATCCAGAAAACGTCACAGTGGGATTGGAACAACCAGTAATTCAAGAATGGGTGACAGGTAAATTTGTGTTGCAGGTGAAGGAAGATGCAGACAAAAATCGATTTTTATCTGTGGTTGTGGAGTTAGCACCAGGGGTAGAGGGTAATGAAGATCAAAGACTAGCGATCGCATCTTCCATTCTTTCACAACTGCTACGCCTAAATAGCGAGTTTGCTAATTATGTTCCCCCAGAATACCAAACACCACAAGTTACATTAGCCCCAATGGGTGATTTTGAATATTTCCCCATTGGAGTGAAACATCGTTATACCCGTCAATAGGAGAATAGGGAATAGGAAATAGTTTTTGGTTATTTCCACTCCTATGTCTATTTATTTAGTGGTAAGTATCTTTAGCAATACTTGCAAATTCATTTTTAACTCATCCTACGGCTACGAAAACACCGCAAGGCTTCCAACACACTCCCGCATTTGCGAGTCTAAGAGCGTCGCGAACACGAGAGCGATCGTTTTTATAAAAAGCCGTGGGTAAATCAAAGTCATTGGTCATTAGTACCAATGACTCCAATCCCGTACACCCCTCTTGTTGGGATGAGATTGCTGCCAATTTCTTTTGACAATTGCATAAAATTCTAATCAACCTCTGATATATATCTAGGCTTGACTTTACACATTAAAATACCTAACTTATCTGCTATTCCTATAGGAGTATAAGAATTTTTGTTTAACTATTTATACCTGTAGTTTCTCTAGTCAATAATCTTATTTTCAGGGATTAATTATGTTTTCAATGGATGAATCACCCCTGCCTAATATTTTGGGATTTTTATCATTAGCTAGCTATATAGTCACATTAATTCCCACAATTGTCAGAATTGTTTTTCCACAAACCAAAGAGACTGGCATTCCACAATGGCTGCTAAAACGCCGTCGTATCATAGGTCTTATAGCTTATTCTTTAGCTTTAGGTCATGCTTTCTTAATGGTTCAAAAGAGAAATTTTGATTTTTTTGACATCAAGACATTTTGGATATACATCCAGGGTGTAAGCACTTTCATTATTTTTACACTCCTCTCTATAACTTCTAATAACTGGAGTATAAAAAAGCTGAAAAAGAACTGGAAGCAATTACATAAGCTCACTTATGTAGCTATGGTTATTTTGATTTGGCATATCTGGGACAAGATGTCAGGTCACTGGACATATTTAACACCAATTAGCCTTGTTGCTATGCTTACGATCGTGGTTTTATTTATCATCCGACTTCGGATTGAACACCAGAATAAGCAACAAAAAAAGGCCCACATTATAACTAAACCAGATTTAGTAGGAAAAAGCACTAGATAGTTTCATTACTACAAGATGGCGGAAGCAACTAATTAGTTGAAAAAGCTAAAACAAGCTTTATTTTCTTCTGCCTTCTGTTTTCTTGTACTATTTGTCGCCCAACTTGTGTAAATGGAGAATTGCTCTATAGTGTCAAACCCAATTGTTAATAAAATTACACTATTACTGGCAATTGCGTCTACAGCAACCTTGGCTGCTGGGTTTAGTTATTATCGTTTAGTATTACCATTCGAGATGATCGCACCCGGCGTTACGTCCTTGCCAATTATTCAACCTTATCAAACCCTCAAAGACCATTCAGGCTGGATTTATGCGATCGCTATCAGTCCAGATGGTAATACTTTGGTTAGTGGTAGCTATAATGGCACGATAAAGATTTGGAATTTGCACACTGGCAAATTACTCCACACTTTTCAAGGTCATGCTGATGCAGTTGTATCTTTGTCCATTAGCACTGATGGGCGTGTACTCGCTAGTGGCAGTTGGGATAATCGAATTAAACTGTGGAATTTGGAAACAGGAACTCTCATCCGTACCCTTGATGGACATAGAGATGATGTAGAAGCAATTGCTATAAGTCCGAATGGAAAATTGCTTGCTAGTGGCAGTGCTGATAATACTATTAAGCTCTGGAATTTAGACACAGGTAAAGAACTCTTTACGCTCCAGGATGTGGGCTGGGTAAAGTCTGTTGCTTTTAGCCCCGATAGCCAGAAGTTAGCTAGTGGTAGTACAGATAGCTCCATCAGAATTTGGCAGCTAAATACTGCTAGTCCGACACTCATACAGACTTTCACAGGGCATTCTGAAGCAGTATGTTCTGTTGCTTTCAGTCCCGATGGGCAAACTCTTGCCAGTGGCAGTATAGATAAAACCATCAAACTGTGGCGATTAGGCGATGGTAAATTGTTGCACACTCTAGCAGGGCATTATCGAGCCGTCTGGTCTGTTGCCTTTAGTCCTAATGGACAGACTTTAGTAAGTGGTAGTTATGACACAACAATCAAGCTTTGGAATCCATCTACTGGCAAACTCCTTACCAACTTTGTAGGACATACTAAGTCTGTATGGTCTGTTGCCTTCAGTCCTAATGGGCAAACTTTAGTAAGTGGTAGTGGTGACGAAACTATCAAACTTTGGTCTGTACCCCGCGATCTTACTGTTCATACTCAAATGTCACGCTCGAAATAGAGGCAAGGGAGCAAGGAGCATAACTCAGATGGGGATTTGAATGGCACTATAGATAAGCCCAAACTCTTATTTAGCGTCGTTTCCAGCCCGGAGGCTGGGAATGTATTCCAAGGGGCTGCTGCCTCTGATTAAACCACTGGAGGCTCCGCCTCCCAAAATTGGTTCCCAGCCTCTAGGCTGGGAACCAATTTTGTTAAGGGCTGTGTTTTAACTTATACCAATTCTGTATGAAGATGCGCTAAACCATAAGTACAAGAAAGAAAAACGAACCGCAAAAGACGCGGAGCGGCTTCCCACAGGGTAGGACGCAAAAAAAGAAGTTAAAAGGGTTTGGCGCAGCCTCACAAAGAAATGGTATTAGTGCCATTCCCCCTTACACATTCAGGGTTAATGACCAGTAAAATCGCATTTGCTTAGTTGCAGATGGTTAGTCCTGCAAACTTGAGAAGGTTAGCGAAGATGACCTCTCCATTACCTCCTAGTATCGGCTTCCAGTCTTTAGGTCGTGCATTGAAGTAGGATTCACTATCAGAATCCAACAGACCATAAAACACTTCAGCTACAATTCGACCACCCACCCAGCCTAGCTGGGTTTTGGCTCCATTTTCTTTAAGTAGTTCTTTTTCATCGAAGGTTCCATCTGGCTCTAATTTGATTCCATCCACAACCGAGGCTTGGGCTTCGGCTAAGATATAAAACCACAGAGGAGTATCTGTTTGAAGACTTGAATCGATTTCTTCAAATTTGAAAAATCCTTCTTTTCCTTCAACCGCTTTTCTCGTCAATAGGTGCTTTTGGTCTAGTATTTGAACCGGAAAACATTTTTTCTTGAGTACATTTGCGATCGCTTGTCCGCCTTGTACTTTGTATGTGTTACCACGAAGTAAGTTGAGGAGGGCTAAGGATGGGCGTGGGGGGTGTCCCACATTATCTGGCAAGTAGTCAGGGCGTATTGTGTCCTCAACTTCCTTAACCAATCCCCCAACCGTTGCGCTAGTCGGTAGCACCTTGGGCGGCAAAACACCAAGTGGATCTACCAAGGTAGTGTCAATTTTGTAAGCAAATTGTAGCCGGACTTCAGGGTTCGGTGTTTCACCTGCGGGTTCGTCTGGAAATTTAGTGGGGAAAACTCCAGGTTTCGTATTTGGAAAAAATCGACCCCAGTCTTCAATGACATGGGTTTTGGGAAGCGGTTCAAATCCCAGTAAACTGTCGTCATCTGGTTTTGGATTTTCGCTGGACGGGAAAATACTCAAGCGAGTCTCTTTGTTTAGCCGATAACCTGTCCTGACTCCTGAGTGTCCAAAGCGGTAAGCCGCAACCACAAATTCGCGGGGCAGGTTTTTACGCTTATCTTTAGTATAAAGGGCGTAGAGGTCTTTCCGTTCTTCAGGTGTTGTGGCTTTCTGAAGGTCAGCAAGCACTTCTGCTTTGACAATGCGTGGTAAAAAGTCTTCGATTACCAGCTTTTGATAAGTCCAGCGCACCTCATTGCGTGCTTGATTAAATAAAGCAGTACCAGTTAGTGTTTCATCATCTTTTTTCAGCTTTTCAACCACTGCATTGTGATATCTGACAAATGCCAAATGGATTTGGCTGATGATAGAGTTTTCATCATTGCGCTTGTCGCCAATAATAGCCCGACCGTTGGGGCTACGCAGCAAGTCTTGAGTTGCTTGCTCACAATTTGCTTCATATTGATTTTTATTGCCATCTTTGAACAGCAAACTAGCACCGTCCTTAGTGTCGTATAAGAAAGGTTGAGCATCGGGCCCGTCGCCGTATAAGGAGTCTAAATCAAAGCGTGGGGTACGCAAGTTGCTTGGTAAACGATCTTGTTCTCCAGTATCTGCTGGGTTGAGTGATGATGTGTTGTCGAAGGTAAGATCGTGATCGATGAATTGACCAAAGTAGGTATAGCCCGCTGGTACCCAAAGGTTTTCTTCTGGATCGGGGCCATCTTTGACCGTATCAACTGCTCCCTTGATATTTGCGGCAAGTTTCACAAGTTGATGTGGCGGATAGTCTTTTTCTCTTAACTCCAGCAGACTCGTAAATGCTTGTTCTCGTGTGCCGACGGAACCATGACCAAATCCGCTCATAATTGATGCTCCTTAATAAAGGTTAAGTTTGAACACGTGATAATTTGAAAGCTACTAAGTAAGTAGGTGAGATTAACAATTCAAAATTCAAAATTACGCCTGATGTGAATTAAAAATGCCTCTTTCTCCATAAGGGTTTCAAGACTTGTTAAAAATCGTGGTTTTGGAACTATCGACGAAATTGCAAGGTTTTCGGCACTCAATTCACATTAGACGTAAATTCAAACATTTTAGACAGTTTCAGACGAGGATTTAAGCCCCGCACTTCGGCAAAGCTCAGTGACCGACTGAAACGGAGCGGATTTGGAGCCACTCCGCCTCCGGGCTACGTGTATGGTTGGGGTCTTAAACCCTTTCTTTATTTGCGATAAATCGAAGTAGATAATCTTTTCTTTCTTGCTGACAAGAACTATCTCTTTGATTTTTGTTTCCACCATCCTTAGTCTCTCTTGAGCTAAATTGAAGATATTGTGATATTTCCCCTCTTACTACACATTGCACAATCTCTTTTCCAGAAAAAATACAGCAGATTGCAATAGGCGTGAGGTACAGATGATTTTAAGGGCACAGCAGTGCTGTGCAACGCCACATCCTTCAAGTCGGGCATTGCCCGCCCAACGGAGTGGCTCCCCTACCTGTGTACTTCATTTACCTGAAAAATGTTGTATATGGCAAAGTAGCAATTTGCTGTTTCGTTCACTCTCCTAGCGCTGTCTCTGCCGATATTCCAATACCTGTTGGGCGAACATGACATCCTCATTTAAATACTCTACAGCCAGGTATAAAGTTTGTCGGTCGGAAAAGGTCGGAAAAGGTCGGGTTTTTTTGGTAGATTTACGTAAACTTTTGCGAAAAAATCAACTTTCTCGTGGGAATATTGTAGTTAAGCTGTATTACTACGGAAATAAATGACGGTTGAAGAAGCGATCGCAATCGTTGAGCGATTATTGAAACGGGGACGCTTAACGAGAGCGCAAGAGATTGTATTTCGCTACGCCTGGGAAGGGAAAACTTACCTAGAAATGGCGCGAGATGTCACTTATGACCCAGGCCATATCAAAGATGTTGGTTCGCAACTATGGCGATCGCTATCTCTTGCTTTAAATGAAAAAGTTACTAAGAATAATCTGCATGGAGTCCTAAACCGAATCACACACCAGCCGAATGGCGCAAACACCTCCCCAACCTTCACGCCTCAAATCGATTGGGGAGAAGCCATCGACGTTTCCCGCTTCTATGGACGTACCACTGAATTAGAAACTTTGAGCAAGTGGATTGTGGGCGATTCGCCTAATGGCCACAGCTACGCTTCACGCACTCGTGTGGTAGTACTGCTGGGTATGGGTGGTATGGGCAAAACCGCACTCTCAGTCAAATTGGCAGAACAATTACAGGGAGAATTTGAGTATGTGATTTGGCGATCGCTCCGGCACGCACCTTTTTTCCATGACAAGCTGACAGACTGCATCAAAATTCTTTCCAATCAACAAGTTATCACATTACCTGCTGACCCTCACGAGCAAATCACCTGTTTAATCGAATACTTTCGTAAATCTCGCTGTTTGCTGATTTTAGATAACTTTGATACTCTGTTGCAGCATGGTAAGCAGACAGGCTGTTACCGAGAAGGCTATGAATCCTACGGTGAACTTTTGTGGCGATTAGGAGAAACTCGGCATCAAAGCTGTGTTCTGCTCACCAGTCGGGAAAAACCTGCTCAAGTTGCTGCTTTGGAAGGTGATGGTTTACCAGTTCGTACCCTTGCTCTCTCAGGATTAGAAATCACAGCCGGAGAAACAATTCTCTCCCTCAAAGGGTTATTAAGTACAGAGAACGAAAACCGCCAACTAATTGACTGTTACCGTGGCAATCCTTTAGCGTTGAAAATTGCTGCAACTTCAATTCGAGACTTGTATGAAGGCAGCATTTCTCGCTTTTTTAATGAAGGTACAACAGTTTTTAATGGTATTGGCAATCTCATCGATCAGCAATTCCAACGACTCTCAGCCTTAGAACAGCAAGTCATGTATTGGCTGGCAATTCACCGAGAAAGCGTCACGGTGACAGAATTGCAAACAGATTTGACACCTACAGTTCCTAAATCTAAGTTAATCCAAGTTTTGGAGTCTTTATCTTGGCGTAGCTTGATTGAAGGCAACACTACGGGATTCACACAGCAACCTGTAGTGATGGAATACGTTACAGATTGCTTGATTGAGCAAGTATGTCAAGAAATTGTCACGGAATCACCGCAATATCTGCTGAGTCATGCCTTGATGAAAGCCCAGGCAAAAGACTATATCCGCGATAGTCAAATTCACTTGATTGTGCGGCCTATCTTGGATCAACTGCAAGTAATCCTTGGCTCTACTCGTCAGCTTGAGCATAAACTAGGTAGATTGATTAACAAACTACAAGATAAAAAACTCTACCCACAAGGGCATGGAAATAACGGAAACAAGAAAGAAGCAGAGGAGCAAGAAAGAATTATTCATGCCCCATACCCAGATACCGTTGGGTATGCTGGCGGCAACCTGCTGAATTTGTTGGCTCAATTGGAAACCGATTTGACGGGATATGATTTTTCTGATCTCTACATTCGTCAAGCAGATTTGCGATCGCTCAACTTATATCAAGTCAACTTTACCCAAACAACATTTCGAGAGTGTGCATTTGCTGCAACTTTTGGTGGCATCACTGGCGTTGCTTTCAGTATTGATGGGCGACATCTGGCGATCAGTGATAGTAACGGTGATATTTATATCTGGGATGCCAGCAATGGAAAAGAACTTTTTATTTATAAAGAACACAATAGTTGGGTTTGGAGTCTGGCTTTTAGTCCCGTGCATCCAGTCTTAGCTAGTTGCGGTCAGGATCATACAATCAAACTTTGGGACATCGCCACAGGTAAATGTCTCAAAACGTTGCACGAACACACTAGCATGGTGACATCCATCGCCTTTAGTCCCGATGGTCAATTCCTTGCCAGTGCTAGCTACGACCACACAGTGAAAATCTGGCATCTTGGTACAGGCCAATGTGTGCAAACACTGGAAGGACATACTACCTGTGTTTGGAGCGTAGCCTTTCATCCCAAAGGTAAAACCCTAGCAAGTGCTGGTGAAGATAGCACAATCAAGTTGTGGAATATAGAAACTGGATGTTGTGTGCAAACCCTAATTGGTCATCAGCACTGGATAAAAGCGATCGCCTTTAGCCCAGAGGGACAAAGGTTAGTTAGTGCCAGTTTCGATCAAACCGTGAAACTGTGGGATGTATCTACTGGGGTGTGGGGATGTTGCCTGACCTTGCAGGGACATACAGGACTTGTAACAACAGTAGCATTTAGTCCCCAGGGCGATCGCATCGCCAGTGCTGGTTATGACAAAACTGTGAAGATATGGGATGCAGAAATCGGCAAATGTTTGGATACACTTAATAAGCATAGAAACCGGATTTGGTCAATCGCTTTTCACCCCCAAGGACACTTAATTGCCAGTGGTGGAGATGACCATGCAGCTAGAGTCTGGGAACTTCATACCGGAAAGTGTACTAAAACCTTACAAGGACATAGCAATATCGTTTACGCGATTGCCCACTGTGAGCAACAAAACCTCCTTGCTAGTGGACACGAAGACCAGACAATCAAACTTTGGGATGTCAACCTCAATGCTCCACAACGCTTAAAAGTTAACCTCCAGCCTTTTCGTGTACTCCACGGACACAGCAATCGCGTTTTTAGTGTTGCTTTCAGTCCCGATCGGCAATTCCTAGCTAGTGGTAGTGCCGATCGCACCATTAAACTCTGGAGTCCCTATACAGGACAATGCCTCAAAACCTTATATGGTCATGGAAGTTGGGTTTGGGCGATCGCCTTCAGTTCCGACAGTAACTTGCTTGCTAGTGGCAGCTACGACCACACAGTGAAGATTTGGGATGTGCGTTCTGGTGAATGTTTACAAACATTGCTGGGACATCCTGGTTGTGTATTAGCGATCGCTTTTAGTCCTGACGGCAAAACCCTCTACAGTAGTGGCTATGAAAAGATAGTTAAACAGTGGGATGTTGAAACAGGCATCTGTCTGAATACCTGGGAGGCTGATTCCAACCGGGTTTGGGCAGTTGCCGTCAGTCCAGATAATCAATACGTTGCTAGTGGTGGTGATGAGCAGACAGTCAAACTCTGGGATATTCACACTAGAAGTTGTCAGCGAGTATTCCAAGGACATACCGGCCAAATTGTTTGTATCCTCTTCACCGCCGATGGTAGCCGGATGATTAGCGGTAGTAGCGATCGCACCATCAAAATTTGGCATCTAGCTACTGGAGACTGTCTTGCTACACTAGATAATCATCAAAATTGGATCTGGTCGCTCAGTTTGAGCCACGACAATCAAACTCTCCTCAGTGGTAGCCAGGATGAAACAATCAATTGCTGGGATCTTACTACAGGGGAATGCTGGACAACTTTACGGTCAGCCCGTCCTTATGAAGGTGCGATTATTACAGAAGTTAAAGGGTTGACCGAGGCCGAGGTATCAACTTTAAAAGCTTTAGGGGCAGTCAGGCAATCTCCTAGTAGTCTGTCAAGTTAACAATGCTTACGTAAACCAAGTTTTAGAATCTTTCTCTCTTTTTCTCTGTGTTGCGCCAGTTGCTTAAAGTCGGGGAACCCGCCCAAAGCACTGGCTTCTCTGTGCCTCTGCGGTTCGTTATTTTACCCTTCAAAGTTAGCTTGACAAAGTAATAGTAGTCTGTAAATAAATAATTGATAGATAAATTTCCTTTAGAGACGGCGATTTATCGCGTCTCTCTAACCGTCAAAATGAATTTGATAGACTACTCGTAAAGTATTTTATTAAGTAGGGTTTGCTGAAAAAGAAAGAAAAGCTGACATACTGAGATTATCAGAAAGGTTCCTTTAAAATAACTCAGTTACTAATAAATCAGACAAGCGGATTAAAAAAAAATCTCATTGCTTAACCCACAGCCTCTAACATGACAGTTGTATCCAACGACCATCGCTTTCAACCCATAAATCTTTTTGAGTACGAAAAGCTAGCAAAAGAGCATCTGTCTCAAATGACCCTTGATTACTATAGCAGTGGTGCTTGGGACGAAATCACATTACGAGATAATCGTGCTGCCTTTGAGCGAGTCAAGTTACGACCTCGGATATTAGTCGATGTTAGCGATCGCAATCTAACTACCTCCATTTTAGGACAACCCCTGCAACTACCTTTGTTAATTGCGCCGATGGCCTTTCAATGTCTAGCCCATCCAGATGGCGAAGTGGCCACAGCTATAGCTGCCGCATCAGCTGGTGTGGGCATGGTATTAAGTACAATGGCCACAAAGAGCGTTGAAGAAGTAGCGACTGCGTGTGATAAATTTCCAGATTCTCTACGATGGTTCCAGCTTTACATCCATAAAGACCGAGGATTAACTCGTGCTTTGGTAGAAAAAGCCTATAAAGCTGGCTACAAAGCACTTTGTCTAACTGTCGATGCACCTGTTCTCGGACAGCGTGAAAGAGATAGACGCAACGAGTTCGCCTTACCCACAGACTTACATCTGGCTAATCTCGCCACCATCTCAGGACTAGATATTTCTC
This sequence comes from Nostoc sp. KVJ3, assembly GCF_026127265.1. Classification (GTDB taxonomy): domain Bacteria; phylum Cyanobacteriota; class Cyanobacteriia; order Cyanobacteriales; family Nostocaceae; genus Nostoc. The sequence continues at coordinate 1,001,508 of NZ_WWFG01000002.1, forward strand.
ATGAAAAAGGCGAATCTGGGTTATTTACCTATTTTGCCCAACAGCTAAACCCAGCAGTAACTTGGGATGATTTGGAATGGTTGCAATCTTTATCTCCACTACCTTTAGTCATCAAAGGAGTTTTACGGGGAGATGATGCTGTGCGAGCCGTAGAATATGGGGCCAAAGCAATTGTTGTTTCCAATCATGGTGGCAGACAACTCGATGGTGCGATCGCTTCAATAGAAGCCCTAGTTGAAATAGTAGCAGCAGTAGATGGTAGAGTAGAAGTGCTGCTGGATGGAGGCATTCGCAGAGGTACAGATATTCTCAAAGCTCTGGCATTAGGAGCAAAAGCAGTACTGGTTGGACGACCTATTTTATGGGGACTAGCAGTAGCAGGAGAAATGGGCGTATCTCATGTCATCTCACTGCTACAAGATGAGTTAAATATCGGCATGGCACTTAGCGGTTGTGCAAAACTACAGGATATTAACCCTAGTTTATTGATGTTGCCACGCTTTTAAACCTTATATATAAATTATTCCAGAAAAAGTTTGAAAATTAATTCTCAAACTTGTTACAAAATCCCTTAACTAGAGTATAATATTTAGAATAGATGTAAAAGGGCGGGTGGCGGAATTGGTAGACGCACCACACTCAAAATGTGGCGGCCTTGCGGTCATAGGAGTTCGATTCTCCTCCTGCCCACTACCAAACAACTAATATATAGAGGTTAAAAACTCATGCGCCTGAAAAGATGGGAGTCTCCCCGCAAAGAAGGTAGGAATGACAAAGGTAGAGGTGGTTCTGCCAGAAAACGGCAACTGAAAAAGCAACGGCAAATGTTACGCCAAAGACTCAAAGAAGCCAACAAGCCAGATAATAACAAAAACAATAGAGCAGGGGAAGATAAGCTTATCTTCCCCTTATTTTTTGGGCTTTTATCTCTTAAGCACATACTTACGGATCAGAATCGGCAGACTCAATGCCTGGTATCTTAACTTTTCCATATAAAATAACTACATCAAAAATCTTACTCAGGAATAAAATTTCTATAAAAATTTATCGCAATTGTAATGTTTGTATGAAGCAATCAAAAATTAATTATGAAGAAAGTATGAATTTTGTCAACCAGCATCTGAAATCCCTAACTTAAAACAGTAAGCTAGGACACAACAGCAAGTAATTCTAGTATTACCGATTAAGCCAAAAGTATACTAAGAAAGCAATTGCACGTCCACGTGTTAACTTCCAATGATGACACAAGCCTACAAAAAGTCAGGAGTCACCCAGTCCGAATTATTCAATATTTGGAATGGTCTATGTAATCTGTGGATTTTTTTCTTGGACAGAGGAGTTATTGATGGTGGCGAGAGTGCTTCTACCTACTAAAAAAGTACTTGATTTTCCTATTACTGCTTTGCGCTTTGACCATCAGATACAAACAATACTGAAGTGGGCGAGTAGGCGTGAGAGTAAAAGTGTTTATGTAGCCAATGTACATATGCTCATTGAAGCTCATTGGAATCCAGAGTTTGCCGCCGTATTGCGAAATGCAGATATAATTACTCCTGATGGTATGCCTCTTGTATGGATGATGCGAAAAATGGGCGCGTCTTACCAAGACCGTGTGGCAGGGATGGATATCTTTCTAGAATTGTGTCAGCGAACTCAGACACAAAATCTTAGTATTTTCTTTGTCGGTTCCCAAACAGAAATTCTCTCTAGGATGCAAAAAAGGTTAGAGCAAGAATTTCCACAGATGAAAATTGCGGCGATGGAGCCTTTACCCTTTCGTCCCCTGACTGAAACTGAAGACGAAGCTTTGGTACAAAAGATTAATTCTAGTGGTGCTAGTACGGTCTTAGTATCACTGGGATGTCCTAAGCAAGAAAATTGGATAGCTCAACATAAGGGTAAGATACAAGCCGTAATGATTGGATTGGGTGGAGTTTTCCCTGTTTATGCAGGCATCCATAAACGGGCCCCCCGGATAATTCGGGACTTAGGACTTGAATGGCTATATCGATGGATTCAAGAACCGCGCCGACTTTGCGGACGTTATGCTAAGACCATTCCACTATTTATATGGCTGGCTACGAAGCAGCTACTATCATCAAGTCGAATTGCAGCAGTTTTCCTCCACGAAACTGGGGATTAAGGAAAATAAGGTGAGACTGACTAGGGTAAAAAGAATAATCTAATTACCCCTAGCTTTTAAATTCAAAGCTAAGGGCAACTTCACGCTCCCGGATTTTATCAATCAAAAACTGGCTGTAATGTCACGAATTATGGAAAAACTGGCTTATATATCAGGAGGTAGGAGGTAAAAGCATTACTATTCCTAGCTTTCATATAATCTCTGCTAAGTAGATGAATGTAAATAAATATAATATAGGCTGTCATTGCGAGGAGGCACGACGAAGCAATCGCAAGGGTTTCGGTCTTTTTACATTTTGTTACATAGCTCGGTTTATTCGTACCTACCTACTTATGTAAGGAATTAATTTGCCAAAAAAAATCATGATTAGAGCCAGTCTGTTAGTAATTCATCCTTTCAGATTTTATATCAATACAAAAACTCCACTTCCTAAAAGTTAGTGGAGTAATTTATATTAGACTATTAGTAATGAATCATCGCCATTATTGCTATTTACACTGCCCAAACTAAACTAAATTAGTCTACAATTTTCTTAACTTCGTCTTTAATGTTTTCTACAGTGTGAGCAACTTGGGCTTCAGCTTGTTTTGCTTGTCCTTCAGCTTTCTCTTGTGGATTACCGGTTATTTCACCCACAACCTCTTGAATTTTTCCTTCAATATTTTTTAAAGTAGCTTCTACTCTTTTTTCAGTACTCATGGTTTTTATCTCCAGCTTGTAGTTGATTCAGCTATTACATAAACTAACAGTAATATCTTAGTTATCACTTCCATCACCCGATAGAACAATTTTTTAGATTATGTATCTTAAGATAGATACGAAGCGCTACAGGAGTACGCAAGTAAAAAATATGAAAAATATATATAGCGGTTCTTAGAGGATGTTTTAAAAGTGGTTGGCTGTAATTTTAGGCACTTGTTGATCCCCCCTAACCCCCCTTAAAAAAGGGCAAGAATCAAAGTCCCCCAATTTATCGGGGGATTTAGGGGATCTAAAACTTTTTGCTACCGACCAGAGGACTTTTAAAACATCCTCTCAGTCGAGTGAGGTACAAGAACCCCACCCCCAACACCCTCCCCGCAAGCGATGAGGGGACTATGATGTACCTTGTATGATTAGGAAACGCTATAGGACTCCCATTTGATTTTTGAATAAAATTGTAAATTTGTGAAAATTTGCGCTCTCCAGATTCCCGGATTATCACTCAAAGAAGTCAGGGATTTAACTTTTGTCACTTAAATACTCCCTTTATTATGTTGTTTTTACAATGAATATGATAAAGAGGTAGATGGAGACAGATTAATCCTTTAACACCACTTAGAAGGGGAAATTTATCGTCCTTCTAAGTAGTTTGTTTGACAAGTATTAGGATTACTATTTGATTTTTGGAAAAATCTAAGTGTTTATAGTGGCGCGGCAAGGCTAAATATGTGCATTAAGAAAAAAGCAGAAAACATTGATTTATCTCAATTTTCTCAAAAATCTATTGCAACATTTTAGCCTTGCCATGCCAGTAGGGTGTGTTAGAGGGAACGTCGTAACGCACCAAGAGCTTGAGATGGTGCCGTACTTTCTGCGCTAACACACCTACGTATCTTTTCAGAAATCAAATATGAGTCCTATAGTAATCTTAACTCAGAGGTTATAAGCTACACACCTACAGGAGTCTTAGCCCCAGATGCTGGCTGTTTACCATCTGGATCTATTGCTTCCCCTTCAATAAATGAACGCAGCATCCAAGCTATCTCTTCATGCTGTTCCAACAGTCCAGTCAAGAAGTCAGCAGTCCCTTGATCGTGGAACTTATCACCAGACTGATCTACATGGTCTCTTAAGTTACGAATAACCTGCTCATGATCGTGTACTAGATTAGCTACCATCTTCGTTGCTGTGGGAACATTACCAGCATGTTCCTTGAGGGTAGCAATCTTGAGAAATCCTTCCATTGTGCCAACTGGATAACCACCTAAAGCACGAGTTCGTTCTGCCAAGGCATCAATATTTAGAGTCAGCTTTTGGTAGTGTTCTTCCCAAAGCTGGTGCAAAGAACGGAACTGAGGGCCAACGACATCCCAGTGGTACTTTTTGGTTTTCACTAACAGTAGATAGGCATCTGCCAAATCTTGATTTAAGAGATTAATTACACCTTGACGCTGTTCTTCTGTCAAACCAATGTTTATCGCACGCATTTTTTTCCATCCCTAAGCAAACTTATTTACTAAGTTCCCAGATTTCAGACATATTCCACATCAACCAAAGGAAACATTATGATATGAAATTAATTACCATATTCCTAATTATGCCTATGTCTTAATAGGTAGTATTAAGTCAATAATCTAGTAATTAGCGATTTTTATTGTTAATATCCAAACAGCAATGGGTCACTGCTTTTACGCAATTACCCATTACTATCTATCAAAAATTACCCAACTATTAATTTAGTTACTTACCTGTAACTTTCTCCAACACTTTCTTTATATTTTCTTCCGCAGAGGTTGCACTCTGGGAATTTTCAGGACGCTTTTGCTTGTCAATATCAGCATCTCCCTGAACTTCATTTAGTCCTTTGTTGGACTCCTTTTGAACCTTTTTTAATCCTGCTGGTGGTTCTTTAGCAGCTTTGTCAGTTTTGCGTTGAATGTTAAGCAATTGTGTAGTACCTTCGGTAGAGTCACTTTGGTAGCTATCGATCGCAAAAGCAGGAAAAGCACTAGATAACAATAGTAAGGCGCAAGTAAAAGCCACAACTAAAAAACGTACTGGACTTAAGATAGATAAAACAGAAGCAACAATCTTCATTTCAAAACCTCGATAACAGTTTTAACAACGGAGAACTTTCACTAAAGGAGCGAAGGATATACTTTTATTTGACAAACTTTAGCCAGAATAAAAATAACAACCTACGCGCCAATCTCAAAGTTCTCGATCAACTAACCTGACGAAGAAATTGCCTTTGTATTTCTGCACGGAATTAGTCAGGTATAATAAGCAAATACCAGCTTAATTCTTTAGCAAAATCATTAGGTTTTTAATGACATTTCTTCGTTTGCAGGTCATCTGTTCCTATTTCTACTTTGAAAATGCTAATGCCTACATCAATCTATAGAATGAAGTTTCCTATATCTGTAGTTACAATAAATTAAATCTATAGGTATATCGTTCTAACGATAAGTTTGCTTTATTACCTCTTCTATTGAACTGACACGGTGGAACATTTCTATTAATTCATGGGATCTTGTTTTTTGCTTCGCTAACAGCACTTTTAGCGGCATTAAATATTGAATATCTGGATCATCTCCCAAGGCAAATTCGGCTGCTTGCAAGACTTTTGTCGCATTTACAAAAATATCCTCGTTGTCAAAACCTTCTTTTGCAGAAATTTTGTGTAATGTTGCATCAGGTACGATTGCTCTACCAATCAAAGTTTCATCTAACACTAAACCTTTTAATAATGCCAGTAAAGCTGCGTAGATGAGAAAATCATCACAACTATCACAAGCCTTAAATTCAATGCGTCCTACTTCAGCAGCAATGCGGGCGATTCTTGTTAAACAAGGTATGCTATCAATCAGTTCTTCTTGTTCTTTAACAAAAACTAGGGCTGCTGGTCTTTTTCCAGTTCTGATAAAAGTTCGTACCGATAGCCCATCCCATAAACCTCCGTTATAAAAAGGGGAACTATAAGTAAAAGGAACGATATAAGGACTGTAATAAGTTAACTTTTTGCCAATATCAATCACATCTTTAGTAGACAAATCTGGCACTGAAATATTTAAATCTGGCCCATAAGATACCATGTGAATATTAGCAGTTTGTTCGTCAGGATAAACCTCTAACTGTTTGATTTCATAATCATTTAATGGGGGTTGAGGCTCAAAAGCTGGATTGTAGGGATTAAAACTCACTAAAACTGGTGAAAAATCAAAACTAGCAGCAACCTCACGCAGTAAGTGAAAACTTTCTGATAATTCAGTAATAGCACCGTGAATATTAGGATGTATAGTTGTTCTAATTTCAATACCTTTAACATGACAATCTATTACTTCGTCGGAATCTGCAAATCTTTCAAAGCCCTCAATATACCATCTTTTCATCTTAATACCTGCATCACCTACGCGCAGTTGAGGATAATCGCTGGGGTATGTCGGTAGCCTTTCAATAATTTGATTGAAATCAGCAAATTTTGTGTGAGAAAAATCAGCAAACCTTCCTTCTTTGTTTAGGAAGGCGACTTCATGCTCAATGCCAAAGAAAAACATTATCTATACCTTTATTGTTTGTTGTATGTACCCAGTTATCGAGAATAGTTACTCGCAACAGGCTATCTGAGAAGTTTTTGCAGAAGTTAAGTTAATTAAATTCGTAAGCGACACCTACGGCAACCCGAACGCGAATAGCGTCTCCAAAGGAGAAGCGGTAATGCTGCAATAATTTCAGATGATTTAGGATTGCTATACTATAATTAAATAAACTACCTAAAGCTCATAATTTCTAAGCCATAGAAGAGTTAGTAGTATTTCTTTAATCACTCCAAAGGGAACTTTTGTTTTATTCATCAATACCTCCAAAATGCATATTAAATCTCCCTTTTATTAGTTTAAGTAAAAAATATTATCAAGATTACTATAGCAATCCTAAATCATTTGTGAAAATTACATATCTCTTTCTTCTTTCTTCTCTTTGCGTCCTTGGCGTACTTGGCGGTTCGTTTCCTTATTTATATTTTTCACGACTCATTTAGGACTGCTATATCAAATGGATTTTACCTCAAGACCGACTATGGCGATTTGAAAACTTCTTTAGTTTATTTTTTGAGACAGCGATGCCTACTCACTTTGTTGGTTTTTCTCTGTTCCCCTCACTATCTTCATAGTCACTGGTTAGGATAGCTTAGTAGTGACTGAGGAAAGCTACCAGACGTGAGTTTATGACAAGTACCGTTCAATCCCCCTACAGCAGCGAACAGATTGCAGCTTGGTTGCGTGGACTGCTCACCATTGCTTGGGCAGATGGTAATTTTGATCCCCAAGAACAAGAATTAATTGCCAGCATTACCAAAGATGAATTAGCCCTTGGGATGACATGGGATTCACTAGAGGTAATTACGCCGATAGAATTAGCCGCAGTGTTGGGTAAAGGTACACCAGCAGCAGAAAATTTTTTAAGGACAGCGGTGATGGTAGCGATCGCAGATGGCACTTATTCTCCCAGCGAAGATCGAGTGCTACAACAGTTCTGCCAAGCCTTAGAACAGCCAGAGAATTTACTAGAACCTCTTCGCCACACCCTAGAACAGCCCGCTACACCGGGACTTACAAAGCGTCAAATTGATGCATTACACCCCCTAAGAGACTGGCTCGATGGCCTAGATATCCAAGACCCAAGAGTAGCCCGCTTTTTGTGTAAAATGATTCCCTCTCAGTGTCCCTTTGAGCGGGATGTCACCTTATTTGGACGCAAGATTGTCCACATCCCACCGATGTGTAAAATTAACCCCTTGTACGAGCAACTGGTGGGCTTACGTTTCCGCGCTCTCTCCTATCTAGCAGATAAATGCGGTGAAGATGTTTCGCCATATATTTAGTTAGAGTTAGGAGTGAGGAGTAAGGAGTTATAATTTGTAACTCCTCACTCTTCACTTTTCACTATTATTTAAGTATGCAATTTATCGACCAAGCAAAAATTGAAGTTGAAGCTGGTAAGGGCGGCGATGGTATTGTTGCCTTCCGGCGAGAAAAGTATGTGCCGACTGGTGGCCCCTCTGGTGGTAATGGAGGACGAGGTGGTTCGGTATTTTTTGTTGCCGATGAAAACCTACAAACCTTGTTGGACTTTAGATATAACCATCGCTTTCAGGCAGAAAAAGGGACTCGTGGTGGGCCAAATAACTGCACTGGGGCAGGAGGAAAGGATTTAATCATCGAAGTTCCCTGTGGCACAACTATTTATGATGCTGAAACTGGCGAATTGCTGGGTGATTTAATTGAGCCTCAGCAGACTTTGCGGATTGCCCAAGGTGGCAAAGGTGGACTAGGAAATCAGCATTTCTTGAGTAACCGTAACCGCGCCCCAGAATACGCCCTGCCAGGATTACCAGGTGAAATCAAGCAGCTGCGTCTAGAGTTAAAACTTTTGGCAGAAGTAGGGATTATCGGCTTACCAAATGCTGGTAAATCCACTTTAATTTCATCTTTATCAGCTGCACGTCCGAAAATCGCAGATTATCCCTTCACTACCCTCATCCCAAATTTGGGTGTAGTGCGGAAACCTACTGGAGATGGTACTGTTTTTGCCGACATTCCCGGATTAATTGAAGGGGCAGCTCATGGGGCTGGGTTGGGACATGATTTCTTACGCCATATCGAGCGCACGCGAGTGCTACTCCACTTAATTGATGCTACTAGCGATGATGTGGTTAAGGACTACAACACAATTAAGGAAGAATTGCAAGCATATGGAAGGGGTTTAGCAGAACGTCCGCAAATTTTGGCACTAAACAAAATTGATGCAGTCGATCGGGAAACTGTCGATTTAGAGGCGTTAGCTACTCAACTTAATCATCTTTCCTACGCTCCGGTTTTTGTAATTTCAGCAGTTACCCGTACCGGCTTAGAGGCGATGTTACAAGAAATTTGGGGAGTTCTTGACCAATTGAAGGTTCCTGAAGAGGTGGAGGCATTAAGATAATTCGTAATAAGTAAGTAGGCAAGAAAAAGTCAAGGTAAGTTAAGGAATGTAAATTAAATTGTAATTAGCTCGTAGTGAGGGCTGAAGCCCTCAAATGAGGACTTTAGTCCTCACTACAAACCTTTAATTATTTATGCCGCTCTACTTATCATGTCCGGTTAAACAATTGTCATTGCGTTCGCCCTTGGCGTTCCCGAAGGGTACGAAGTGAAGCAATCGCAAGGATTTTGGGATTGCTACCCTGTGGGTTCTCCGAAGGAGTACATTCCACTTCGTTGCGTTTGCAATGAATATCACAAGTAATTCATAATTACTATTTGTAAGTCTAATCGGATAAAAACTCTTAAAATTACGAATTACAAATTACGAATTATGTTGAGTATCTTGAATCAGAGGAATCTTAATCACAAACTCAGCACCTTGTCCTGGCTGCGAAATACATTCTAATGAACCGCCATGTCTTTCTGTAACTATCTGGTAGCTGATGGCAAGTCCCATTCCCGTACCTTTGCCGATGGGCTTGGTGGTGAAGAAGGGGTTAAATAGTTGTTTTTTAACATCTTCTTCTATTCCCAATCCATTGTCGGCAATTCTAATTATTACTTGATTTGGTTCCTGTAGTTGAGTGCAAATGCGAATTGTCGGCATTGGGCATTGGGTATTGGGAATTGGCAAAACACTTTCTTTATCTCCTTGTCCTCTTGTCTCCCTTATCTCCTCACCCTTTACTCCTTCTTCTAAAGCATCAATCGCATTTGACAAAATATTCATGAATACTTGGTTTAGCTGCCCAGCATAACATTCAACCAGGGGAGTTTGCCGTATTCTTTGATTATTTCAACCGTTGGACGTTGATCGTTACCCTTGAAGCGGCTTTGCAAAATCATCAGAGTACTGTTGATTCCTTCATGGATATCAACAGCTTTCATTTCGGCTTCATCCAAGCGCGAAAAAGTTCGCAAGGAAAGCACAATCTCTCGAATGCGGACTGCCCCAACTTTCATTGAGTTTAGTATTTGTGGTAAATCTGACTTTAAAAAGTCCAGTTCAATTTCTTCTGCAAAATCCTCAATTTCTGGCACAGGTTTAGGATAATGACTTTGGTAGAGTTGCAAAAGTGAAAGTAAATCTTGGGTGTATTCATTGGCGGGGTTGAGGTTGCCATAGATAAAATTGACTGGGTTATTGATTTCGTGTGCTACTCCTGCGACTAGTTGACCTAAACTCGACATCTTTTCACTTTGAATTAAGTGAGCTTGGGTGTTTTGGAGTTCGCGGAGTGCAACTTTAAGTTCTTCGGCTTGTTGTCTTAGTTGCGCTTCCGATTTTAGCAGAGCTTCCTTGGCTTGTTTGCGTTCTGTAATATCCCTAGCAACAGCTACCTGACAAAAAGCCTCTCCTGTTTCAGGATGTTTAACTATAAACAGGCTACAATCAGTAGGAATTTCTATGCCCGTTTGAAAATGTCTATGGCGAAACTCGCCTTGCCAGAAACCATGTTGAAGCATCAAAGGCATAATTTGTTGCTGAAACTCTACAAAAGCTTCTAGTGAATGAAAATCAGCTACTGACTGGGCTTTCGCTGCTTCCAGGCTACTAAGTCCCAGCATTTTGAGTCCGGCAGGGTTTACATAGATAACTTGTCCTTCCATTGAAGAAATGCCAATAAAGTCGCTACTATTTTCAATCAAAGCGACAAATTTTTGCTGTTCCTCTTCGGCGCGTTTGCGTTCTGTAATGTCTAACACCATTGAGGCAACGCCAATCACCTGGCCATTAGGAGCCACTAACGGGTTGTTATACCACTCACAGAACATCGTCCTACCATCTTTAGTGATGTTCTCGTTGATACTAAAACTTCCTCCACGTTGTGTTAAGAGAGCGGTGATAATATTAACTACGTGCTTTTTGGCGTTTTCAGGTACTATGGTCTCAAAGCTATTCCCCAGCATTTCTTCTGTGGTGTATCCAAACATTCTTTCTGCTGCTCGATTCCATGTCTGAACTTCAAACTTGGTATTCCATTCAATAATTGCTAAAGGTGTTTGTTCAACTAGCAATGCCAGTCTTTGCTGTGAAGCTCTAAGTTGCGCTTCTGCTTGCTTGTGTTCGGTAATGTCCCGAAAATACCAAATTCTACCGTAATAGTCTCCTAAATCTGATGCTTCACTAGAAACTCCTTGGTGTTTACACACGGGTGCAGAATAACGGTCAAAAATCTTTCCAGACTTGAGGAAAATATCATCACGACTGCTTTTTTCTGGATGCTGGTAAAGATACTCAACCTTAGCCAGAAATTCGTCTGGATTTACTAGTTGCTCTAGTAAGCATTCTATGAGTTGGCGAGCATTGTATGCTTGGGCTATTGGCATAGAAATTTGCCATAGCTGGGAGAATTTCTGATTGAATGATACAATTGTACGGTTTTCATCAACAATTAGAATTCCATCAATGGAAGCTTCCTGTTGAGCTTGCAAAACAGCATTAATCCGATGTAGTTCTGATTCTGCTTTCTGGCGATCGCGCTGTGCGGCTTGCTGTTCGCTGATGTCATAAAGCAACCAACGCCAGCCGACTTGCTGACCTTGTGAATCATACATCGCAACCATTTTGATACTAGCAGGAAAGGCTGTACCTCCTCGTGACTGGAGAGAAACTTCCCAATCCTGCACCTGCTGTAAATTTGCCAGTTGGTTCATGAAGGTTTGGCGATCTGGTTCAGCGATAAACAGGATTAAGGGTTTACCTACCAAATAGCTTTGTTTCACAGATAGTAAGGCTGCGGCTACATAGTTAGCCTCTTTGATCGTGCCGTCTACATCGGTCACTAAGTAAGCATCTGGGGCAAGTTCAAACAAATCCTGATAACGCCGACGCTCTAATTCTGCCGTTTCATAAGCGATCGCTAATTCTTCATTTTGTTGGCGCAGTTCTTCTTCAATTACCTGAAGTTCTTCTAGAGTTTCCCGAAGTGCCTTGCAGGTTTGGATAAGATCGGTAATATCAGTAACTCTGTCAGTCACACCGAGGACTTTCTCGGCTTTATTCTGTAAAATAATATCTCGAATACTACCCACCAAAAATTTATTACCAGTCTCATCCTCAAAGCAAGACTTCTTGGTAGAGACAAGATGAGTTATACCCTGAGCATCGGTAAAAAGATCCTGGCTCTCGTTGGTAATATTTGTGGTGAAAATCAGTTCATCTTTTTGCCGGAACACATCAGCTTCGGCTTGCGAAAAAAAATCATAGTCTGATTTGCCAATTAATTCTTCTCGGCTATGACCGACAAAATCACAGTAGGTATCGTTAATTAATACCCAGCGATGTTGACGGTCTTTAACAAAAATTGGGTCAGATATGCAATTGATCGTTTGATGCAGAAATGCCGGCGAGAAGTTTTGCGGCTGCATATTTTGTTTTTGCGCGGGGTTATTTAAGAATCTAGAATGGTTCATACTTAAATTTATCTCTAAAATTTAGCAATAAAGAAGCTTTTCCCTAGTTTTACGTAGTAAAACCGTCCCTCTCTGATTCGGAGAGGGATATACTTGATTGAGAGTTCAAGACGTTTGTCGGATTTGCGTTTATTTAGCTCCGTGTGTGTCAGTATGAGTAATATTCATTATTCCCAAACTAACTAAGGATGCAACAACCAAAGTAATCTTTATACATTTCCAAAAATTAAATATGCTTTATCCATAAATCTTGTAGAGGGAGCATCCCAGTTTTTTGCAAAGAGAACGAAAATCGGTCAGGATAAATAAAATGAGTGTATTTACTTACCGATGACCCCAGGACAAAAGCAAGCTCTTCAAGAACATATTCAAGGAATACCTGCGGCGGGCTACGCCTACGCTAAAATACTATAAGTAGTGATGAAAAATTAAATATACATTTGTCATTGCGAATGGAGCAAAGCGGAATGAAGCATAAGTCCTTCGGACACGCTGTTCGCGTTCGCTACATTTCATCCGTACCCTACGGGAAGGCTCCGCCTACGCAATGACATAAATATTTTTGCATACGCCTACGATGGATCTAGTTTTTCCAATCATCTATACTTGGTCTTTCCTGTCAATGCGTAAGTCCTATAAATATACAATCTTGTTGCTGCAAAGGCTTAATTTAATCTAGACTATCACTCTCAGGTTTATTTACGATTTGCCATTTTTAGGGGAATTCTTACTGTTTCTCGCTCATTGAAAGTCTGACCTAAATTGGAAGCTTGTCCTGTAGATGTTAGATTCTTAAACAGAAGCATCAATGTGCGAGTAATAGTTTTCAGAATTTTCATTTTGCTCGCAGTTGGCTTTTGGTCATATCTCAAAACCATTGGGATTTCTGCAATTTTTGGTCTGAGAACTTTGGCTTTCAGCAGTAAATCTATCATGCAAGCAAATCCGCTTTCAGTAAATAGATTGTCGCCATAATGCATATCTAGTTTACTAACAAAATTACGGTTATACAGCCTGTAACCACAAGTATAGTCTCTTACACCGCGTACACGGGCGGCAATTCTAAACAGCCAGCTAGCTCCGTAACTCATTATCTCTCTAAATTTTGATAAACCTATGACTTTAGAGCCTTTTCGATATCTAGATGCGATCGCAATATCATAGCTACCAGCTATCATTGTGTCATACATCTTGATTAACAATTCTGGTGGTTGCGTGTTGTCGCAATCCATTGCGGCTAAAAAATCGCCTTCTTGAGAAATATCTAAAAAAGTCCTGAAACCTGTTTTAATTGCTTCACCTAAACCAGCATTTTTAGGATGTTGGACTAACTTAAGTAATACACCCAGTGATTGAGATTCTTCTAAAGCAGTCTGAGCAGTTGCATCACTACTACCATCATCAACAAGAATCAGTTTTATCTCCATACTAGAGATTTGCTGCAATGTCTGAAATCTTTTGAACAAGGGGCGAATTGATTCTTCTTCGTTGTATGCGGGTAAAAGAACAAAAAGACTCATAAAAACCTCGTATGATTTTTTAAATAAAATACAATTACTCAAATTTCAAGAATTCAGCAATGTTGATTTCTTGAGAAATTCATCGACCTGGCGCACAACTGCGTTGTTGTTAACGCTATCATTGACCAACTGTGAAGTATTGACGACGAAAAAATCATCGTTTTCAGTACTCACTTTTGGAACAAGGGTTGAATAATCTAAAACTTGTAGCGGCTGTACTTTAATAGCTCGATTAATGTGTGCTGCGACAATGTCATCTTGTTTGAGTTCTGGGAACATCAAACGTATACCCTGGAAAAATATTTGGCGCAATTCATCATCTGGCTGTTTTAACAACGGGTCAGTGGAAAGGATATATTTTGGTAAGAATGTCATGTGATATCCTTCTGTCTCCTGCAAAGAAACTAAGTTGCTCATACCGATGACTCCGGTGAAGGGAATACTCCTATCGGCAATATTTACTACGTAATAAGGAACTAAAGCCTTGCGAGTAATAAGTACCATGCAGATTACACCAAGGTATTCTACTGTTTCATCAGTGTCTGAAACTTTTACCAGTTCATTAGCAGCAACCTGCTGCAAAATATTAACTGGGCCAGTGAAAATGACTTTATCAAAATGTTCCTTTTTACCCTGAGATTCAACCCACATTCCTCCCTCTGGATGAGGGGCGATATACTCTACTGCAACACCTTTGTAGATGTGACCCCCAGCCGCATAAATTAACTTTTCTATATGGTCAAAAACAGTTTTGTAACCGCCTGAGACATAACCAAGTTGTTCTTTATTTAATGAAGAATCTCGTGCTGAAAATAGTCGTTTGATGTAAGCCCAGATAAAAACGGCTGATATTCGCTTATAGTTCTCTCCTAATTTGGATAGAAGCAAGGGTTTCCAAAGTTTTTCATATGTGCTTTTTCCACCGAGTTTCAGTAGCCAATCTTCGACTAAAATCTTCTCTAACCGCCGCCAATCATTAAGACGTGAACCATATAGGAGAGTAAAAGCTAATCTGATTTTACCGATAAGTCCAAACAGAGGAAAGCGGAGAAATTCTATGGTGTTACTGATAGAATAAAATTTTCGATTGTCGTAGAAGCCTGTTAAACTCCGATTCCAACGCAGTTTATCTCCAAGACCAATATCTCTAAGAAAATTTATTAAATGAATATCAGAAGGTAGGATAACGTGATAAAAGCGATCCCAGGTAAATAACCCATAATCATGATAGGTAGTAAGTCCACCAAGCTGCTTATTACTATCGTATACAGTTACTATATGTCCTTGATGTGCGAGACGTTGGGCTAATACTATTCCAGTTATACCTCCGCCGACGATGCCTATATTCATAAATTTAATTTAGATTTTTGTGAGATTTATCTTGAGATACTTTTAATAGTTACAACTTCAGTGTATGCCCCTCTAGCTATTAATTTACAACCAGAACTACGCCAGTTATAATCACGGAAATTCCTAACCACTGGCTAAATGCAACCTGCTCTTTTAGAAGATAGTGGGAAGCAATCGGTATAAATGCATACATTAATCCTAGAACTGGAAATGCTTGACTCAGAGGAACTGTCTGCAATACGTAAAGCCATAATATAGTCATAAATGTATAGCAGATAAACCAAATCACAAAGTAACGAGATAGTACCAGATTTAGGATAGACGTACTTCCTCCCTTAGTAGGACTAGAAATTTGAAGTCCATACTTTAGTGATACATTAGCTGTTGTTCCGAATAAAACTACAACTATTAAAAGTAGCCAGTTTGTGATGTTCATGTTTTTCTACTCTTTTGGGAATTAACTATAAATTTATGTAGACTTTTTGAGTGGGATAACCACCAAAAGAACACCAAAAAAAATAGTGATGACTCCTGCTATTCTAGTTAGGGTAATTACCTCGTTAAAAAAATAGTATGAGCCAAAAAGTATCCCAACATAATTTAAACTGGTCAGTGGATAGGCAATACTCAATTTTACAGTTCGGAGAGCCAATATCCAATTTACTATTCCCAAGCAATAAACACTAATAGCTAGTGCTAATTTTTGAATAAATATCCAATTAAATAGTCCCTCATCTGTATGACTCATGGTATTCTTCATCAGCAATTGCCCAGAAATACTAAATAAAATACTGATGAACAAGATGATATAAGGAATTATTTTAAAGTTTGAAGTTTGCGACATAGATTTTATAGTACATTTGCCTCAATCGAGATAGAAAGGTATGAAACTCACAGGAAACAGTTCATTGTTTTGAACGTTTCTGATTTCAGTAATACCTTCTCTGCAATTCAATCTCCTACTTGAGTAAATAAACAAAAAATGAAGAAGGCGATGTTGGAGGGACTGATATCAAAACGATTGTCGAAGCAGATGTCCAACGAGTTAGTAATTAAATCCTATGCAGCTTGCCTGGTGGTTGCTGAATTGTAGCAGCGCCCGATATTATCGGAGTAGAGTCCGCTAAATTGGTTTATGGGGTTTATACTCCCAGAAAAACCAGTTTCCTTCCTTGGCAATTGGCAGAATCAATTTAGGCTTTGTCTGACTGGGAATTCTAGAAATCTTCCATATCGGCCAGTTATGCTTTAAGACTACTTTTAGTGCGATCGCAATATCAATGTCAAAAATTTGCTTTGCACAAAATTTAGCAGTCTGCGTAGCCTGTGGTAAATATCGCTTATAGTGAAGTTGGATTTGACCTCCATATTCAACCAGATGCAGCTAAAAAAAATAGAAATGGATTGCCAGAATTGTTGATTAATCCATTCATTAACTTTCATCAGTTGTATCCTGGTGTAGAAATCTTGTTTAAGACACTACTGAACTGAACTTCTCAAGCCATAAACTCATACCATCAAATCTAAGCTGGATTAATAAGTTTTATTAATTTTCTCCAGAAAAGTTCATTATTTTACTGATAAACCATAGAATTTTTCTTAGGCTCACAGATGTATCTGCGATTTTGCTAGGAACTAAAATTTCGTATTCCAATTTAGTTATGTACACTAACTCTTTTTGGACATGGGAACATAGTAATTTACAGAAGTCTGCTTGCTTACGGAAATTACAGATAAATGAATCAATCTACAATAATCCGCTTTCACAGGTTTCTGGGGAATTTTACTTTATGTCCAAATGGAGTTTTTGACAACATTAGGGGCTTATGTAAACTAGCGTTTGTTCGGCAAACCGCAGCTTACACTGATTTAAGCGGGGTTGAGATTTTTTTACATTATTTACTATTGGACTTGTATTGTTCTTAATTATATGTAATTTTAACTAGGTTTTTACATCAAAGTTTATTTCTACATATAATTACTTACTAGAATACCACGAGAAAAGTATGTTGCAAATTTATCGCCCCACTTCATCAAAAATTCATTTACCAAAAATATACTTAAACAAAAACTTCATACAATCGAACTTTCCCTCTAGATAAATTTTTATGTTGAATAATTTGTACATTTATGAAGCACTTTCTGGATGATCAACTTGCAGAAGTAGCTTAGAGTCGAAGAAAGTAGAATTAAAACTTTAACAGCAGTATAGATGCTAGGGAATGTAGTGTAATAATACACCGGGTGAAGCGAAAATTTGAGATAGCAACCTAATAGTCTGAATTATTTTTTATCGATCCACAAAAATCTTGAATTTTAGATATTTTAGACAAAACTTAGTTAAGCCTTAAGTCATATACTAGGTAATTAAAGATACTAAACTTTGATTAATTATTACATTTTCTTTGGTATTAAGACCGATTATAAATACACTTTTAATAGTTGGCATTACCTTACAGATGGAAAAATTGAACAATACTTAATCTAAGCATAGCCTTTATAGGCAGAAGTAAAAGTTTAAGCTTGCCATGATTAGGAAATATTACATTTAAAAAGTGAGTCTAAAGTGGTCAAGACCATACCCACACCGACTAATTCCCTCTAAAAAGATTACCAAGTCTTGGATTTAATCACATTAGTGGGTTAGCTTTCCGCTCATTTATAGCAGTTTAAAATTGAGAAAAATTCGTTCGTGGTGCTTGGTATTACTTAAGTTCTCTAGATTGTTTTCTTGTCAGTTCAGTTTGTTTGAACTCATTTTCCTGCAAAAGCCTGTTGGTAATGATTAGGACAGTGATTAATAATCCAAACTGAATTTGCCAGGGTGCTAATACTAGACTTAAAATTAAGCTAATAGCTGCAAATACACCTGCAAGATATGCAATTTCATCAGTACTCTTTTTAAACAAGTAGCCAGTGGCTAAAGCAGTACACAGTGGTATCAAGAAAAACAAAGGCATTTTCCTAACCTCTGAACTAAAAGTTGTTGTGTTGATAAAACAAACTGAAATTTTTTTGGTTATTTTAGTTAATTTTACATCCAATAAGGTTTTGCCCACAACAGTCGCTCGAAATAAATATTATAGAAAATCAAGATTACGCAAGGTTCTAAATTAGACCAATTGAAATAATTCTTGTGACAGATGAAGCACCTAAAAGCCTTGTAAATAAGTCCTTTATTTTTGGTTCATGATGCTACTAGCTTAGTTAAAGACTAGGGTTATGAGACGCTATGTGTAGTAAGTTTTAAGTGCCGAATTACACGTTTTTTTGTAGTGATACTTATTGTATGACTCTCACAATATCTATCAAAATGTAGTAGTTTATACAAACTATGTTCGACTAGGTGGATTGCTAGAGTTTAAAATTTACGTAGGTTGGTTTTATTTATTTCGCCAATTAGACTGTTGTGAGTAATCATCTGGTAAATTAGCTTAAAACTTTGGCCTTGCGCCAGGATAAGGATCTAGCATATTACCTTTAGAAGTAGCATTTTCATTTTTTCATTTTAGACACCTAATGCTGAACATTCCTCAATTACTGGCAACTGAAATAAACCTCAAATCCCATCAGGTGCAAAACGCACTGGAACTTTTGGCGGAGGGTGCAACAATCCCCTTCATTGCACGTTACCGGAAAGAGCGCACTGATGAGATGAATGAAGTGCAACTACGTGAACTGTCCGATCGATATACTTATTTAACAGAACTGGAAGAACGAAAATCTGCGATTTTAAGTGCGATCGCTCAACAAGGTAAACTTACAGATGAACTCAAAGCTAAAATCTCATCCTGCTTACAAAAAACCGAACTTGAGGATTTATATCTACCCTATCGCCCAAAACGACGCACCCGCGCCACTATCGCCAGAGAAAAAGGACTCGAACCACTGGCGGAATTTATTAAGTCGCTAAATGTCAAAAATACTGCAACTGCGTCCCTGGAGGAAGAAGCAGCTAAGTATATTTGTGAAACCAAGGGAGTCAAAACCGCAGAAGAAGCGCTTAAAGGTGCTGCTGATATTTTAGCGGAAGAAGTGGCTGAAAAAGCGGAATTACGGGCATATATCCGCGATTATCTTTTAGAAGAAGGGGTATTTGTCTCTCGCATCAAAGATGATTATCCCGAAGGGACAACCAAGTTTGAGATGTACCGTAACTATCAAATTAGGGTAAAAAATATTGCACCTCATAATATGCTGGCGTTGTGTCGGGGTGAAACAGAAAAAATCTTAAGCTTTGAAATCGCTTTCGATGAAGATACAGTACTTTACTATCTGGAGTCGAAAGAAATTAAAACTAAAATACGGACAATTCGGGATTTTTATCAGGCGATGTTGAAGGATACATTTAACCGGTTAATGAAAGTCTCTCTAATGGGAGAAGTAATTTCTGAGAAAAAAATATATGCAGACATAGAATCAATCAAGACATTTGAAACTAATCTGCGAGAATTGCTACTGTCTGCACCAGCCGGAATGAAACCAACCTTGGCCATAGACCCTGGATTTAGAACTGGGTGTAAAGTTGCTGTCCTCGACCAAACAGGGAAATTTTTGGAATATCAAGCAGTTTTTCCCCACCAAGCAGCTGAACAACGCGCTAAGGCTGCACAAACTGTCAAAAATCTGATTGAAAAGTATAAGATTGAGTTAATCGCCATTGGTAACGGTACAGCCTCTCGCGAGACAGAGGAGTTTGTGACGCAAGTATTACAAACAATAGAACGCAAACCAGTTAAGGTGATGGTGAATGAGTCAGGCGCATCTATATATTCTGCAAGTAAAGTTGCGCTAGAAGAGTTTCCCGATTTAGATATTACCGTGCGCGGTGCCATTAGCATTGGTCGCCGTTTACAAGACCCTTTGGCGGAACTGGTGAAAATCGATCCCAAATCCATTGGTGTGGGACAATATCAGCACGATGTCGATCAGAAGTTGTTGAAAAAGAAATTGGATGATACTGTAGAAAGCTGCGTTAACTACGTCGGCGTAGACTTAAATACTGCCTCCAAAGAACTTCTGACATCCGTCTCTGGGATTACGGCAACAATTGCCAATAACATTGTCGCCTATCGGAATCAGAATGGAGCCTTTAAAAATCGTCGCCAACTGTTGAAAGTTCCGAAACTGGGGCCAAAGGCTTTTGAACAAGCGGCGGGTTTTCTGCGGATTCGCGGCGGTGACAACCCATTGGATAATACAGCAGTGCATCCAGAGAGTTATTCTGTAGTAGAAGCGATCGCATCTGATTTAAATGTACCGTTAAAGCAGGTGACAGAAATTGCCGAAAAACTCAAAAAAACCAACATTAAAAAATATGTTACTGATAGCGTCGGCGAACCTACACTACGCGATATCCTCAGCGAACTAGAAAAACCAGGTAGAGATCCTCGCGCTGAGTTTAAGTATGCCACCTTCCGAGAAGGAATTAAAGAAATTAGGGACTTGAAGGTGGGAATGGAACTAGAAGGAATCGTGACAAATGTTGCCAACTTTGGTGCTTTTGTTGATATCGGCGTACATCAAGATGGCTTAGTGCATATATCCCAACTTGCTGATAGATTTATAGACGATCCCAATAAAGTTGTTAAAGTCGGACAAGTAGTCAAAGTACAGGTACTAGAAATCGACGAGAAACTCAAGCGGATTAGTTTGTCGATGAAGGCAGTTAAACAATAATTAAAAACAGCAGATGGCAGTTTATCAAGTCCGATTCATCAATTCTACCCTGGGGTTAGATCGCACCATTCAAGTGCCAGAGGAGCAATATATTCTGGATATGGCAGAAGAAGCTAGTATCCGCCTACCATCTGGCTGTAAACAAGGTGAATGTTCTGCTTGTGTCGCCAAACTGATTAGCGGCGAAGTTAATCAAAGCGAGCAAAAATTTCTGCGCCCAAGTGAAATCCAGGCTGGTTATGTTGTGACTTGTGTAACTTATCCCTTGTCTAATTGCACTTTAGAAACCCATCAAGAACAAGTTTTATATAAATCAGCCCTTTACTATCACCCTGAGTCTGGAAAATCTGAATTATAAGTAGTCGGACAAAAATATTTATAGTCATTGCGATCGCGATCGCAATTGTGTAATTAATTATGTCTGACTACCGATCGTGTCCGCTTGATTAGTTATGATTACCACTTTTGGTTACAATATGGCAATATATAAAGTTGTAGCTAACCGCCTACGTAGAGGTTTAACGTGGATACCATTGCAATTCCTGCTCTAAATCGGCCAGTGGATGCCACGGTAGAAATTCCCGGTTCTAAAAGTCTTACCAATCGGGCGTTGCTTGTTGCTGCTTTAGCACAAGGTGACTCCATTTTAGAAAATGCCTTATTTAGTGAAGACAGCGAGTATTTTGTCAAATGCATAGAGCAATTAGGCATTTCCATTACTTTGAATCCTCATCAGGCAAAGATTCAAGTGGCGGGAAGAGGAGGTGATATTCCAGCTAAACAGGCAGATTTATTTGTGGGTTTGGCAGGTACAGCAGCACGGTTTATCTCGGCGTTGGTGGCATTGGGTAACGGCGAATATCGCCTCGATGGTGTTCCTCGGATGCGAGAACGACCGATGGGTGATATGCTAACGGTGCTGCAAAAGGGCAAAGCAACCGTTAACTTTGAGGGAAACTCAGGGTTTATGCCCTACACCATCTATAGCAAGGGATTCGCTGGTGGAAATTTTCGGTTGAAAGCCAACCAAACAAGTCAGCAACTTTCGGCATTACTGATGATTGCACCCTATGCTCAACAAAATACGAGCATTGAAGTTGAAGGGACATTAGTCTCTCAATCTTACATCAAAATGACCTGTCGTTTAATGGCAGATTTTGGCGTGGAGGTAATTCAAATCGGCGATAATCATTTTCAGATCGAAGCCGGTCAACGTTACCAACCTCAACATTATACAGTCGAACCCGATGCCTCAAACGCTTCTTACTTTTTTGCCGCCGCCGCCGTCACAGGTGGACGGGTGCGCGTCAAACATTTAACGAAACAATCGTGTCAGGGTGATATTTTGTGGCTGGATGTTTTAGAACAGATGGGTTGCGAAATTAAGGATGGGGATGATTACACCGAAGTAACGGGGCCGAAGCAATTGCAAGGCATCGACATTGATATGAATGATATCTCAGATTTGGTGCAAACATTAGCTGCGATCGCGCCCTTTGCCAGTTCACCAATTACCATTCGGAACGTAGAACATATTCGATATAAGGAAACCGACCGGATTCGAGCGGTAGTAACAGAGTTGCGTCGGCTAGGAGTTAAGGTTGAAGAATTTCCAGATAGACTAAAAATTGAGCCTGGCCCCATTACCCCAGCAGCAATTGAAACCTATCACGATCATCGCATGGCAATGGCATTTGCTGTTACTGGCTTGAAGGTTCCAGGGATTGTAATTAAAGACCCTGCTTGTACAGCGAAAACCTTTCCAGATTACTTTACCAGATTCTTCAAAATGTTAGAACAATAAGAGATTAAGAGATTGTCTCGTTTCCAGACTCTACCTGAAAACGAGACGCAATGACATATCGTAAGTAATTTGGCGGACATGATATCAAACCCTAAAAAGTGTTTCCACTATTCAGACGACAACCGTTGATTTATCCTTACCAAGCATCAGATTAAGTATCTTGTCTTCTGTTTGATTGGTTGCACCCAGACTTGTGATAAGTTCTGCGACAGTGGAAGTTCTTTGTCCAGCGAGGGTTAACTTACCATCATCAATAAACGTGTAAGTACCCTGTTCTCCAAAAGTAACAAATTGCTTTATATAGTTTCTGTAGTCTTTTACTACAGAAGTATATGCTTCTGAATTAAAGAAAGTTGCCATATCTATCGAATTTTTAAAGGCAATTTCAAATGCTGCTTGATATTGCTTTTCTAATGGTTCGTAATTAGAAACTCCCGGTGCTGGTGGAAGTGAATTGTCATGCTCTTCAAGTAAATGCAATCTGAACTTAATAATTAAATCACTTTTCACAAAAGATTCAGCAAATATATCTACCATATATTTCCGAAACTCATCAACGGTTATAGCATTTGCTTTTTTGAGCATAACATGGAATTTGATTACATCTAATTTGCCGATTGCAGAACTATTTTCTATGCTGTTAACATAGGTTTTAGAATTACCAAGATTCGTTCTATACATAACAGCTTTATTAACAAAGTTCTGCTGGTCAGAATCGAGAATGGCAATAGTATTAACCCAGGCTTGAAAGTTCTCATCTGAGGTAAAGGTCAATTCTGCTATTCCATCCAACTGTTCTTCTTCAGAAATTGCGTATTCTATGCCATCAATACCTGGCCAAATATCATCCGAATTATAAGTTAAATGATACTGCCAGTACTGGTATTGACCTGGTAGCCTTGCACTTACTGGGCCATGAACATTTTTCCAGTAGCTATAAAATGTTTGATAATCTATTTCTTTCTTCTTTTGAATAAGTATATATAATACTGTCGTCACATCTTGATTATCTTCTGAGTAATTAACCTTTGTCATAGTCCATCTCCTAGTAATAGTAATGCGTTCTTGGATTATCGCTGCCGTACCAAATAAAAATTCATTTGACTTATTAGGTCATTTTAATTATCCAAAATAAATCAGTTTCTTCTTTTAATTCAAGACTTATATAAAATCATTAAAAAGCGAACGGCAAAAGACGCAGAGGAATAAGATTTTATAGAAAGCTATTGCGTAAATCCTATAATTAACTATCTGTTGACAAGAGAAGCTGAGAATGAGTTATGGGTTTCTACATTCAGCAATGGCATTTCTTCCCAACATCTGCGGCAGAAGAAGTACATCTGTCTGTTCCGAATATGTCGCAGCATTCTATGAGAGCAGCAAGGACAATTTTTTACCTCAAGGGTTGGCCTAGATTTGACCATTTGATACACAGATCGTTAAGTAGCAAGGTGAATATGATGATTTTTTGATAGACTAAAAAACCGAGTAAAGGGCTTGGATCTTTTATTTTTCAGTCAATATTGCTGAATTCAGAATTCTTCTTCAATATTATTTTATTTAAAGCCTATTTTCACCAGTAAATATCTACACGTTATTGCTGAAGTTAATCTTGTTAATGAAATCGCCAATCGCAGCCGTTTCTAGCATCAATGTACTCATAATACGAACTTAGTTATTCGTATGCTTTTAAAACATTGTCTTACACTTAAACCATCTTTAAGTCAGATGCACACTGGTTTTGAAACTTTAGCACAGGTCTAATAGACCTAAGTTTGTTCCTAACATCAGGATCTTATCTGGTCAAAAGCTTTTTGAAAGTGAAAACTATATTTAAATCTAATTCAAGATCCGAAAATAACTTGGTATTTCCGACTAAAATCTCACCATGCCAACCTTAAAGATGCGTTTGAATCTAGTCACTGGGATGAGTATTCTCAACTTCATTGTACTAGGTGTTCCTGCTTTAGCTGAAATATCAGAACCTACGAATGTCCGGGTTGAACGGACTGATACCCCAATGGGACAAGTCACTTCTGTGTCTCAGCTAAAAGATGTCCAACCAACAGATTGGGCTTTTGCTGCATTACAGTCTTTAGTTGAGCGATATGGTTGCATTGCCGGATATCCAGGAAACTTCTACCAGGGTAATCGGGCTTTGACAAGATATGAGTTTGCCGCTGGGTTAAATGCTTGTTTGCAGCGAGTTAACGAACTGATTGCCACGGCAACTTCTGACTTAGTTCATACAGAAGATTTAGTCACGATTAAGCGTCTGCAAAAGGAATTTGCGGCAGAACTAACCACGCTGCGGGGTCGTGTAGATAGTTTAGAAAGCCATACGGCACAACTAGAGGCAAATCAGTTCTCCACAACCACCAAACTCAGTGGTCAAGTAATCATTGCGGCGAACTCAGGAACATTTTCTGGAGAACGCATCATTAGCGCTACAGGTCAAGAAATTGCTCGTTCTAACCCCAATACTACGGTGCTTTATCGAGTTGCTTTAGACTTAGATACAAGCTTTTTTGGTACAGACCAGTTAAAAATCCGCATTGATACGGGCAGCTATAATGGTAACGATAATGCGGCAGGATTGTTAGAGCCGACCTTTGGTAGTGTTCTAGACTACTCAGTTAAACCACCCACTAATAACAACCTGGGGCTAGCACGGCTATATTACACTTTTAAGCCATTATCAGACTTAGCGGTGTCTGTGGGCCCAGAGATTCGGACTACAGATTATGTTGACCGCAACAGCTACGCTTACCTAAGCTTTCGAGACTTTAGCACTTTGGCATTTGTAAACAACTATATTCTTTTCCCTGTGAACGGCCCAAGTGCAGGTGCAGCAATTGATTGGAACCCCGGAGCAGGAGCATTGACTGTACGGGCTTTGTATGCAGCAGCAGAAGCAGCCAATCCAGGTAATCAGGGAATTATCAGAGGTGCAGCGCCGTTTACTCAGTTGTTGTATCCTAATGCTGGTGGCGAACAAGGTTTATTTGGGGATACCTATCAAGGTACTGTTGAACTAGAGTATGCACCATCGAGAGCTTTTGCTGTTCGCCTCCAATATAGTGGCGGAGAATTATTTAATAACCACTATGATGCCTTCGGTGCAAATTTTGAGTTTGCTTTTTCACCGAAAATCGCTATATTTGGTCGCTACGGCTATGGTAATTACAATAACACTAACTTTGGTGACATTAAACCTAATTATTGGATGGCGGGGGTGGCATTTCCAGACTTGTTTTCTCCAGGGGCTTTAGCTGGTATTGCAGTTGGTCAACCCTTTATTGCTAATGAGATTGGTAATAGTACTCAAACTAACTTTGAAGGATTCTACAACTTTAGAGTGAGCGACAACATCCAAGTTAGTCCTTCAATTCAGGTAATTAGTAATTCTGCCAATCAGAATGCCAATGGTGCCATCGTTACAGGCACTCTCCGAACAGTTTTTTCTTTCTAGTTGATATGAATTTATGAAAATATTACCCCAAAAAACAAATGACTCGCCCCGAAAACCGCCCTACTCTCCCTGAAGTTCACCGCAGTATTAGAATTCCTAATAGTAAAAGCTTTTGGCGTAAGATGCTGGCTTATGCAGGGCCAGGGTATCTGGTTTCAGTCGGATATATTGACCCTGGAAATTGGGCAACAGATATCGCTGGGGGGTCGAAGTTTGGCTATACTTTATTGACAGTAATTTTGTTGTCAAACCTGATGGCAATATTGTTGCAATCCCTATGTGTGCGTTTAGGTGTTGCTACAGGACAAGATTTAGCACAGGCTTGTCGAGACTATTTCAGTCAAAGGGTGAGCTTTTGTTTGTGGGTATTGTGTGAGATTGCGATCGCAGCTTGCGATCTGGCAGAATTATTAGGTAGTGCGATCGCATTACAACTTTTATTTGGTATTCCTTTAATATGGGGCGTTTGCATCACAGCCCTGGATGTTCTGGTATTGCTATTTTTGCAACATAAAGGCTTTCGTTCTACAGAAGCCTTGGTAATAATGTTGGTAGCAACTGTAGGCTTCTGTTTTATAGCAGAAATTATCTTCTCCCATCCCGATATGGGAGGCATCATTTTTGGATATCTGCCCAAGGGAGAAATTTTACAGAATCCAGAAATGCTCTACATTGCCATTGGCATTTTAGGCGCAACAGTGATGCCTCATAACTTATATTTACACTCATCTATTGTACAAACACGCGATTGGCAACCAACTTCTCAAAAAAGATGGGAAGCAATTAAGTTTGGCACATTTGATTCAACTTTCGCTCTATCATTAGCACTGTTTATTAATTCAGCAATTTTAATTATATCTGCGGCGACATTTCATTTTTCGGGAAATCAGAATATAGCAGAAATTCAAGATGCTTACAAACTGCTTTCACCATTATTAGGAGTTAGTGCTGCTAGTGCTATTTTTGGCATTGCTTTACTTGCTTCCGGTCAAAGTTCAACACTGACTGCCACCCTCGCCGGACAGATTGTCATGGAAGGCTTTTTACAATTTCGTTTTCCATCCTGGTTACGGCGTTTAATTACCCGTTTGCTTGCCATCATTCCCGCGTTGATTACAATTATTATCTTTGGGGAACGTAGCACAAGTAGCCTTATAGTTTTAAGTCAAGTTATCCTCAGTTTGCAGTTACCATTTGCAGTAATTCCTTTGGTGATATTTACAAGCGATCGCCGCTTAATGGGTGAGTTTGTAAATCCGTTATGGCTCAAATTTTTAGCTTGGGTAATTGCTATTATTATCGTTGGGTTAAATGTTTGGTTGCTATTACAAATTACTATAGATTGTTTAGCTTTTAATCTTTAATAATAATTTGTTGAACCACAGAGGCGCAGAGAACACAGAGAAAAGAGAAATTATTGCCCCAAAATTTTATTTTATCTACCTTGAAAGGGCTAGTCCTATAAGTCAATACAGTTCAGTTAAGGCTAAAACTCTTTGTCAAACTCAATTTTTTTAACGAACCGCATTCGCGTAGCGTCTCGTTAGAGAAGAACGCCAAGGACGCAGAGAGAAGAAAGAAATGCTTAATATCATGTCCGCTTGATTACTTATTAAACTCGAAGAACCCCACCCCGCCAAAGCTATGCTTTGTTTCCCCTCCCCTTACTAAGGCTACGGTGTACACACATCTCTGTAGAAACCCAAAATCGTTGGAGATCCCCCTAAATCCCCCTTAAAAAGGGGGACTTTAAGAGACTTTTGCCCCCCAATTTATCGGGGGGTTGGGGGGATAAAAAGCCTATGAGGCCACTCTCAAAGACTTGTGTGTACACCGTAGCTTTACTAAGGGGAGGGGTGCAATGACTGTGGGAATCATAACTAATTACCCGAACATGATATAACTCAAGCGTATTGTGCTATAAGTAACTAGACGACATTAGTTTGTAGTGAAAACTAAAGTCTTCACTACAAACCTTTAATTATTTACGCTGTTCTACTTATCTTGATATGGCTCCTGATGGTTAGCTTATTGACCACTTAGGTGGGTTAGCTATTGACCATTTAGGGGCAAATCCAGTTTTTACCCTTTGTCTAGCTTCAGGATGTTCAGCAAAGTGCTTCTTCATCGTATTGGGTGGAATTAGTCTTTTACCTTCACTAACAGTAAATACTGAGGCGGAGTTGGGGACAGCAATTGTGGGATTAAATACAGGATTCACATCCATAAAAATCCGCAGTTCTGAGAATTTATCCCCTTCTACACGAAAGATATCAAAACAAGGAAGTGTAATAACTGAGCCATCTTTACGCCAGTAGGTAACATCCATTTCTACAAATACTACATCACCAACTTCCCAGATCATTTTGATGTCGTGATAAACAGCAGAAATACCACTAAAGAACGCGTCCGCAGATTTCTTAATTGCTGCTTTATCAAAACACACATCAAAGTTACCAAACTGATAAACTGGTGTGTCGGTAAAAAAGGTTATAAATCCTTCCGAATCAAACGCCTCACCTCTGGAGAATAAGCGCTTCACCAAGTCTGTTGTCGCACCTGGAAATTTTTCGGAAGTAGATTTACTGGCATTAGCTGCTATTTGGCCATTAAAAACTGAAGTTTGTAATCTATTTTCTTGCTGCTCGGCAACAGTTTTTAAGTTCAAAACAATCTGCTTAACTGCTTCGGCAATGTTTTCTTGAATTTTTTGAGCAACCTTGCGACCCTCTTCATTATAAGGTTCCCAGTCCCAGGTATAGCTAATTACTAAAGGTTCATGAGGATTATTACTAGCAGGACGGACAACTGCATTCACTCCCTGACCAATGAATAAAGGATTATTGACTAAGGTGTGTCGGATTTTTCCAGTTTTTTCATTCCAAGTTATTTTTTCCTCAACTGTGATATTGAGAACTTTTATTTCCCGCAGTAGTCCATTGTCATATCTCTCAAGAATTTTGTAATTGTGAGCTTCTGGATTGTAGCTGCCTGGGTTTTCAATGTTGTCCAGCAACACATTCCAAACAGTTGATAATGAAGCATTTACAGCACTGCTAAATGTAGCATAAACTCTTTCTGATATCTCTATCTGTTGAGAAGATTGAGAATTTAAAACAGCGAAATGTGTATTGTTTGCCATATTGTATTCCTTTTGTGCGTTAGCAAAATGTTGTTTAACTGTGCGAGTAGCTTGGTTGAATTCTAATTGTTCTCCATTTGGCCCTTTACAGTAGAACAATGCCCAACCTTCTAATTCACCAAAGTCTTCTTCTGGTTGACGATCTGCATTTAATGAATCTGGCTCTTGCCAAAATTTAGAAGAATTATATTTGAGGGCAACTTTTCTTCTTTCTTCTTCAGATTTTACTCGAATTACGCGATTACAAACAACATTTTTCATCCCGCGTATTTGGCACTCATCTTCTAAGATATTGGCGAAAACATTCAAGTCTACATCATCTTTTACGTGAAAAGATAGATGCATAGCATTTACATGACCAATGTGGGAAGGAATGCGTGCAACAGATGAATTATGGGGATTTTGTGTTGCTGCATCTCGAAAATAAATCAGTTCGATGCAGGTATTACCAAAGGAGATAAATTTAATATCTAGGGCTTCTTTCGCATCCCTAAGACTGGGGATACCAAAAGTTTTGAGGTCAACTCCTTGAGCTAATGCATCCAACTCTTCTTTTTGAAAAAGAGTGTTTTGCATTGCATCACCCATGAGATTATTTTCTACAACAACTATTTTCCCTCCTAACACCTCTGTGTAAAATTCAAGGGATTTTTCCATGTCTTGAACTGTAACCCCGATGTGTTGCACCCCTTGGAGGTAATGACCTAATCCAGGCTTAACAGCTTCTTTACCGTTCATGAGAGAAACTATATCTAACTTTAATTGATTGGTTGCTCCTACTTTCACAATCAAATCTGCAACATTAGAACTCCATTGACCTGCTAGAGTCAATTTACCGTTATAGACAAAGGTGTAAGCACTGCGTTCTGGCAATGGTAAAATCTGCTTCACATATTTAGCTAAGTCTTTGAAAGCAGCAGCGTACTCTGGAGAAGCAAAGAATGCTTCCATTTTGAGAGGATTCTCAAAGGCAATTTCAAACGCCGCTTGATACTGTTTATCTAATGGTTCTAAATGGGATACCCCAGTAATATTTGGGCGGGAATTGTCTATTTCATCAAACAAATGCAGTCGAAATTTGAGGACTGCATCACTTTGAAGAATTGTTGGAGTAAAATAACCTGTCAAATGTTGGCGAAAGGCTGCTAGATTTACATCATCAGCTTTTTTGACCATGACATGGAATTTTAACCCGTCTACCTTACCGTTTGGTTCTCCTGTGGGGATGCCATCAATAAAGGTTTGGGAATTGCCATAGTTGGTGTTGTAGCCAACTGCTTTACTAAATAAGTTATGCTCGTCAGCAATCACAGGATCTGACGATTGAAAAAAAGCTTGGCGATCGCTTTCTGTCTCAAAGGTTAACTCTGCAATGCCATCACATTGGTCTTCTGGCTGATATGTGTAATCAATCCCTGGAACCCTTGGCCACAAACTACCATCATGATTATTAGCCAGGTGAAATTGCCAATATTGGTGCTGACCTGGTAATCTGGCACAGAGAGGCCCATGTACATTTCTCCAGTAATCGTCAAAAAGCTCTAAGGAAATTCCTTTTCTTTTCCATAAGAGAACATAGAAGGCTACTTTGCCACCTCGATCTCGGATTGCATAATTAGCTTTTTCTGTTGCTGCGTTCATTGCAGATATCCTTGATTCAACACTACTCTGATTAAAAATCTCATTTAGCTTGCCGAAGCAGCTGACTTTTCACAATAAGTTCTCAAACCACTAGCTGGCGAAATTAAATATGCATTATCCAGAACCCTTGTAGAGACGTAGCACTGCTACGTCTCTACATTTGCATACAGGCTGTAATCTCCAGTTTTGTTGGGAAGGTTGTCTTAAGTAAGGAAACTAATATTACTAAGGCATTAGTTGAGTTTAGCGATCGCTCTATCCAACCTACAATTCTTCTTCACTTACTAAAAACCCGCTATGCTGTTACTGTAGTTGCCCGATGAAAACTAGAGGATTTCCACGCCATATTTAGGGCCTACTTCACGCATCTTTCTAATTTGCTCTTCGAGAGGTATAGGTACGGGCGTATCTTTGTCTTTCACGAGATAGCCTACTTCCTCAAAAAAGTTTTCCAGCCCCGCAGGAATAGCTGTTGTGAAAGTTCTTGCCGGTGTCGTACCTACATTTTTAAAGGAATGAGGAATGCCTTTAGGTGCATGAACAAAGCTACCAGCTGACAAAACTATATTTTGATCTCCAACCTGGAATAATAATTCCCCTTCCAGAATATAGAAAGTTTCATCTTCCCGATGATGAATGTGAGGTGGAGATCCATGTTGGGGTGGAATGAAAAACTCAAATGTTGAATAAGCTCCGCCAGTATCTTCACTAACTGCTTTAAAAGTATATGTGTCTCCCACAACCGAGTAAACAAGACCTTCACCTGCTGGTGACACTACTGGGTTAGTACTGCTTACCAATGTATTTCTCCTTATATCTGCTAAAATCCTTCAAAATGTAAATTGCTCGCAAGTGCTAGGCATATTACATATTCACAAGTAGTTTTTAAACCCCCGCACTGTGCAGGGGTAAGAAACCTAGAATTAAGATTTGTAATCTTCGCCAAAGAACTGGAGTAGCTGTTCAACCAGGAACTCTGGACGTTCTTCAGGAATAAAATGTCCGCAGCCTTCAATGACTGTACCGCGAACATCCTCGGCTACAGACTGCATCGCCTTAATTGGGCGATCGCCTAAACCATGAGAGGCTCCTAGAGCGAGTACAGGCATTTTAAGTTTCGTCTTGGCATTTTCTTTATTTTGTTGCACTGACTCATAAATAGCGCGGTAAAGTCCCAGAGAACTGCGTACTGCTCCTGGTGCAGAATACCAACGAACATACTCGTCGATCTCAGCCTCAGAGATGCCAGACGGGTTATAAGAAAACTTATTGAAAAAGTAAGAAATGAATATCCGTTCTCTACCTGCAATCAGTGCCTCTGGCAAATCGGGTACAGCATTAAAGTTAAAATGCCAAATTCCGCCACCTTGTCGAGAGGTTTCTGAAGAATATCCAGCTAAGTCTTCCCAACCGAATCCCGGAAGCGTTGCATCAAGATTCACAAATCTACGTACATCTTCTGGATGAGCAGACGCGTAGGCGTAGTTTACTGGCGCACCCCAATCAGACCCAACCAAGAAAACCCGCTCAAAACCGAGAGAATGAACTAATTGGTAAATATCTTCAGCTTCGGTACGGCTATCGTAGCCAACAGCCGGCTTAGAAGAGTCACCAAAACCACGGATGTCAACTGCAATCACTGTATAATGTTCGGCTAAGGCTGGCATAACTTTGTGCCATTGATACCAAGTATGCGGCCAACCATGTAACAGAACTATAGGATCGCCTTTGCCACCTATTACGTAGTGCAGACGTATGCCGTTAACAAAAGCATATTGATGGGTAAATTTTTCTTCGAGAGTCGTTTTGATATCTGCTAAATAACTTGTCATCTTTGTACCTTCGTGTAAAAGTGCGTTGATGTCTTGTTCGCGAGACTCTGGTAAGCAGCTTTTGGAACTTCCTGAGTTTTTTTGGTTGCTCTGATTGATACAACCACTGTCAATACTGCGTAGGTTTTGGAATTTCTTGGTTGAGGTAAGCAGGGGGAGCAGGGGGAGAAATGGAGGCAGGGGAAGAGTTTTGCCTCCCCTGCTTATCCGAGCAGTATTGCAACCACTGTCACTTCTAGGCTTCTGTCAGAAATGTAGGTAAGCAAATTAGTTGATTGCTGCTACACCTCCACCATCAACCCGAATATTTGCGCCGTTAATGTAATCTGCAAGGGGACTTGCCAAGTATGCAATCATATTTGCTATTTCCTCTGGTCGTCCCAGACGACCAGTTGGATTAGGCCAATACTCTTCCATAGCGTGCTTTTCAATCTCTGGCCACTCTTTACCCCATCCTTTATGAAGAGCAATTTGATGAAAAATATTCTTTGCTCCTTCAGTTGCAATCAGGCCAGGACTCACTGAATTGACTGTAATCCCTGTTTGAAATAAGTCCTTTGCAAGACTCACAGTTAGATTTAAAGTTGCGGCTTTTGTCGCTTGATAGTCAGGCAAAGATGCATTAGGCTGAGTGGCTAATCCGCTAGCAATCTGGATAATCCGTCCCCAACCTAGCTGCTTCATTCGGGGTAAAAGAAGCTGAATTACGCGCACCATAGAAATCACATTAGCGTTATAGACTTCTGCCCATTCCTCTGGTTTGCTAGTAATCCAGTTGCGATCTTCGTATGAGCCAGCATTATTGACCAATATATCAACACCATCAAGAGTTGATAGTATTTTTTCCGCAACTTGATTTGCACCTTCATTGGTTCCCAAATCTCCAATAGCAACAAAAGCTTGTCCGCCATCGTTGCTAATCTCTTGAGCCACTTTATTGGCTTGCTCTTGTTTTCGTCCGTGGATGACAACGATCGCACCTTCTTTTGCTAAAGCCTTTGCGATCGCAGCACCAATCCCACTACTGCTACCAGTAACAAGAACTCGCTTATTACGTAAATGTAAATCCATGAACTTACCTCATGGTTGTATTTTTTGTGTACTTTGTAAATTTCACATACACTCAGTTTGTCTATTTTTTCAGAATAAGACCAGCAAAGTTCAGTATTTTAAGAATAAACTTATAATATTTTATTACCAAATCTTAAAAAGAAGTTTCAAATCC
Organism: Nostoc sp. KVJ3; assembly: GCF_026127265.1. GTDB lineage: Bacteria > Cyanobacteriota > Cyanobacteriia > Cyanobacteriales > Nostocaceae > Nostoc. The sequence continues at coordinate 1,035,461 of NZ_WWFG01000002.1, forward strand.
TGCTCTATCCTTTGCTAAGTCATACTTCTAAAAATTAGATTAAAAGGATTTTAAATTTAATCCCGATAAAATATTTTTCAGACATAATTTTGATTCCATTCACTTAGAAGATGGCAATTCTTGTTACCAAGAAAACTAAATTTGTCTCTGTATGAAAACACATCTTTAAATAATCTCCCAAAAAAATAATATATTTTCGTTTTTATTAAACACAAAAGCCTAAAATATTTCTTAAAACTATGAACTTAGCTTGTAGAATATTTAGAAAATAGGCAAACTAAATTTGCTTCTTAATTACGAAAATTAAAATGTCTAACTTAGTAGCAAAATCAACCAAAACTCAAATCCTTAAAGACCTATTTGAAGCACTTGAATCCGGTACAGTGACTCCCATCCAATCATCAGAAAAATATGTTAATTTTCTCACGGAAAGCGCCAAATTTAGATTTGGTAACTTTGATGCTTTAGTTGGGCATAAAGCTATCAAAGACTCTCTAGTTAATTTTTGCCAACAGGTAAAAAGTATATATCACGACATCAAGCGAGAGTGGGAAATTGGAGACGTGGTGTTCTTGGATATGGAAGTTACTTACTACCGCCTTGATGGTGTTAGTGTGACACTTCCTGTAATGGATTTCTTTCAATTTAAAGGTGATTTAATTGAAGAACTACAAATTTTTATGGATATCAATCCAGTATTTACCTAAATTGGTATTAGGAAAGGATAAAAAGGTTAAAATAGAAATAGGGTGCTAACTTCATCAGTTTCACCCCTTCAGCATCTTACTAATTGCTTAATCCTAATTATAGCCAATTCTTAAGTATGCATAACTCATATTTCCCAATAATCTCAGCCAGTATTAATTATTGGCTGAGATTTTTTGGCAAAGAGTATAAAAGGCAACTATTAAAACAATTTGTTTGTAATTGATAATTCGTAATTAAAGACTGTAACATAAAGGTATTTATACCAGTTCTTTATGAAGATGCACATAATAAGTCCCCCCAACACATCGGGGAGACAGCGTAGCCGGGGGGTAAATATATGCAGCTTCACAAAGAAACGGTATTACACCCCGGCTGAAACAAAGCCACACATAGATAAATGTGAGTGAGCCTCTAACTGGAGTTGGGGAAGTGAACCCTAAAACGTTATAGCGGTTCTCATTTATGTGAGGTACACCCGTAGGGGCGATTCATGAATTGCCCCTACACCTTACGAGATGATGTTGTACCACATTTGAATGGGAACCGCTATAGTCATTACGAATTACTTAAGAGCGTAACACCTTTAACCCAACCTTTGGAAACAAGCCTGACACAACAGCCATCTGCACCCAGATAGTTGCCAAAGACTCTAAAGAACGTGCGATCGCGAGTGGCCCGACATCAATAGCCTCGTAACCGCTCTCCTTAATTAGTTCTGCGGTCAACTGTTTAGCCTCTTGATCGTCACCACAATAGAAAATACTCGCTTGCTCAGAACCGAACTGTCGCGATTCAGATTGCAAAATCTCTGCAAATGTCAAGTTGAACGCTTCTACTACTCTGGCTTTTGGGGCTAACTGAGCAATTCTTTCCGCAGCAGAAATTTCCGAGGATGCTTGTAAACCTGTCGTCAGTCCCTCAAAGTCCGGCTTCAAAGGACTAACACATGTGATCAGTACTTTGCCATCAAGTGAACCCGCAGCGCTGAGTGCATCTTCTAATGCTACCCAGGGCACTGCAAGAAAAATTACTTCACCGAACTGGGCTGCTTCGGCAGGTGTACCGACTGAAGCATTTGGAGCAATAGACTGGATCAGAACACGGAGATTGTTTAGGTCACGCGAATAGCTGAATAGTACTTTGTGACCATTGTTGCTCCAGATTCTTCCTAAAGCAGTGCCCATATTTCCCGAACCGATAATTCCAATATTCATGTAATCTCCTGCAATAAATCACAAAATTTAACTCGCAATCTTAATCCGAACTACTTGTCCAACTCCAACATATGAGCCGTAGTTTGAAACATAGATAGCTCCATCTGGTCCAATTGTCATAGCAGTTGGTAGAACCAGTCCATCACTAACCAAAGTTGTACGTTGTCCAGAAGGTGACAGATGGATTAGTGCCCCAGAACCGTCACCTGATAACAGAGAGTGGGAGGCATATTCAAGAACATATAGACCACCGTCAGGGGCGGGAGCGATATCTATAATTTGAGTGAAACCATCTGCATAGACTTGTGGCGCTTGACCTGGCACTAAGCGGAAGATACGCGCAACACCTTCTAAGAAAGGAAATCCAGAAAATTCGCCTATGTAGTAGGCTCCATCTGAACCAATTGCGATCGCTGTAGGTACTGATTGCACAGGAAATTGTGCGTTTGGAAAGTAACGCGCATTGAAAATAGCCTCTGTTGAGATATCCCCCTGTTTATTGACTCGGAGAAGATCGTTAGCACCTCCATCAACAACCAAACTATCGTTACCTTTAATTAAAAAAGAATAGGGATCGCTAACAAGATCGTCATGAGCTGGATTTTTTGCTGATTCATAGTCTGCAAAATCGGCGATTTTTTTGATCGATACGACTTTCCCCTTAGGGGTTAAATTTATCTTGAGAAGTGACGCTAAATTTGCCCCATCATAACCTAGATTGCCTCTGTAAATTGGATTAGTAGCGTAACCAATGATGATATAAGCATCTCCCTTTCGGTCAAATGCTATATCAGCAGCACCGAAAGTTTGGCTACTGCCATTAATAGATGGGGTTAACTGCGTACCTTTCGGATCTACTGTGGTGGATGGCAAATTAGTGATGATCCGTTCTTGTACTCCTTCATAAACGCGAGTCACTGAGCCATTCAAGCCGAAATCTAAAATCACACCCGGCGCTGGCCCAGGAATTTGTGTTCCTTGCCCATTTATACCTGCTTCTGTAATGTAAAGTGCGCCATCAGATCTGAAGGCAAGTCCACGTGGATTATTAAGGTTTCTTGCGACTACGCTCATCCTAATTCGTGAGTTAGTAGACACGGAACTTTCCTGTGCATTGACTGTTGGTATTAGCACTCCAAAAAGCAGCGCAGGTACTACAACTGCTAAACTCAGCGATATTAAAAATATCAACCAGAAGTTACTAACTGCTAGTTTTTTCGCTAGCCCAATGATATCAATTGAACATTTTTTGATTCTTTTTAAGTTGATATAGCGGTTTTTGATCATATGATATAAGTCCTTTAATGAGTTTTTTGTGCATAGCTAGTTTCTTGAACTGACTTTTCACGATAAGCTATCAAATTAGGATTGCTAAAATCCTAATAACGAACTTTTCCATATACCGTAAAAAGTCAGTTTTATTGAACTAATCTCAAGCAATTATTAAGCAGTTGCGATCAATTTTAGTAGCCCACTTGGAGCAAAAACATCTCGGTAAAAGGTTAGCTGTTCTGTTTTGAGATAACATCCACCTCTATGTCCACGTCGAATCCAAGTAACATTTCCCTTGGCGAGTGTTTCGTTGGTTTCGTCATCTACACACTTCCATTCAAAGAAGGTAACTTCACCATGAAACATGACGATTGGCCAGCACATTGTGACACCTGGTTGAGCAATTAATGCCCACCAATGTTGTTCCCGTTCTTTTTGTTGTTCCACACCTTGATAGGGGCCATCCTGGCAGAAATAAACTAAATCATCTCGATATTCACCAGTTAATATATCGCCTCTTCCCTGTCTCAATGCCTCACAATGGGTAGGCCACCATTCTTTATTCTCTTTTTCAATTTGTTCTAAAGTATAACTAGAACTAATTTGTGGCAAAGTTCTTTCTTTCATTGCCACAATCTTCTCAGCATCCTCTATGAGTTTTTTCGCTACATAAGAAGTCACAAGTCCTGGTCGAGAATAATCTGCTGATAAATCTGTGTAGTAGTTAGTTCGTTTGTTAGTCAATGTGCTAGCAGTGTTTTGCGAGCCGTTCGAGTGACCATTTGAGTTAGAGATAAGTTTCTGTTCCAACATAAGACTAACTACGTCCTCCTTGAGTTGATTCGTTGCGCCAATGTTTGCAATTAGTTCTGCTACTGTAGAACTCCGCTGACCTGCTAGTGTCATTTTGCCGTCATAAACGAAGGTATAAGCAGTTCGTTCGGGAAATGGTAAAAGTCTCTGTACGTATCGAGCTTGGTCTTTGGTAGCAATAGCGTATTCTTTAGAAGCAAAAAATGTTTCCATTTCTAGAGGATTAGCAAAAGCAATTTCAAAGGCAGCTTGATACTGTTTTTCTGGCGATTCATAATGAGAAACCCCAGCAGCATCAGGGCGAGAATTATCTACTTGCTCAAACAAATGCAATCGAAACTTGAGGACAGAATTGCTTTGAATAACGGCTGGCGCAAAACTATCTGTCAGATATTGGCGAAAAGCTTCTACACTCACGGCATCAGACTTCTTTACCATGACGTGAAACTTAATTATACCTAGTTTGCCGTTGGGATCTCCTACGGGGATGCGATCGAGATAGGTTTGAGAATTACCAAAACTCGTGTTGTAGCCAATTGCTTTGCTGAATACGTTATGCTCGTCATCCATAAGGATTGCAGCAGATTTAAACCAGATATCCCGTTCAGCTACTGTCTCAAAGGTTAATTCGGCAATACCATTAAATTGATCTTCGTCTGAACAGGTGTACTCAATACCATTAATAGTTGGCCATAGACCACCGTCATTTTGAGCCAGATGAAACTGCCAGTATTGGTGCTGACTTGGTAGCCTAGCACAAACTGGGCCATGAACGTCTCTCCAGTAGTCATCAAAAAGGTCTAGAGAAATTCCTTTCCGTTTCCACAAAAGAACATAGAAGGATAATTGACCTTTTTGATCGCGAATTGCATAATCAAATTTTCTAATTGTTGCTATCATTACTGCTTTTGTTTATCCACATCTACCGTTTAGAGATTGTTGTGATAACCATCACAAAATGGAGCCTGTTTAGTGTATTTGCACTGACAAAGAGCAACGCGCTTCTTCTCAGTAATCTCAAATGCAATTGGTTTAAACCCAGTCCCTTTATGAGCGCCATTGCAGAAAGGTTGATTGCTGGAGTGACCGCAGCTACACCAGTAATATGTGCCAGGTTCCACTTCCATTACTATTGGCTTTTTGGCAACTATGATAGGTTCATTTGGTTGTTGATTGACTAATATTGTTTCACTCATTATTTTCTCCTGATAAGTAAGGTGTAATGCCGCTTATTGTTCAGATAAGGCACACATAGAAAGCTGGAAGGCTTTATATCTAAGCTTTAGATATATCACTAGCATAATAAATGCTATGTGCAGTCAAAACTTCCTCTGGATGTTAAATGATGTCTCTGTTTACACCGTGTTTTTTTAGTGGGTTGAATTACTTCATTCAACAAACAATTATTTAATTTTTCTCAATTTTTTAGTAGATAAGATCGATAAATTAAGGATAAATTTAAGAAAGTGCAAAACTTTGCTAAAAACATAGCTTGCTCCCCTGAGCTTACACCTAAGTACTTTAATACTCCGTGCAAATAATCAAATAAAGAGAATATAAAAAAATCGGGTTTTTGGATGATTTCCAATAAACCCAATTTTTGACGCTAAATATCACGACTATTATTTGTGTATGGTGTCGATTTTTTGGTTTTAATTTATTGCTATTTAGAGGCTTAGTAATATTTACCGATATTTTTTTGAAAAGTATTGTAAGTAACCATGCAGAATTAATTACAGTCATTGCGAGCAAAGCTTACCCCGTAGGGGATCTTGTCTCGAAGATAAGCAATCCTAGCCCCCGCTTTCGCGAAGCGTGTCCAAAGGACTTATGCTTCATTTCGCTATCTCCAAGATCCCCTACGGGGTACGCTCCATTTGCTATGACATTGTGTAATTAATTTTGTTTAACTACTTATTTAGGATAGATTTTTTTCCATAATCCTAAGAGTGCTAAAGCACTAAATTCCAATAAACCAAAACTAGGTTCAGGAACAGAGGTTACTTTAACATTATCAATCAATAGTCCAGAATCAAAAGCGATATCTCCCACATTTATAACTCCAATTCCTAAAGTATATGTTCCTGTGGTCGGCAACTTAAAAGAAAAAGTCTGAAATCCAGTCTCTTCAGCAAACTCCGTTAAGGAAGTTTTTGATGTGGCATCTGTAACATCAGCTAGTTCTAATAGGGAACTGGTTGAACTGTCTGAAGAAGAATTGATTGAGACAAAGGAGAAATCTGGAAAAATAATTGGTGTTAATATTTCATCGCTCAGAAAATTATAATCAAAACTTAAAATGTCTCCAGCTTTCCCTGTGAATATTTGTTGAATACTAGAGCCTTTACTAACTTGTCCTTTCCCAAGATTATTTAGACTTCCAGCTTTTAATCCTAAAAATTTTTCTGTAATTGAATCATCAAATGTACCCCCTCCAGTTGACAAGAAAGCTTGCGAAGTTCCATCAGTTGGATCGCTACCAAATGTTGCAGTTTCTATACTGTTAGAGCCTAGTGTTGCCCATCCGGTAAAATTGCCAGTTTCAAAACTACCGTTTACGAGTGTTGCGTTAGTAGAAGAACGGGGAAAAGTAAATGTTTTTAATGACAATGTATATTGACCAGATTCAAAGTGGTCGCCAAGAAGATTAATGTCTCTCAAGCCAGATACAGCTAAGTTTAGATTACCACTTTTGGGTATCTCTCCCGTTAGTATGGGTAAAACATTATTGTCAGATTGATCGTCATTTATTTCTTGAATTTTACCAAAATCACTCAACTGCCCTAGTAGTGGATCAAATGACTGTGAATTTACCTCTACAGTAAATAAGTTTCCGGTATCCAAACTTGAGAAGGTGTAAAAGTCAACGTTCTCAGTTTCTAGCTGTCCATCTACACTACTAACACCAAATGGTAGAATCTTTCTGGTAGCAAAAGAGTTATTAGTCTCGCTTGCAGATACCGCATGAGCGGGTGGAGATATAGCGATAAAACTAAGTAAAATTGAATAACTACTAATAGCTAGAGTTGAGGATACCTTCATAAGATTTAAGTGGGTTGTAGTTTTTAATGCAATTTATTTATAGGGCTTACGCACTGGACAAAATAAATATGTTGTTACATAACATAAATACGTCATTTCATTGATGGTAAATAGACCACTATCGTAGTAGTGTGTCAAGTTTAAATTGATGGTTAAGAAAGTTCGTAGTGAGTTAGCGCGGTCTTGGAGGTTTCCTCCATGAGCGACTAACTTTCCCGTTGGGTAAGGACTTCAGTCCTTATTTTCTAAGCACTAAAGTGCTTACTACAAACTTTTCATTACTAGCTTGACAGACTATTAGGGGCATTTCCTGCGAGAAGCTACTTTGCGTCTATATGAATTGCGCTGACGATGGATGTGGTTTTTCAAATCATCTATACTTTGTCTTTTCTCTCAATGCGTAAATCCTAATTTATTTGGAATGGGTGATTTATTTACACTACGTTGCGATCAACTTTTTATGGTAGGAATTATGCTGTTATTTCATAGGGCAACATCATTTCATTGTCCTCATGTCCAAGCATGTGGCAGTGCCAGACGTAGGTTCCGATAAACGAATTGCTGAAGGGGAGATTTTCTGCTGCTCTAGCTCCAAATGGAACAATCAGACGGGTGACTTCATAAGGATTAGCTAATACTGTATCCTTCCATCCGGCCTCGTTTGGGGCTGGTGGTCTTGCTGGCCCGATCGCAAAGGGAGTAGGATCGGGTGGTGGATAACCAGTTGGTACTGTCGGCCCACCCATTGCATGTTCTATAATAACTGTCCGAGGCCCTGTAGCTAGGTATGCCTTTAAATACTTGGCCGGATTAATCTTTTGTCGGTTGAGAATCTGGAACGGAACCAGATGCAAGTGCATCGGGTGGGCGACGGGCTGAAGATTGATAATGTTCCACTGTTCCACGGTGTCAACTTTTGGCCGCTCCATCAATTCGGGGTTTTTGAATGTCTCATCCCAATAGACGTTGTTAAGTAGTAGCACAATCGGGCCAGTTGGCCCAGTTATCTCCACGAGTGTCAGAAACCGTTGCCGTATCGGTTTAACAGCTATCGGTTTGATCTGTGGTTTATGCAGTCGCAGCATCTTGGGAATTGGCTTGGAGGCGGCAGCAGTCGCATTGACTGTGAATTGCATGATTTCAGGCAGTTCGGGATTAAATATGATTAAGTTAGCCCTACCATTGGGATATGGAGAAATCGCGTCATTTTCCAAAACAATCTTATCTCCTGGCAAACTACCGGAGAAATCGATCAGCACGTCAGCCCGCTCGCCAGGAGAAAGCAATAAATGAGACAAATACACCGGGGCGTTGAGCATCCCCTGGTCAGTGCCAATTTGAATAATTGGCTGTTTCGACGACAGTTTCAGGTTGTAAGTCCGGGCGCTTGAACCATTGATAATTCGGAATCGGTACAAGGTGCGGTCTACATTGAGGTTCGGCCACGCCTTACCGTTTACAGTTGCAATGCCAACAACATATTCTACTAACCAGGGTGGCTGATTGGGGTGAGACATCGAGCCATCGGTATTGAAAGAACGGTCTTGTATTACTAGGGGCACTTCATAGGGAGCCCCAGATGGCAGACCGAGTGGCCCATGACCACCCACAGGATCGTCTACATCCCTGATTAGGTAAAACCCTGCGAGTCCGGCCAACACATTTAAACCAGTAATTCCCATCGCATGGTCGTGATACCACAAAGTGGCTGCTTCCTGATTGTTGTTGAAGTTGTATAAGTAATTCTGCCCTGGTCTAAAGGTATCCATTGGGTAGCCGTCACTTTTAGCTTCGGTGTTGCTACCATGCAAATGCAACGATACCCGTGGGCTATTCTTATCAGATTCTAAAGTACCATGCAACCCTGTATCAACTGCTCCCAAGAAGGGATGGTTGCCAACGATATTGTTGACTACATTGATACTTAGAGGTGTGCCCCTTGTAACTTCGATAGTTGGCCCCAGAATTGATAAACCACCATAACTCAACGTTGGGCTTGCCCCTAAGTTGCGGTGGAACGAATGCGAATTCTTGGCAATCATCAAAGTGCTGGGTGGCGAACCTGCAAATGGGGTGGGTAGAGACTCAGTAAACTTCGTTATATCCACCTGTGAGTTTGCATTAATTCTATTTGCTTTAAACATGGCTGTAGCAAGCAATCCGGCTCCACTACCCGCACTTGCAAAGATGAACTGCCTTCTTGTGAAGATTGCTGCCTTTTTTTTGGGTGTATACATAGAAGGATAAAAATTGCGATCGCTTTAGTTAGATTTTGCTGGCTCTGACAAAGAAATAATTACCTTTACAAAATTCTCTAATTTGGTTTAATCACAAAACCTATTCAAATCGAAGCATTTTTGATTTTGAATATAGTTTTCACTTTCAAGAAATTTTTGACCAGATAAGATCCTAACGTTAGAGAAAAAGTTAACTGGTTTAGGATTTACGCTCTGCTACTTAAATAAACCTAAATACACTTATTTCTTTCTCTCCCCCTGCCTCCCCTGCCCCCTGCCCCCTGCCTTATCGCAATGATAATTATTTACGCTCACCTACTTACTTCAGGAAGGACTGATAGGCAAACGAATTTGAAAACATGTCTCACCAGGTTGAGAAAAGCAGCGAATGTCTCCGTTATGCTGAGTCACGACAATTCGATAGGAAATTTCCAAACCTAAACCCGTACCTGAACCGACTTCCTTGGTTGTAAAAAACGGTTCAAAAATTCGAGATTGAATTTTAAGGGGAATTCCTGGCCCGTTGTCTATAATTTCGACAATAATATAATCTTTCTCTTGAGAAGTCCGTACCCAAATATTACCTTGTTCGCCTAATGCATCGATCGCATTATCTATAAGATTAGTCCAGACTTGATTTAAGGCACTTCCGTGAGCTTGAATGCAGGGAAGACTTTTTTGATACTCGCGTGTCACCACAATATTGTGCTTTCTCAGCTTGTAGCGCAGAATTGTCAAGGTATTGTCTAAACCCTCATGTACATCTATCTTCAATAAAGAAGCCCGATCCATGTAGGAGTAGTCTTTAATCGCCTTGACTATTTCTGAAACACGAGTAGTACCTTGTTCTAGTATCTTCAACAGCCCGGTTATAGATAGGGTTGCTTCGAGCCAAATTAGCACATCGGTAAAGGTATTAGTTGGTAAATACTCGCTAATTGCCTCTAACTTTTGATTATTTACGCCAGCGGCAACCAGGACAGGAGCAATTTTCCAGCCATCAGTAACATCATGTAACTCTAACCAATGCACTAATTCATCTTCCCAATCAATCTGAACCAAAGGATCGCCAGAATTTTGCGTTGCAGCGTATGCAGCATATTCGATCGCATCTTGCCTGAACGTTAAGAGGTGTTTTACTTGAGTTGGTGAGAGATATTGCTCAATAAATTTCAGAGTAACAGCATCTAAGGACTTGATTGTATCCTGCAACTGACCAGCAGCCCGATGTGCTGCTGATACTGGATTATTTAGTTCATGAGCCAGACCAGCAGACAACGTACCTAATGCTACGAGCTTTTCGTGTTGCTGAGATAACAATTGCAACTCTTGCATTCGATAAGCCATGTTCCCAAGAACAATTTTTCTAATTGTTGGACAAATGGTGATCATTTGCCAAAAATCATTCTCGTGTAGACAATACATGTGACTTTCACGCACTGCTTGTCCGCTTGCAAGATGAACAGTACCTGCCAAAAGAGGCACTTCACCAAAGAATGTACCAGTACCGTATGTAGCTAATACGATATTTTGGTTGCCAATTTCTCGTGAAAGCTGGATTGCTCCTTCAAATACCACATAGAAGTAGTCTACAGGATCGTCTTGGTGAAACAGTATGTCTCCTGACTTCAGCCATAATTCAGTCCCATTGAGAAAGCACTTAAGTTCATTTTCAGCCAAGTGTTCAAAAACTGATATTTTCCGCAATTTCTCCAGCATGGTAATTACCTAGAATATCGCTACAAACATGCAAGATATTGATGGATTAATTGAACTGCGATCGCACCTTCACCTACCGCCGAAGCGACTCGTTTCACTGAATTACAACGCACATCACCGATCGCAAAAATCCCTGGGACGTTAGTCTCCAAAAAAGCCGGATCGCGTTCTAATGTCCATCCTTTCGGTGACATCCCATTCCGCATTGTGTTAGCACCGGTGAGAATAAAGCCATTTTCATCACGTTCTACAACATCTTGCAACCAATCGGTACGCGGCTTTGCCCCAATGAAGCTAAACAGGGCATTGGTGGGAATAGTTTCGACTTTACCAGTTGTTGAATTCAAAAGGGTAATTGCTTCCAGCTTATCTTCTCCGAAAAATTCCGTTACCTCGCTCAATAGCTTGACGTGAATATTATTAATCTCCTCAATCTGTTCAATCAGATATTGAGACATACTTTTCTTGAGGGAGTCTCCTCGGACTACAAGGGTAACGGAGTGGGCAAACTTAGAAAGATATACAGCTGCTTGTCCAGCCGAGTTACCTGCACCAACAATAAATACTTCTTCCCCTTTACAAGTCAGTGCTTCGGTCATTGCAGCACCATAGTATACACCTGCACCTGTTAATTTTTCACTTCCAGGCGCTTTAAACTTGCGATAGGATACCCCAGTTGCAATAATCAAAGTGTGTGTACTGAGTTGCGAACCGTCTGCTAAGGTAATCAAGCGATATTGATTATCCAGACGAATATCGGTGACTTCTTGTGGTGAAAGAATCTCTGTTCCGAACTTTTGAGCCTGGGTGACAGCACGTTTAGCTAAATCTCCGCCATGAATCCCACCCGGAAAACCAAGATAATTTTCGATCCGGGAACTTGTACCAGCTTGTCCTCCTGGAGCCTCTCGTTCAATTAATACTGTGCGAAGTCCCTCAGATGCCCCATAAACGGCTGCTGCCAAACCAGCAGGGCCAGCACCCACAATAATTAAGTCATAAAACGGCATTTTGGGACGTGTTTTTAATCCGACTTTCTCAGCAATTTGGATATTTGTTGGCTCTACAAGATTCGATCCATCGGGGAAGAGAACTATCGGCTGGCGTTTAGTATCAGAGCTATTAACGCAGTTAACAAGGCGGTGAGCCTCATCTGACTCAATGTTTAACCATTGATAGGGAACATGATTCCGCGCTAAAAAATCTTTGACTTGATGCAATCTTGGCGACCAACGGCAACCAATGACGCGAACACCTTCAAAAGGTGGACGGAAAGAAGCTTGCCAAACCTCAAGTAAATCGTTCAGCATCGGATATAAACGTTCTTGAGGAGGGTTCCAAGGCTTCAAGAGGTAATAATCAATTTTTGCCTTGTTGATGGCATGGATAGCCGCGTTAGTGTCTGCATAAGCTGTGAGTAAGACACGTTTGGTCATGGGAAAAATTTCCATTGCCTGTTCTAGGAATTCCACACCGGTCATTTGTGGCATTCGCTGGTCTACAAGAAAGAGGGCTGCTGACTCATTACGTAACTTCAACTTTTTCAGCACCTCCAGAGCTATCTTAGCTGAACTGGCTCGCACCACTCGGAAGCGATCGCCATACTCGCTGCGTAAGTCATGCTCAATCGCTTGCAAAACTTCCGAGTCATCATCTAATGTCAATATTACAGGTTTAGCCATAAGTTCCTTAAAAAATGCTGCTTGAAGCAACATCCAGCAAACAACACATTTTTTTTAGTCGGTCTGTATTAAGTCTTTTCACAAGTGTTATGTGTGAGTCTCTAACTAGCGCTAAAACACAAACTACATTTATCAAACACACACAATCTAAGTTTTCTAAAAGCCTTTCTAAATAACCCTTCACCACAACTAAATGAGGTATATCGTTAAAACTAAAAAGCTTATCAAACACAATTCAGAAATTATACCAATTTTAAAAAAACAATGCGACAAATAACCATTTGTAGAGACGCGATTCATCGCGTCTTATCCAAAGATGTGTTGCAATCATTAATTTTATTGGTATCACAAATCAGAATGAACTCGACTAAAAAAGCGGATAGCGCAGGGATAGGGAGACTCGCTATCCCTGCGGGGATCTTGCTAGCAATAACGTCTTGTGGAGAGCATCTTGATTCTGAATTCTTCCTCAAATCTCAGGTCTAGCCATTCCTCACTACCAGATGAAATGCTATTAATTTGATTACACGATCGCTAGTTCAACAGTGTCATAATGCTCTAAAACTGTGACACCCTCACAAAATGCACCTTTCTTCAAGAAATCTAATACATTATCGGTTGCACCAACGATATAGATATCAATATCGCTACCCAACTTTTGCTTAGTGTAAATCAGATATCTCAGACCAGCCGCACTTATACATTTCAAATCTTTTACCAGTAAAACCAAGCGTTTGATTGATTTAGCTGTTGCTTTTTGCAATTCTTCCTCAAGCAGTTCCACAGCATTGGCATCAAGTAAACCACTTAAAGATATTTTGGCAACACCTCCGGTTACTTCTAACAAAGTTGCATTGAAAAATACTTGAGTAGGAAGAAGTCTAACTCTAACTTTTAGTTCGTCTGGAGTTGATGGTAGTTTAACCGTCAGGTTTTCAGCATCAAAGTCAGAATAAGGCTGGCCATTAATCCAAACTTCGCCAATTTGGACACTGCCAGGTGGTAAGATATCAGGCTGAACTCGTAGAATATTATCTTGGAATCCTCCTTGTTTTGGCTTGAAATACAAATCCATCGGCTTCTTAGTCAGCAAGAGATTAGTATAAACACAAGACAAGTATGCCAGTTCAAAGGAGTGATAACCGCTCATAGAGTGGCTACCCTTGCCCCTTTCAGTGCCTAGCAGGTAGGGAACTCCATTAGCCAAAACGTTGAAGTAGATACCGCCATCTGCGTAATCAAGGAACCAAGCGTTATAAAAAGCTGCTGATTCACGCGCTAGTTTTTGATAGCGATCGTTGTTAAGTGAGCCAGCTAAGATGAGGTAGGCTAATATAGCTTGTTCTTGTTGCCACCAAGCTTTGCGATCGTGCCAAACAAAGCGATGTGTCTTTTGGTTTGGTTCTAGAATCCGCTCTACAACATCGTACCACCCTCCACGCTGTTGGTCGCTACCAACTCCGGGCATGATATCTGCAATTTTTTCTGCCAAGGCAACATACTTCTCTTTTGGTTTTAGATGATGCATCCGCATCAGGTTCCAAGAGATTTTGAGGTTGTGACCTATAACTGCTCGGTTCTGTTGCCATCCCCATGTTGTATCATGACTCCAATCTTCATGAAAACGTTCTTGAACAAATGGACTAGAGTCGTAATTGGGAAAATGCTTTTCAATTATGTCAAAGGTATACTCAAGTAAATCAGCATATTCACTCTTACCAGTCGCTAGCCAAAGATTGATTAAGTATGCTGGGGCATGATCGCCTACTGAGTTCCAATTCTTTTTCGCTCGGTTATGTCCCAAAGTGCTACTGTAAGGGCTGAGATTAATCGGATCGATGTGTGAGAAAAAACCTCCTTTATCCGTTTTGTCGAGAAAATAGCGTTTGAACAGATTCATAGTCAATTCGATATCATTCATGATACCTGGGTCGCCCGTCACCCGATAAGTTTGGGTCAGACCTGCTAGTGCATAAATCTGCTCATAAGCTGGTATCGCATCATAGTCATCCCCAAATTCTGAGGAGAATATTTTTTGCTCTCTACCATCTGGTTTAACGTCAATTGCGTGATACCAATAGCAAATTCCTTCACCCTCATCTAGAAAACGCATGTGATTGCGCAAATATTCAGTGCCTTTTTCGGCAGCTTCTAAATAACGGTCATCCCCAGTCATCATGTAGGCTGTAGCAAAACCGTAAACTAGACGTGAAATTGTGTCGGTTTCTTGACGATTGCTGATTTCTTTTGCACCAACTAAGCCTAAATTAGTGCGATATTTTCGATAGTCAATTTCTCCATCTTCAAACTGCATTTTTAAGTAGAAATTAGCCAAGCTTCGGACTTGATTAACCCACCAATCCTGCTTTTCAAATGTATATTCACTTTCGGATTTACCAAGAAATACAATATGTTTAGCTTCAAACTTATTCTGATTATCTTCAGGGAAAAAAGTGCCGTACACAAAAAGGTAGCGATTTGAAACTAACATTGCTCTCATTTGCAGAGTGCAATCATAATAAGGTTCACCTAAATTCCGCACAAGTTCAGCATAGGTGGTTGCAGATAACGCTACCTCAAACTCTCTTTCATCGGTCGTTTTCAGATTGAATGTCCCAAAAACTCCGTTTTGAGAATTAAAGTTAGTAACATATCCAGCAATTAAATCTGAGAATGGGAAAGTTACTGTGTTCATTAAATTATCTCCCAAAATGTAATATCAACTTTTCAATTAGGACTTACGCAAAATATCTCTCAAACTCTCATTTCTCCGTGCCCTCTGCGCCTCTGCGGTTCGTTATAGTCAGGGCAATTCCTGAATTGCCCTGACATTTCATAGTTTACGAATTACAAATTAGTAAAACTATTTGGAAATGAGAACAACAATGCTACGACCTTGAACGAAGCAGAAATCCTCTGGAATTAAAGTTTCTTGCCCCGATTCCACAATATCCATAGGTGAAGGCTGGGCAGTGTCCACGACTTTGTACCATTTCCTAGATGAAAGATGAGGAATTTCAAATTTGAGATTATCCCAGTACATATTCATCATGACGTGGATATCTGATGCTCCTTGAAATCCTGCTAATGTAAAAGCAAGAATTCTGCCATGAGAATCGTTCCAATCTGGTTTAAATAAATGTAAACTATGCCAAGATATGTCTGCCAAACCTCGTTCATTAACTTCGCCATTGAAGAAGTGACGGCGGTGTAATGCTTCATGACAATAGCATTTACGGAAATTAATTAACATTTTGAAGAATCTGTATATATCAGTATTCTTCTCAACAAGATTCCAGTCAAACCAACTGATTTCATTATCTTGGCAGTAAGCATTATTATTGCCATGTTGAGTACGTCTAACTTCATCCCCAGATGTAATCATCGGTACACCCTGCGACAAGAAAAGAATAGCTGTAAAATTCTTAATTTGTCGTTGCCGTAGTGCATCAATTTCGGGATTGTCAGTTTCTCCTTCAACACCACAATTCCAACTCAAATTGTTATTTATTCCATCTCGACTGCCCTCGCCATTGGCTTCATTGTGCTTGTGGTTGTAAGAAACTAAATCATTGAGAGTAAACCCATCGTGGCAAGTGATAAAGTTAACGCTGTTAATTGGCAAGTGTCCGCTTGCTTGATAGAGGTCGGCACTTCCTGAAATCCGCCAAGCTACTGCCCCTGCTAGTCCTGAATCTCCCTTGACAAAACGCCGAACATCGTCTCGGAAACGTCCGTTCCATTCTGCCCAACGATATCCCGGAAAGTAGCCAATCTGATATAATCCAGCCGCATCCCACGCTTCAGCAATAATTTTTGTATCTGCTAGAACTTCTGATGTTTCAATTTGCCAAACTACAGGCGGATGAACCATCGGACTGCCGTTTTGGTCACGGGATAAGATAGATGCTTCATCAAATCGGAAGCCATCAACGTGCATCTCTTGCACCCAAAACTCTAGACAATCAACAATTAACTTTTGCACTAAGGGATGGTTGCAGTTAATTGTGTTCCCACACCCTGAGTAATCCATGTAGTACTGTTTATCAAATGGCACAAGGTGATAAAATATACTATTAAAAAACCCTTTAAAGTTAATGGTTGGGCCTTCATGGTTTCCTTCGCTAGTGTGGTTAAAGACTACATCTAGGATCACCTCAATTCCTGCCTGATGTAAGGCTTTCACCATATCCCGAAACTCTGTAATTGGATTTTTCTCATCGGGAGAAGTACAATATGAAGTTTCTGGGGCAAAAAAACTGTGTGGGTTGTATCCCCAATAATCTTTCAGTTGCTTACCGTTGACTTCTCGAAGAACTTCCGTTTCATCAAAGTCAAATACTGGTAACAATTCAACAGATGTGATCCCTAATTCTTGCAGGTAAGGAATTTTTTCGATGACTCCAGAAAAAGTACCGGGATGTTTGCAGCCAGAAGAAGGTGATTTAGTAAATCCCCGGACGTGTAACTCATAAATGATGGTTTCATTCATGGGTCGGTTAATGGGGCGATCGCCTTCCCAGTCATAATCTGATATATCTATGACTACACTACGCATTGAAGTAGCCAAGTTATCTTTCGACCCTAAAGCATCAGTGCGTTTCCACAGCGTGGTACTGTTTCCCTTAGAGTAAGGATCGATCAATATTTTGTTTTTGTTAAAGCGGTGTCCTTTTCCATGTAAATCTTGAGGGCCATCAATGCGATAAGCATAAGCAGCACCGGGTTTTAAACCTCTGATATAGATATGCCACAAGAAAAAGGTTTTATTCAGCTTTGGATCTAACTGAATGATTTCTATAGGTTCTGAGTCATTCGGTGTTTCAAACAACAACAATTCTACAGATGTTGCATGTTCAGAAAAGATTGAAAAGTTGACTCCATGTTTATCAGGCTTTGCACCCAAAGGATATGTGCGCCCCAATTCTACTTGGTACTTTGTTGTAGCTTCTGCTTGATATTGAAGTGGTATTGCAATCATTTTGCCTTTCTTCTCACCTAGAGCGTTAATTGATAATTTGCTGAACAATTCCGCAAGGCTTGATCAGGAACAAGCATATTTTTGGAAACATCAATTCCACAATTAGCTCAACCAATTTTGTTGAAATATTGGCAAAATAAACTTGGGTTGGATAGCAGAGAAAAACCCAGTTTATTTGTATTGTTTTAATACTGAAATTGGTTTCTAGTTAATGCGTAAACGGTTGCACTGAATTTTATCTGAGAGAATTGCACTAGCTATAATGCTTGTGTGAATTTCTAGATCGGCATCGGGAGGTGCTTCAAACCGAAAGCGTTGTCTTGGGAAAATAACTCGCTCAAAGTACCAATTAGGAATATTTGCGATCCGAAGTACCTGAATCTGGCTAGTAGAGTTAAGATAGTTACAAACAATCCAACCAGATTACTCAGAAAGTAGCAGCGTTTTTCTTTCCCACATGACAGACTCAATTTATGATCCTACTTTCTTATCTGGTTGCTATCTGCAATTTCTGCTCATTAATCGCCTTTAAGAAAACCTCCATAAACTCGGCGACTACATTAGGATGTTTTGCTGTGATGAGATTGCCATCAATGTGTAAATTTTTAGTTCCATCACCATCAAAGATAACGATCCCTCCAGCATTTTGTACATCACAAAGGATGTTATGAGCACAAGTCACTTCCCGATTCTTTAGGAGTTCAGGATCGGCGCAAAACAGCCAAAGGCTATGACAAATAGTTCCAATATTTAATTTTCCAGCATCCATAGCCTTAACAGCTTTTCGGAGAAATCTGACAGCAGGAGATTGATTTGGTTGACCTTGTTTAGGATACTCTTCATAGCGAAGACGATCCATTGCATAAGCACCAATGAGGATGATACCTTGATAATCGGTAGGTTCAACATCATTTACTTCTACTGTGACAGTCACTTCTTGTATTAGATCAATTCCCTTAAATGTCAGTTTATCTTGGTTCCAAAGATGAGAAATATACTCTATTTCGTATCCATTTTTTGGGAAAAAGCTATTAAATGCTCGAAATTCAATTTCGTCAAAGTGTTCTTCGATTAGTACAGCTATTTTACCCTGATTTTTAGCATTAGTTACCATGTTTTTTCTCCTATGCCTATTTACAACAGGCTTTTATTCATCTTCAATTTTGCAGTCTATCAGTCGGCTATTCATTTGAATTGAAAATATCATTCAGAGTACCAAAGCACCCCGCAGCTTTATTAAATCCTGCGTAAACGCACATGAACAACAAAAGCTCCTCTATTTCTGCACGGGTAGCACCTTGTTGCATAGCCATATTTATATGTGCAGCAAAAGGACTACCAGTGCCAACTTGATCTTGATTGACAACATCAATAGCAATTGTGATTAAAGCCTTGGTTTTTTGGTCAATTAATGGAAGACCCCATGCTTCACCCGCTACGCGAGTACAAAAATCCCCAAATTTCGGATTGATACTTTTTAAAGCATCTTGAAGTTTTACATCATCTAAAACAGCATTTTTATATACTGTTGTCTGGGAATTTTGCTCCAGTGTAGCATAATCTTGCTGAATCATAGATTTTCTCCAATTCTTACATAGAATTAACTTTTATAATGCCCAAATTGTTTTGGAAGAAAAAAGTTACTAAGTGCTTTGCTTGTGTAATCGACTAAAATATTTGATGAATGACTTGCTTTGCTTTTCCATCAAAATGATTGGGCAACCATTGCAGTAATTATTTTTTGCAATGTATTTTGATAGCTTTATCAAGCTCGTTTCTTTATTTATTTTTAACAATTTTGCCAAGTATGAACCAGGTAAAATCTTTGAGTTAAGACTAAATTTAAGCTTTTATACTATTACGGTATAAGTTTTACAAAAAATATCTTCTTGAAGTCGATACCGTGGAAGAAAATTTTTCCTTCTCTTCCTTCTCTTTCTTCTCTCTGTATGTTGCGCCAGTTGCTACAAGTCGGGGAACTCGCTTCTCTACGAGACGCTGTTCGCGTTCGCGTCTACGTTAAAAAATGACTCTTACAAAGACTGCTAACCTTAACAGAACCGCATTTGATTATAATTGGCTTATATAGCGGTTCCCATTCAAATGTGGTACAACATCATCTCGTAAGGTGTAGGGGCAATTCATGAATTGCCCCTACAGCTGTACCTCACATAAATGAAAACCACTATATAGGAATCCGCTTTGATTTGTGTTCGCACAGTGTCTTGAAGAGAATCCCAAAGCAATTTCGCGTCTCTACAAGGGTTTTGAAATCATGCAGAATCATTTTCATACCTGAATTCAGCAACGCCCCATAAGTCATAAAAATATCGGATGTAGTAGTTTAACCTGAAGAATGCACCGATAAACTAAGTGCTTCAGCGCTTTTCTTATACAGTTAAGTTGTTAAGTTTGTCCTTAAGTTATCGATCTTCATTTTACAAAAATTCATAGTGCTGCAAAACTCAGTATCAACAGACTTCATTCAGTTCGCTACTACAACTACGAAGAATATCATTAGATAATACAACAATTAAGGAGGGTTAGTAAACTTGATGAAGCTTAACAATGCCTGAAATTGTTTAGAGGTTTTGTAAATATTGGAAATATACCTTATTGGCAAAACCTGAAAAGCGATGTGCAACCTTTAGATATTGGCAAAAGTTTATTGAGATTAATATCTTTTACTTGCCAGTAACGGTTTGTAGCAACCGCAAAATTCCTTGTTGACTAAAGATTTTGAAAAAGTCCTTTTCGACTTTTAGACTAAAGTCTTTCTTGATGGTTTTTCTGACTTTTGACCTAAAGGCTTGAAGAAAAAAACCAAAGTAATTTTCTAATAGCTTTAAGTAGGTAGGCATAATTAAACATAAAATTAAGATCCTAGTTCGTAGTGAGCGATTCATCTCTCAAAACAAGGATTATTAGGACTAAAGTCCCGACTACGAACTTTAATTTCTTTGCGCCTACCTACTTAGAACCTGAAGCTTTAATTTACTGTTGGTGAATTATGTAGCAAAATTAGTAAATATAAATTAATTTTGAACTTGCATAATTCCCTAGCCAACCTCTGATATGTCTGTATGCTGTATTGCTTTAGCTTCTTTATTTGCGATGTAAGGTTAATTTTGATTCTAAGGCAAACATATCTTGTCAAGAAAATATCCTCAGTCTTAGTGATTTTTAGGTTGTTTTTTAACAACTTTTATTATTGCCATAAATGACTTTTTCTCATTCTGTTTGTCATAACCACAACCGAGGAAAAAACCATGCGTAACAAGTTTTTAATTAATACTAAATCAACGGGTATTGTGCTTGATGAAGTAGTGGTGAAAACTGCCAACCGCAATAGGGTGGAGCAAGCCGATTCTGCGGGGAGTGGCGATCGCACCGATTCAAATATAAGTCATGCAGATAGGGTAGCTCAAACTCAAAAGCTTTTAGATCGAGCGATCGCATCTGCTTGGTACACAGTCAAGAGCGATCGCAGACCACCAGCCTTGACTCCCATCCGATGGGTATGGCGGCTTGCAGGTCTTTACCATCTGTGCCACTCCACCCCCCAGTTAATGGAAGAAGCTGCTCAACATTTTGCTTCAGCAGATCGCCAAAGTTTGGCACAGTGGGCTTTAAAAAAAGCTAAAGAGGAAGCAGGTCACGATCAACTCGCTCTCCTTGATATTCAGTCGATGGGATATGAAGCTCAAGCAGTTGTGGAAGCACTTGTTCCTCCAGCTGCAAAGGCTTTAGTGGATCACTTCACCCGAACTGTGCAAAACTCAGATCCCATTGATTGTGTAGGTTATTCCTATACAGCCGAACGCCTAGCAATATGCAGAGGATTAGAATACATTCAGAGGATAGAGGTCTTGCTACCATCAGGTAAAAATGCCACTCGCTGCCTACGCGTACACAGTGCTATTGGTACTGACGTAGAGCATGTAGAGGAGGCAGTTGAGATGATTGCAGAACTTACTCCGAATGAGCAGACCCGTGTGGCAAAAGCCTGTTACCAAGCCGCATTGTTGCGCTTTAGCCCACCGGTAAAAAACTACATATCAGATGAGGAAATTCAAAATGTCTTGAAACCGTTCAAACTACTAGAACCTATAAACAACTAAAGGTGAGACTTGGTTATTAACTGTTCATGCAGTAACCCAACAACCAAGACTAACTCATCCGATACAGCCTCAACTATCCAATTCAGAACAACTACAAGGACATAACAATGAATACCATCGCAACTATCGCTATCGACGAACAATCTTTAAGCTCTGACTATTTTCCTAGCAGCCTCTTTGAGAACAGCTTAGATGTCTTAAACGATTCCGACTTTGAGTTAGAGAACATTATGAACAAGGAATTTCCACAAGGATTGCCAAGCGATCTCGACAGTGCTGATTTTTAATTTTTCCCTCAACTTTTGACCTGACTTGTTCCCAGCCTCCAGGCTGGGAACAAGGCAACACAAGAAAACTAAATAAGTCGGTATAAATAAACCTAACCATGTAACAGAATGTAAAAATCACAAGACCTTTGCGATTGCAATTCTTGGAGACGCTCCGCGAATATTCCACTTCCTTACATTCCAATACTGCGTAGGTTTTGAATCGATCCCCCCAACCCCCCTTAAAAGGCTTGCTCAGAATGGCTTATTTTTCCCCCTTTTTAAGGGGGACTAAGGGGGATCTCTAATGACTATGCACCAAAACCTACGCAGTATTGCCTTACATTCGCAATGACATACATTGAAATTTTCACGCTGACTTACTTACATAATAGACATCTCCAGAAATTACAGCAGAATTAAAGTATTTGAACCACACTTGTCGTAGGGGCAATTCATGAATTGCCCCTACGACAAATGTGGTCTATGGTCTATTTACCTGAAAATAGCTGCAAATATGCGTCACCTGAAATCTTTGTAGAGACGCGAAGAAGTTATTTTTCACAAGCACCTAATGCTTTCAGCGTCGCAATCATTGCTGTCGTTAAGCCTGTAATCCCCCTGATGTTCATTCCCTGATAGAATTTTTCAGCTTTTAAGGTTTTTAAGCACTCACTTGTCGTCAAATCCCAAAGTCGAATTGTTTCATCAGCGCCACTGCTAGCTAAAGTTTGATTATCTGGGCTAAAGGTAACTGACCAGATCCAAGCTGAATGTCCACGCAGTGTTTTTTTGCATTCGCCTGTATTCACATCCCATAATTTTACTGTGTAATCGGGACTACTACTGGCTAGAGTCTGACCGTCGGGACTAAAGATAACTGCTTTAACGATACCATTTGCACAAACCTCGAAAGTTTTAAGACAGCTACCAGTCCTAATATTCCACAACCGGATTTTTCCATCGTAACCGGCACTAGCTAATAGTTGACCATCTGGACTAAAAGCAATTGACCAAACCCAATTTTTATGACCCTCTAATGTTTCTTTGCACTCACCAGTACTAATATCCCACAGCTTGACTGTCTGATCCCAAGCGCCACTTGCTAAGATTCTTCCTTGAGGACTGAAAGCGACTGATTGAACTACAGCACGATGTCCCTGGAAAGTTTGCAAAGCTTGACCCGTATTGACATTCCACAACCTCACTGTTTGATCGCCACTACCACTTGCTAGTATTTGACCATCTGGACTAAAAGCAACTGACCAGACTAGAGCATGATGTCCTTGAAAAGTTTGCAAGACTTGACCTGTATTGACATTCCACAGCTTCACTGTTCGATCGTCGCTACCACTTGCCACTATTTGTCCATTTGGACTAAAGGCAACCGCTCGAACTGCGGCCTGATGGCTCTGGAGAGTTTTGAGACATTCACCTGTATTAACATTCCACAACCTCACCATGCAATCATGGCTACCACTTGCTAATATCTGACCATCGGAATTATAAGCAACTGACCAGACCTGACTGGTATATCCGCTAAGGGTTTTGAGACATTGACCATTAGTGAGATTCCATATCTTCACTGTTTGGTCATCACCGCCACTGGCAAGAAGATCCCCTTGCTGGTTAAAAGCGACGGATAATACCCAACCAGAATGACCCTGAAGAGTTTTGAGACATTCACCTGTACTAACACTCCATACCTTCACTGTTTGATCGTGACTGCCTGTAGCGATAAGATTACCTTGAGGACTAAAGGCAACTGACCAGATCGCACTATCATGCCCCTCAAGAGTTGCGATACATTCACCAGTGTTCAAGCACCACAACTTCACTGTTTGGTCATCACTGCTACTCGCTATTGTCTGACCATCAGAACTGATACTGATTGACCGGATGCCATCAAGATGACCCTGGAAAATTTTCAGGCATTTACCAGTGCTGACATCCCACAATCTAATGGTATCGTCATCACTGCCGCTCAGTAACATCTGACCATTCGGATGGAAAATCACACTGATTACCCAACTTGTATGCCCTTGAAAAATTCTCAGGCATTTACCGGTGCTAACATTCCATAGCCTTACCAGATGGTCATTACTGCCACTTATTAGGGTGTTTCCATCGGGACTAAAGGCAACCGACCAAACCTCAGTATTATTATGTTCCCGAAAGGTTTGGATGCATTGACCTGTACTGGTATTCCACAGTTTTACAGTAGAGTCAGCACTTCCGCTGGCAAGAGTTCTACCATCTGGACTAAAAGCAAGTGATACAACCCAGTTGGTATGTCCCTTACAAGTAAAAATTTGTTTCCAATCTGAGACTTGGTATAAGCGAATCTCACTATTGGTATCACCTAAAGCCAAAAGTTTTCCATCAGGGCTAAAAGCTACTGAGAAAACACCGCCAAAGGTTTCAGCAAAGACAGACCGATCAAAATCAGCGTTTTGGAAATTTACATCGCGCAATTTCATACACCGCAGGTCTACTTGCCAAAGAGTCTGAGAAGAAAAATCATAGCTGCTGAGGTCAGTTCCCAGATGACAAAGTAGATTCAGGATGTTTCCCGCTGTATAACTTTGTTCTAGAGGTGATGTTTCTCGGAGATTTACCAAGATTTTGGCTAGCTGATTTTCTAGGTTTTTTTTGCTTCTAAAAATACCAAGTAATCCATCTATAACTGGTTGGACAATCAGGCGAATTTGAATATCCCTGACGTAGTCTTTTGCCATTGCCTTCATTAAAGCATGACACCTAAATAAATCTATATTCTCAGTGGCAATTTCTTGACAAACTCGATCTATCAACTTCTGAGTTACATACTCCATCACTACAGGTTGGAGTGTGAATAGTGCTTCACTTTTTTCGATTAGCGATCGCCTTACCAGAGACTCTAAAGACTCTAATACTTTTTGTGGTGGGATTGGTGATACAATATCATCGCGGATTTCTGATAGTGAAACTGGCTCGCGATTGATGGCTAGCCAGTACATTGCATCCTTTTCTAATTTTGACAAGCGTAAGAACTGCTGCTCTAAAAGCTCATGAATATCACCAAAAACAGTTGTCTCTTGTTGTAAAAACTCAGATATGTCACCACAAAATACATCTTGAATAGTAGTAGCAACGACCTTTAATGCTAAGGCGTTACCTGCATAACGCTCTACCAATTTGCTGGATTCTGACTCGGAAGCTGAGACCCCTTTGACTTTCAAAATTTCCTGGCCTTCGCTTGCCTGTAAACCACCAAGAAGAAAGGAACGGACACATAGTGTTTCTCCTTCTAAGGATGCCACTTCTTGAGGTTTTTCCCGACCTGTGAGCAGCAAGCAGCTTTGATGAGTTACTTCCCCGACTCGTTTGAGCAGATCCCCGTATCCCTGATATCCTTCTCGGTAAAGTCCGGCTCGACTACCACTTTGTAGAATTGACTCGATATTATCTAGTATCAATAGACATCTATGCTGCCGTAGATAATCAATGAGTCTGGATATTCTTTCGCCGACGCTTTCTGGTAAAGAAACTTCTGTTTCTTGCTCGTCGGATAAGAACTGGATCAGGCTAGCTAAAATATTTTTGATGGGCGGGGCTTCTCGCAGCGATCGCCATATGATATACTCAAAATTATCTTTAATGCGCTCTGTCAGCTTTATAACCAGAGCCGATTTACCAATTCCTCCCATTCCCAAAACTGCCACTAACTTACACCGATCTTCAAGGAGCAATTGTTCTAATGTGGACGTTTCTTCTGCACGCCCATAAAAAACTGATACATTAGTTGCTTCTCCCCAATCTTGGCGCTGAGATTGGTCAGAATTGGTGTAACAATCTTTATCCAACTGGATATTAAAAGCTTGGAAGAAAAGTTCAATTGTTCGTTTATCAACTCCGTCTTCACGAGACAGCACCTTAGAAATTGTTGCTGTGTTGATGCCAATGCGTTCACTTAAATCTTCAAAGGTATATCTGTTGCCATAGTTTTCGTTTAATTCGGCAGTAAGTCTAGCAGACTGAAGTTTTTGTAATCCTTCTGGAGTGAGAATAAGACCACGTTTGCGCTTCTGCTTTGAAAGTTTCATAAAACCTATTACCTTTGTAGATATAAAACATAACTGGCTTGGCTTTGTGATTTATTCATCTTGGAGAAAACTATTTTGGAATTATAAATTTGTTACTTATTTTCTCCTCTAGCTAAGGATATTTAATATAAGAGCAGCAAACACACGCAAGTATAAATATATCACAAAAAGTCCTTAGAGCCTTAAGGACTTAAACTTTAGAGGATGTTAAATAAGTCTTATTTCATAATTAACCTAGCGATCGCAAGTCGTAACGATACAGACCATATACATAGCGGTTTCTCGGATGTAAAGACACTCTGTGCTAATTTTAAAACCTTAACTTTGTGTTAGTTCATGCAGGTAAACTAGGTTTATCAAGTAGCAAATTATATGCGCCAAATAATTTAGTTGCTAAAGAATAAACATCAGAGATGATAGTAAGGATAAGGATGAGCAATTGTCCAGAAATTAACACTAAACCGGAAATATTGATTAAATTTTGACAGAAAAATCATCTTTCCGTAGCTCGACATCGTATCCAGCCTCTAGCCTCCTTTATATTTAATCCACATTACTTAGCAATAATTACGGATATGACGACTAATTTTCTCCAACCGCCAAGGTTACGCGTTGGTCAAGACATCGAAGAAGAGCGGCGCGCCACTTGGCTAGAACTTTTTTACGATTTGGTATTTGTGGTTGCTATTTCTCAAATGGCTCACAACCTCAAAGAAGATATATCGCTATCTGGCTGCTTTAACTTTGTAGTTTTATTTATACCCATTTGGTTCTCATGGATTGGTACCACACTCTATGCCAACCGCTTTGATAGCGATGATATTGGACACCGGTTATTGATTGGTTTGCAAATGCTGACAGCAGCAGCAATGGCGATCAACATCCATCACGGTTTAGGTGAGAGTTCGCCTGGTTTTGCCCTTTCCTATGCTCTTGGTAGGGCTGTGCTGGTTATAGAATACGTCCGGGCTGGAATACATATTCCTTCAGCCCGTCCTTTGACGAGTCGCTACGCTATTGGTTTTGCGATCGCAGCCTTTTGTTGGTTGGTTTCGGCATTTGTACCCATTCCTTGGCGGTTCGCACTCTGGACATTAGGAATTATTATTGACTTTGTTACACCATTAACAGGATCTAAATTCCAGATTGGGTTACTTCCCCACGCCTCCCACTTACCAGAACGTTTCGGACTGTTTACCATTATTGTCTTAGGCGAAGCAATTACGGCCGTGGTAAATGGTGTTTCTCAGCAGAAATGGGAAACTTTAACCGTGATTGCTGCCGTGTTTGGTCTACTTATCGCTTTTAGTTGGTGGTGGGTATATTTTGATAACCTGGGTGGTGCGCCTATTGAGATAGCGCGCACACATGGAAGAATTGGTGTCGTCAATATCTGGCTTTACACCCATTTACCGTTAATGATTGGGATTGCTGCTGCTGGAGTTGGTGTAGAAACAATCTTGTTGAGCCAGCCAACAGAAGTACTATCAGATTCACAACGATGGCTGATTTGTGGTTCAGTAGGATTATGCTCTTTGGCAATCAGTATTCTTCATAGATATGGAGTGATCCGCTATTGTCAAATCCGTTCCCAGTATCGACTTTGGGGTGCAGTTGTGCTGCTAGCGATCGCTATCTTAGGCAAAGGTTTGTTACCTGTTGTAGTCATTACCCTTGTAGCTGTAGTTTCTGTTTTCCAAGTCATTCAGGACTTGTATCAGAGTCGTCCTACTACCCGCTTGGTAGATCCAGAAATTTAAGGTAATTCAGCTAGGAATTTCACTATAAATCCCCTCTCTACAAGAGGCTACACGAACGCTTGAACGGAGGGGACTCAATACTGCTCGGATAAGCAGGGGAGGCGAAACTCAACGCCAGCCACCATTTCTCCCCCTGCTTGCCTCAACCAAGAAATTCCAAAACCTACGCAGTATTGAGAGGGGACTATATAATAGACATCTGCTGAAAAAGATTGTAGAGACGCGATATATCGCGTCTCTACAAGGGTTGTGCATAAAGCATATTTAATTTCTGGAGATGTCTAATGGTCGTTAATCGCGGCTTCAGTAACTTTTTCCAACCCGCAATCAGTGTGACATATTCATGTTGTGTAAAAAGAGAGGAAATAATTAGCGATTCCAATTTACCAACGATTTTTTTCCTCATATTGTGGGATAATTAAGATGATTATTCCATATCAACCCATTGCTTAATGAGTAGATATAAAATAGAACGGATAGTGACTCGTTTCTGAGTGCAAATCAATTTAAATTCATGCTTTAAAGATTTTGGGACATACGCTTTAACATCTTCAGTATCTTCGTTTAAGCAATCTAGAGATAATTTGGTAACAGGCGCATCTCCTTGTATCCATTCTCTAATTAAATTATCCAATACTTCACTCATTTCCAGGTCTTTTTGTACACAAATAACTTTAAATTGAAGCTTTAAAGCTTTTGGTATAGATCCCTTGATAACTACA
Source organism: Nostoc sp. KVJ3 (assembly GCF_026127265.1). GTDB lineage: Bacteria > Cyanobacteriota > Cyanobacteriia > Cyanobacteriales > Nostocaceae > Nostoc. Next base: position 1,064,083 of record NZ_WWFG01000002.1, read on the forward strand.
ATTTCCTCACTATCTTTTTGGAACACAAGTTCATACACTACACTAATATTGTTGTTGAAAAATTTGGACTTATTATCAAGCATTGGTTTACAGCACTTCCTAATTACATGAGGTACATCACAGTTCCATCCTCGCTTGCGGGTAGGGGTTGGTAACTTGAGTACCTCACTAAAGCGAGAACTGCTATATCAAAACTGAAGCTAATACAAGCTAATAATTAAAGCCTTCTATAAATAGCTAGCAATATTACTCCATTTACTAAAGATAAAACTCCTTAAACGAACCTCCCATATCCAAAACAATCAAATCGTTGATGATAGTCATTAATTCACTCACGTTATAAGAGGATGTTTGAAAAGTATTTAGCTGTGATTTTAGGCACTTGTTGATCCCCCCTAACCCACGCCAGTCGCTCCACTTGGGGAGACCCCAAGACCGCGCTGGCTCCCCTAAAAAAGGGGGGAACTGGAATCAAAGTCCCCCTTTTTAAGGGGGATTTAGGGAGATCTAAAACATTTTGCTACTAAGAAAAGGACTTTTCAAACATCCTCTAATACTTGTATCTACAGTGGTCTGTTGAGCATATCTTATAGTTCTCAACACTCCTAAATTAATTACATATTTATAGATATTTAAATATTTAGAATATTTTGACAAGCTAAGAAAGATAAGTTAAGAGTAAACTTAATAAGCAATCCGGTTTGATTTGGAAAAAATATACCTAGGGGAGCCAGTCGTGTGGGCAGGTTTCCCGCGCTATTTGCCACAACGGGGGGAACCCTCGGCATTGGCTTGACTTGAGCGTAGATGACCGGAGGGTGGCTTCTCGTAGAGTACTGGCGTTGTGTTAGCGATCGCCTAACGCACCTAATCATAGGTCATGGTGCGTTACGAACTCCGTTCTAACACACCCTACAGACAATACCTAATTTTGTTTTAGGCTTGGTGTATACAAAAAACTTTTCAGATATCGTCTGATAACGCCTGTTCTGAACATTCTTGAATTAATTTCGCGATTAAACCTGTCCATCCAGTTTGATGACTAGCACCAATACCAGCGCCGTTATCTCCGTGAAAGTATTCATTAAACAGAATCAGATTGCGCCAATTTGGATCTGTTTGGAATTTTTCTGTTCCACCATAAAAAGGTCGCTGACCAGAAGCATCAGCTAGAAAAATTTCGATCAGCCTTTCACCTAATGCAATTGATACTTCCTTGAGGGTCATCATTTGGCCTGAACCAGTGGGACATTCAACTTTGAAATCGTCGCCGAAGTAGCTATAGAACTTTTGCAGCGATTCTAGGAGGAGATAATTAATCGGAAACCAAATTGGCCCGCGCCAGTTAGAATTACCGCCAAACATTCCGGTGGTAGACTCAGCAGGTTCGTAATCGACTCGATGTTCTTGTCCATCGACTTTTAAAACGTAAGGATGGGATGCATGAACTTTAGAAACAGAGCGAATACCATAAGGACTAAAAAATTCGGTTGCATCTAACATCTTTTCTAGGATGCGACGGAGTTTATCTGGATAAACGATCGCTAAAAGTCGCCTTTCACCCATACCTTGTGTGTGCATACAAGCGATATTTCTAGTCAAATCGTGGCGATTTTGCAAAAACCATTGCGTGCGTTGGTGAAAGCCTGGAAGTCGATCTAAGGTTTCTGATTCTAAAATGCTGACGGCACATAATGGGATTAACCCCACGAGCGATCGCACTTTCATCGGGAATTGATGGCCATCTGGTGAATGTAGGGCATCGTAGTAAAAACCATCGTCTTCATCCCATAATGCTATTTCGGCATCACCTACGCCGTTCATAGCATCAGCTATATATAAAAAATGCTCAAAAAACTTGCTGGCAATGTCTTCGTAGGTAGAATTATCTTTTGCTAACTCTAAGGCGATGGTCAGCATATTTAAACAATACATCGCCATCCAACTTGTGCCATCTGCTTGTTGTAAATATCCCCCCGTTGGTAGTTGAACGCTACGGTCGAAAACACCAATATTATCCATGCCCAAAAAGCCACCCTGAAAGATATTTCTGCCTTCTAAATCTTTCCGGTTAACCCACCAAGTAAAGTTTAGTAATAATTTCTGAAAAACACTTTCCAGAAATTTTTTATCTGCATGACCATAGATTTTTTGCTCAATCTGATAAACTTGCCATGCAGCCCAAGCGTGTACAGGCGGATTGACATCACCAAAAGCCCATTCATAAGCGGGTAGCTGACCGTTGGGATGCATATACCACTCCCGTGTCAAGCGACTCAGTTGCAGCTTGGCAAATTCGGGGTCAATCATGGAGAGGGGAATTACATGAAAAGCTAAATCCCAAGCCGCAAACCAAGGATATTCCCATTTGTCGGGCATGGAAATTATATCGTCGTTAAATACATGAAACCATTCATGGTTTCTACCACTAAGTCGGGATGTTGGTGGCACAGGGCCCGCCGGATCGCCTTTTAGCCATTCTTCAATTACATAATAGTAAAATTGTTTGCTCCATAACATCCCAGCAAATGCCTGTCGCTGCACATTTCGCTTATCTTCTGACATTGGCAACGGGCAAATCCGTTGATAAAATTCATCTGCTTCGCGCTGGCGCTGTTGCCAAACTGTATCAAATTCAGTCCCGAATGGTGCAGTTAAATCTTGCGCGTCACTTAATCGCAATCGGATTTTTTTGGTTTCACCTGCACCAATGTTTAATTCATAACGAGCAGCAAATTTAGTGCCAATGCGATTGGGATTGACATCTGTTTTTTGCCCATTTACCAGATAATTGTTAATTCCATCTTTAACGTATGGGGAAGTATTATTAACTCCAAACAATCTTTGATTATTAGTCTCGTTTTCGGTAAATAGTAATTCTGGAGTTTCATTACAGTACAACCAACGGGTTTCTAAGGAGGGGTGATAAGCTTCGATGGTGCTGAGTTGAGAGTTAGATTGGCTAATTTTCAACCACGGCTTTTCTTCTTGACTATCAGTCCAAGACCAAGTGTTGCGAAACCAGAGTGTTGGTAGCAAATGCAGGGTTTTTGCCTCTGGGCCTCGGTTAATTACACTAATTTCAATTAAAATATCGTCGGCTGAAGCCTTGGCGTATTCAACGAATACATCAAAATAGCGGTCTTGGTCAAATATACCTGTGTTAATTAATTCAAACTCTGGACTTTGGCGATCTCTGCGGCGATTTTCTTCTACCAGTTGGTTGTATGGGAAAGCTGCTTGGGGATATTTATAAAGATATTTCATGTAGGAATGAGTCGGGGTATTATCTAAGTAGAAGTAGTATTCTTTAACATCTTCCCCGTGATTTCCCTGATTTCCGGTCAGACCAAAAAGCCTTTCTTTGAGAATAGCATCCTCACCATTCCAGAGAGCGATCGCAAAACATAGTCGTTGATGATTGTCGGAAATTCCGGCAATCCCATCTTCTCCCCAGCGATAAGCGCGAGAGCGAGCATGGTCGTGGGGAAAGAATTCCCAGGCAGTACCATCAGGGCTATAATCTTCGCGCACTGTTCCCCACTGGCGTTCACTCAGGTAGGAACCCCATCGTTTCCAGTAAGCTGTGCGATCGCGGTCTGCTGCTAATCTTAGTTCTTCTTGAGTCATGGCGATTTTGGATTTTGGATTTTGGATTTTGGATTAAGAATCTTTAGCACAAGGTTGTTTGAAATTAATACGGTTCAGTTAGAGGGAAAATTCTTTATCGAACCGCAGAGGCACAGAGGAAACAGAGAGAAGAAAAAAATGCTTAACTTGAAGTAGTTAAATATACTGATTTTTGATTAATCCAAAACTTCAAATTCAGAACTCTCTATATATTTTCTGTTGCTACCCAGGCGCGAAGCACTTCTGCTACTGTCCAGGCTTGAGCAATACAACCGCGTGGGGTGAATGGTTCATTGCCATCAAAAATTTCACTGAGGCTACCAACTCCGTGAGCGCATAGATGATTAGCCATTGGTTTAAGGAAACTCCGAGCTTGGGCTGGATGATTGAAAACACGCAAATGGGCTAAAACAAATGGCCCAATCAGCCAGCCCCAAACTGTTCCTTGATGATAAGCACTATCTCGCTGAAGCTGATCTCCACCGTAGTTACCTTGATATTGGGGATGCTTGGGATCGAGGCTGCGTAGACCGCCAGATGTGAGAAGCGATCGCGCGCAAGATTCTACTACAGCACGTTGTTGAACTGGAGTCAAGGGGCTTTCTGGTAAGGATACAGCGAATATCTGGTTTGGCCGCAACGATTGATCGTGCCCTTCTGGCCCGTCTAGAACATCGTAGCAGTAACCAACTGCCTCGTTCCAAAAGCGCTGAAATCCTGAATTTGCATGCTTTTGCATTTGCTCGTATTCTTGGTGCGGCTTACCTAACTGTCGGGCGAAATTTGCCATAGTTGCTAGAGCATTGCACCATAAGGCATTGACTTCTATGGGTTTGCCAATGCGGGGCGTAACTACCCAATCACCAACTTTGGCATCCATCCAGGTGAGTTGCACACCTGTTTCACCCGCATAAAGTAGCCCATCATTGGGGTCGAGGTGGATGTTGTAGCGCGTTCCTTGACGATGCCAATTAATAATGTCTGCTAGCACAGGAAAGAGTTCACTTAGCAGTTCCTCATCTTTAGTTGCGGCATAATAAGCACGGATTGCTTCAAAATACCAGAGGGTTGCATCTACTGTATTATATTCTGGGGCTTCACCCGCATCTGGAAAGCGGTTAGGTAACATCCCTTGATTTACGTACCTGGCAAAAGTACGCAAAATCGGGCGTGCTAACTCTGGACGACCAACTGAAATTGTCAAACCTGGTAAGCTAATCATTGTATCGCGCCCCCAGTCACTAAACCAATGATAACCAGCAATGATTGTTTTACCGTCGGGTTGATCGGGTAGTGGACGACTAACGATAAACTGGTCGGTAGCTAAGACTAACTGATGTATCCACTCTGGGGTTGTTTTAGGATTGACATGGTTATCTTTCCAGATTCCGAGCAGCTTTTGGTCATAGGAGTGACGTAAGTCTAACGCAGCCTTGCCATTTAAATCTGGATATATTTCAGTGCTGGCAACAAAGGTGAGTGATTCACCAGGTTGGAGGGTGGCTTCAAAAGTGGCTGCATGCAAATGGTCTTCGCGATCGTCGAGTCCGCGATCGCGTTCTCTGGCTAAGTCAAATTCATAGTACCATTGGTGGGCGGGTGAAATGTGAGTGCGATCGCTTAATAAATATAGCGGCACTGCTCCCTCAAAAGCGGTAACACGGATGCCTTGCTCAACAGCATCAATAGACATCTGCCAGTCTTGTGTATGTGTGTTACCGTGATAATCGCGATAATTCACCAATGCTTTGAGCTTTAATACCAGTGGTTGGGTAGCTCGATGCAGGTGATATTGAAGATATGTGGTATTGCTGTCGGCTTGCATCCATACACGTTTTTCCAACGAAGCATCTGCACAAGCAAATCGCCACCTTGGTATTGTTCCCTCTAACTCGAAGGATTCAATGTGTCGATAACCATCGGGATTAATGGCTCCACCATGCCAACGGTTGGCTCCAAGAGAATAATTGCGCCCATCATACAGAGCGGTTTCATCTAACTTAGCTAATAACAGAGTTCTCATTAGTGGCGGCTTCAGTGCAGCCACAAGTAAACCGTGATAGCGGCGTGTCAGGATACCTGCTACTGTGCCCGATGCATAACCACCGATGCCATTAGTTACTAACCATTCTCGCCCTGCTGCCAAATCGAGAACACCGCAAATTTCACGTCCAAAGTTGATACTCATAAGTGATAATGCGCTCTGTACTCCATCGCCAAATTTTAGATTTTAAATTTTGGATTTAAGATTCAAAATTTCAATAGGTTTGTTCGTGTACATTTCGTAGAAAAGCCCCCGAATTTAAACGCGAGAATAAATCTAAAATCCAAAATTAAATGACAAGCCCCTGACTTGATTGCTGGGGTCAATCTAAAATCCAAAATTGATTAACAAAAACTCTTGAATGGTAGAGCCAACACAATCTATCTACTGTTCGTGATAATTTCGGCTTAATCCTCCATCTACATAGAAAGTTGCGCCTGTGATGTAGTCGGCATCTGATGAAGCTAAAAAGGCAACGATGGGGGCGATATCTGTCGTTTTGCCTAAACGACCCAAGGGAATATTTTTCAATAGCGCTCCCAATTTTTCTGGGTCATTTAATAGTTTAGTATTGATTGGTGTCTCGATCGCTCCTGGGGCAACATTGTTAATTGTAATTCCCAGAGGGCCAAGCTCAACTGCAAGGTTACGCATCATCATTTTTACACCCCCCTTGCTGGCACAATAGTGAGTGAAGTGGGGGAATGCTATTTCCTCATGGGTAGAGCTAATATTGATGATTTTACCAGTTCGCTTGGTTTCGATGAGGTGCTGGGCGATCGCTTGAGTTGCGAAAAATGTACCTTTGAGGTTGAGATTCATGACGGCATCATAGTCGGCTTCGGTGAGGTTCCAGAAGTCGGCATTTCGACCGTCGATTCCAGCATTATTTACGAGAATATCTAGCTTTCCAAAGTGTTGAATACCTTGGTCTATTAAATGGCGAATGTCGCTGATTATACTTAAATCAGCTTTAACAGTTAAGCCTTTGCATCCCACAGCTTCCACTTTCGACAAAGTTTCTTGAGCGCCTTCGGGATGAGAACGGTAGTCTATCACAACATCTGCACCTTCCTCAGCAAGACGGACAGCGATCGCTTGACCTATTCCTCCACTGCTACCAGTGACTAAAGCTATTTTACCTTCTAGTTTCTTCATTGATTTTATCCTTCTAGAGTATTTTGATATTTTTTGAATTTGATAAATGACTCTCAATTAAATGCACATTGTTTTCTGACACGTCATCTATCTATTGGATTAAAAAAGTAATCAAGAAAATTTATCAGTCGAGGTAGATGCTAAAATAGCCAATCTATTGATGTTTTTGAATATGTGGTACTTTCACATTTTTAAAAATACAACGATAGTTGGGAACATGAAAAAGTTTGCCTGTCAAAACTTCGCGTTCACCCATAGCTAAAAGTTGAAAAACTTTGACAGCAATTAATGCTCCTAATGGGGACGCAATACAATAAATCCACTGGTATTTCCAAGACCATGCTAATAAAGCAGGGCCAATACTGCGTGCTGTATTTATACTAGTGCCAGAAATTGGCGCTCCTAACCATACCATAGTTGCTACTAAAAGCCACACCATTAAAGGTGTCCAGCGCAATAGATGATGATGACTTAAGAAAATAAAGATAGATAATACTAGCAAAAAGGTCATAAAAACCTCAGCTAGAAATACATACCATAAAGGATAACCTATCCCAGGTGAAGTAATACAGTAATTGACACTAACAAGATAATTTTTCCACAAAGCTAAGGCTAAAGATGTGCCAATAGTTGCGCCAATAAATTGACTAATAATATATCCAATTAAGTCGCGTTTATGCATTTTGCCTTGCACCCAAAAGGCCAATGACAAGCAGGGATTGAGGTGCGAACCACTCAGCTTTCCCAAAGGTGAAATACTATAAATTGCACCACTGCCAGCGAAAATTAGACCATTAATTAATAAACGAGGACTCACAGCAGGGATAAGATGCTCCATCGGCAAGCCTTTGCCAAAATTGAAGGTGATTATACTGAATCCAACTAATATATTGAAAGCAGTTCCCAGCAATTCTGCACCATATTCAGGCCAGTTTAGGGTTTTCCAATTGGTGAAAGTATTCATGCAAAGACAATAGTTTTTACATCTATAACAATCAAATTTGAATAATGTGAGTCAGAATCAAAATGCTTTCTATCAGATGCTGTGCGATATCTACGATAGTCACTAAGCCTTGTCGAAGTTACGCACTTTCTTTGCCTCCTCATTGTAGTATGTGACGTTAAATAAGAGAAATTGTATTTTTCATATTATTTCGCTTCTGGCCCATCTTTACCAGCCACAATCTACACGTTATGAATGAACTTAAGTTAAACCGCATCCATCTTGAAAACTGTAGTTCTTTCCCTATGAAAAGGAAAAACCCTCATCCCCAGTCCCTTCTCCCAAATTTGGGAGAAGGGGAACTTGAAAGAAGTCCCTCAAGCAAGCCATATTTCTATTCCAACTTGCATTTTGTTCAACATCTGTTACATTACTTTACAGACAGTTACAACTGTTACAACCCTTAAACTTTGGAGTTTTACTCATGTCAGGTTTTAAGAATCCTGCGCCTATTGTTTCAGAAGATCCTAACGCCGTGCGTTTTGGCTTCACTCCCCAGAGTGAAAATTGGAACGGTCGTCTTGCAATGATTGGTTTTTTAGCTGCGATTTTGATTGAAGCTTTTTCTGGTCAAGGCTTACTCCATTTCTGGGGCATCCTCTAAATTATTCGTGAAAAGGTTAGATCCCCGACTTCTTCAAGAAGTCGGGGATCTCAACACAGCAGACTTTTACGCAAAATATCAGATTTTTCCGGTTGAGCCAAAATATAAGTGAATAACTACTTTACATTGAATATGTATAGCTAAACCTCATGGAAATACCCCAACGCGTATCTGTCCGCTACAAAGACGCGTCCTTCAATAGTAATGAAATCCGTTTGAGAACCTTTCGGCTTGGGTTACAGATATGGGAAGAACAAACAAAACCTAGAAAAACAGAGCTTTATCAGTTTATATCTTCTTGCTTGAAACAAGTTGACCGCCAAGATCGTTTTATGTTTTCTCTGCTGTTTATAGAATTAACAGACCTGATTCGCAATTCTTCCCTGGAAAGGGGAACCAAGGAGGTTTTGATTAAAACAGCTTTTAGGGAGTTTGCTTGTGCAATAACAGATTTTGAAGATGTTGGTAAATAAAATTGGGCATTGGGCATTGGGAATTGGGTTTAAATATGGGATTCCCATTCCCTTTTTTGAAGATGTTGCCCTTAATTCAGGTAATCTAATCGAGTAGGATATCTATGTAAGTGGCTTTCCAATCAGATTAGTTTTTTACTGAATGCGCGGATGGGTGGGTGTTGGGGAAGAGGTCACTAGAAAAATGGCTGAATTGCCTTATCTACAGTAACTTGAGAGCGATCGCATTTTTAAACCATCCGCGCACCTTATGGAGACTGATTTTCAGCCATTTGCCTCTAGCCAAATTACTACCCCTCATGTTATGATTTCTCCATCCGCGCAACCGAACCTTGAAAACCAAATAACACAAAGCTTTCAGCAGCCAGCGATTGCAATTAACTAAAATCCCTATTAGGGATTGAAACAGCACCGAGAGCGATCGCACTGGATGATGATTGATCTATTGCAATTAACTAAAATCCCTATTAGGGATTGAAACTCCAGTAATCGCGTTGTAAAGTAGTTAGTTGTGAAATTGCAATTAACTAAAATCCCTATTAGGGATTGAAACGAAGATTTATCTAATCTATTAAAGCTATTAAAAACCATTGCAATTAACTAAAATCCCTATTAGGGATTGAAACAAGCAACAACAACAATCAGCGATGCTTGCAGTTGATTGCAATTAACTAAAATCCCTATTAGGGATTGAAACTAAAAATGAGATTACATCGGAACAAGCCGATAAAATTGCAATTAACTAAAATCCCTATTAGGGATTGAAACAGTCGATCGCCAAATCCAAACTTTTTAAAAACTGTAATTGCAATTAACTAAAATCCCTATTAGGGATTGAAACTTCCATTCATTAATACTGGATTGACGGTCAAAGATTGCAATTAACTAAAATCCCTATTAGGGATTGAAACATGAGTTACATTGATGTTGATGTTGAAGTTGTTGATTGCAATTAACTAAAATCCCTATTAGGGATTGAAACTCATATTCTGCAAGTTCCAATCCTGCCTGAGAATCTAAATTGCAATTAACTAAAATCCCTATTAGGGATTGAAACAGCATCAGACCACTGATTCCAGGGAAGAGGCGTACCAGATTGCAATTAACTAAAATCCCTATTAGGGATTGAAACATATTAAATGTAGAGTAATATGCCTTCGACAAGCATAGATTGCAATTAACTAAAATCCCTATTAGGGATTGAAACAATAGTTCCATTTCCCGAACAATTAGGTAACCCCGATTGCAATTAACTAAAATCCCTATTAGGGATTGAAACAGTTCTGCATCTAAAGCCGCAAGACGTTGTGCATTCATTGCAATTAACTAAAATCCCTATTAGGGATTGAAACATGACCTTAGTGGTGACAAGAAAACCATGCACCGAATTGCAATTAACTAAAATCCCTATTAGGGATTGAAACGTGGATGAATCTTGATTTCCTGTCTACAGATTGGATTGCAATTAACTAAAATCCCTATTAGGGATTGAAACAACTAAATCATTGCATCGCCTTTCTAGTAAATTTGATTGCAATTAACTAAAATCCCTATTAGGGATTGAAACATGGGCTTATCTCCGTCACGAGCGGGAAACAGGATTGCAATTAACTAAAATCCCTATTAGGGATTGAAACGAAGCTAAAACCGCCAAAACTTTAGACGAAAATTTCAATTGCAATTAACTAAAATCCCTATTAGGGATTGAAACGTTCGACCGCCTCAGCAATGATTGATTCACGATCCAAATTGCAATTAACTAAAATCCCTATTAGGGATTGAAACATTTTCTAATTCAATGTCGGCTTGTACTAGTTCTTCAATTGCAATTAACTAAAATCCCTATTAGGGATTGAAACACGAAACGAAATGAATCTAAACCAAACAGAAATTGCAATTAACTAAAATCCCTATTAGGGATTGAAACATCAACCCAAGGCGGGCCCACTCTTCCCCGGTCAATTGCAATTAACTAAAATCCCTATTAGGGATTGAAACCAGCTTGAGGCTTCAGTTGCCTCATTATCTAGAGAATTGCAATTAACTAAAATCCCTATTAGGGATTGAAACAAGTATCTGTACTGAATTTGCTATGAGAAGAATTTAATTGCAATTAACTAAAATCCCTATTAGGGATTGAAACTCAAAGGTCAATTCCTCCGGTGAATGGCTCGAAAATTGCAATTAACTAAAATCCCTATTAGGGATTGAAACATTTTACCTTGAATATCAGAGGCATTTAGAGAGGATTGCAATTAACTAAAATCCCTATTAGGGATTGAAACCCCTGTGCAATGGCACAGGGGACAGCAAGTGTGAATTGCAATTAACTAAAATCCCTATTAGGGATTGAAACGCATTCATCAACTAGGATCGGGAACTCTTCAGATTGCAATTAACTAAAATCCCTATTAGGGATTGAAACTGCCGGTACCGACAACATCCTCAAAAGGAATGGCTCGATTGCAATTAACTAAAATCCCTATTAGGGATTGAAACACAATATAATCCTTGGCTTTGCCTCTAAGTGCCAATTGCAATTAACTAAAATCCCTATTAGGGATTGAAACGGGGTATTATTTTGCTTACTAATATTCAATGCAGATATTTAATATTGCAATTAACTAAAATCCCTATTAGGGATTGAAACGCATTCTCAAAACTGTGCCCAACCGCCCCTCTACCACATTGCAATTAACTAAAATCCCTATTAGGGATTGAAACCTGCGCTTCTATCTGTGCGAGACTGATAAAATCCATAATTGCAATTAACTAAAATCCCTATTAGGGATTGAAACACGCTACCTGCTTGCGCCGCGTGATCATTCTCAATTGCAATTAACTAAAATCCCTATTAGGGATTGAAACAGAGATCGAGTTGCCGTCATTAGAAAAGTTAGAAAATTGCAATTAACTAAAATCCCTATTAGGGATTGAAACAGGGAAGGGCTACTCTGGGAGGAGATTGAGCGCGAATTGCAATTAACTAAAATCCCTATTAGGGATTGAAACTTACGCCACCGGGGGTAAATCCGGCAAAGGCGACGACGGATTGCAATTAACTAAAATCCCTATTAGGGATTGAAACGTTGGGTTGGTGTTGGTTCCGTTTGCAAGCGAATTGCAATTAACTAAAATCCCTATTAGGGATTGAAACATGGAGCGCTGTATCAAAAAAGCTAAGGAGGCAAAAGAATTGCAATTAACTAAAATCCCTATTAGGGATTGAAACAAAGTATATTTGGTACTCAGCACAAGCCCTCAGATTGCAATTAACTAAAATCCCTATTAGGGATTGAAACATAAAATATTGCGTCATGAATGCCACTCTTTAGAGATTGCAATTAACTAAAATCCCTATTAGGGATTGAAACGATGCTGTTAGAGAGATATGTTTAGAGTGGCAGATGATTGCAATTAACTAAAATCCCTATTAGGGATTGAAACGCAATCTAAGGCTGTAGCAGCTAATGGAATCATATTGCAATTAACTAAAATCCCTATTAGGGATTGAAACTTGTCGTCACAAGTAATCCTAATATTTCTGCCAAATTGCAATTAACTAAAATCCCTATTAGGGATTGAAACGTTTTATTTTGCTCGATTCTCACAATTTCCTTGAATTGCAATTAACTAAAATCCCTATTAGGGATTGAAACGCGAACTCAGCGTGTCCTTTGCCCACCGAATACAGTATTGCAATTAACTAAAATCCCTATTAGGGATTGAAACCAAAGCTACCGTGCCATAATTTGTAGCCGTACCATTGCAATTAACTAAAATCCCTATTAGGGATTGAAACCGGACACACCATTTACTATCGCTCATGGATGGTACATTGCAATTAACTAAAATCCCTATTAGGGATTGAAACGAGAAAGGGTGGAGTATTCGCGGTGTAAATTATGATTGCAATTAACTAAAATCCCTATTAGGGATTGAAACCAGATCCCTAATTTCTGTTCGGTGTGGCTTACCAATTGCAATTCATAAAAATCCCTATTAGGGATTGAAACTATTGAAACATAGAATTTGCACATTTGGGATTCTCCCTAGCGATCGCCTTATTTTTCCCGATTTATCCAATCTTCTCCACCAGCTAACTGACTAAGATAATCATCCATAATTGCTGGTAATTCCTTTGGCGAATAAGTATATGTTAAAGCTAGTAAACTACTTGCTGTAGTTAAAATCTGGTTTTTATCTAACATCGCCGACAACTGAGAGCGAGTAAAATTGCCATTCATCACTTCCTCACTAGCATCAGCGATCGCATCTTCAATAATTTCCTCTTCTATCAAATTTTGCCATTCGCCTAAATTAATATAATAAGAGGTTTTATTATCTTTAATATTCAGCTTTTTAATTTCTCGGACGGAATTACGAATAGAATTTGCCCATGAACCAGTTAATCGTTGTTCTACTTGGTTCTTAATCAAATGAATCAGCAGAATCTTTAAATAAGCTTGGATATTCCGCAGAATAGCTTGTTTACTCATGCCTTCTAATTCATCTACAATTGCCAAGGCATCTGCATAACGTCCTTCCTGGATACAAGTTCTGAGGTCTATTAATTCCTGTGTCATAATCTATCAACCTCAAAATTTCATTTTTCTAGTACTTTTCATTAGAATTAGGTGTACAGGTAAGGACACAACATACTTGTATCCCTACGAGAGTCTGTACTTCACTCCATTGCAAACAGCTATTATTTCAATATAGCAATCACCACTTGCACAAACCTACACAAACAAATTATCCTTCACTTCTTCACCTGTATCACTTGCAAACTACCACCTACATATAAAGTTTGCTCACTCACATCAAACCCAGTCTCAGTTAACAAACCAGGTAAATCAGTTTTCAACAATTCCCAAGCTGTTTCCGTCTCAAACAACAACAAAAACAGTGATATCCCAGGCCAAAATATCGGATTTGTAGGAGCGTGAAAATCCACCAACGTAAACACCCCTCCAGGCTTCAGCACCCGATAAACTTCATTAATAATTTTTTGTAATTGCTGAGTCTGCATCTCGTGTAATGCAACACTGGTATGCACCACATCAAACAGATTATCTGCAAATGGCATCTCCTCGGCAAAAGCTTCGACATAAGAAGCTTCAGGGACATTTAGCCGTGCGCGTTGCAAAGACTTAGGTGAAGCATCCAATCCTGTTACATTTTGTGAAAATCTTACTAAAAATTGCGTTGTTTGACCACTACCGCAACATAAATCTAAAACCTGAGTATCTGAGTGAATTGTTAAGCCTTGCAAAGCAAGTTGCCGAAAACGCGCTTCACCACCTACACTTAAGGCTGTTAAACGAGAGATACTATCATACAACCACTGATAGCGGTAACTCCAATCCCTTAAAATTGTTGCCATTGCATATTTCCTTGCTATTAAGCTTTATTATTTAATAAAGATATATTGTTAACATTAGTAAAAAATCTGAAAAGATTGGGGGAAAGTAACAGCTATGGGTCGTGTAGGCGTCTTATTACTCAATCTCGGTGGCCCCGATAAGCTAGAAGATGTCGGGCCGTTTTTGTATAACCTATTTTCCGATCCGGAAATTATTCGCCTACCGTTTCGCTGGTTGCAAAAGCCTCTAGCCTGGTTTATTGCCTCGCGGCGAACCAGAACGTCTCAAGAAAATTATAAGCAAATCGGTGGTGGTTCCCCACTGCGACGGATCACAGAAGCGCAAGGGGAAGCTTTAAAAGAACAATTGAGTCATTTAGGGCAAGAAGCTAATATCTACGTGGGAATGCGTTATTGGCATCCTTATACAGAAGAAGCGATCGCACAGATTACCCAAGATAATATAGAACACCTGGTAATATTACCACTATATCCCCAGTTTTCTATCAGTACTAGTGGTTCTAGCTTCCGGCTTTTAGATAAGCTTTGGCAAGAAGACCCAAAACTTCAGCCCATTGAATACACCGTTATTCCTTCTTGGTACAAACAACCAGGCTACCTCCAAGCAATGGCGGAACTCATAGCCCAAGAACTTGAGCAGTTTCCTAACCCGGATGAGGTTCATATATTTTTCAGCGCTCACGGCGTTCCTAAAAGCTACGTTGAAGAAGCTGGCGACCCTTACCAGCAAGAAATTGAGGAATGTGCTGCTCTGATTATACAGACCCTCAATCGTCCCAATGCCCACACCTTAGCTTACCAAAGTCGTGTCGGCCCAGTCGAATGGCTGCAACCCTATACTGAAGATGCGCTCAAAGAACTAGGCGCACAAGGCGTTAAAGATTTAGTTGTCGTGCCTATTAGTTTTGTCTCAGAGCATATCGA
The DNA here is from genome assembly GCF_026127265.1 of Nostoc sp. KVJ3. Taxonomy (GTDB): domain Bacteria; phylum Cyanobacteriota; class Cyanobacteriia; order Cyanobacteriales; family Nostocaceae; genus Nostoc. The sequence goes on from NZ_WWFG01000002.1 coordinate 1,079,305, forward strand.
GACACTGCAAGAAATTGATATTGAGTATCGAGAAGTAGCAGAAGAATCAGGAATTCATAACTTCCGCCGCGTTCCTGCTCCTAATACCCATCCTGTATTTATTAATGCACTTGCAGACTTAGTGATTGATGCGCTGAAAAACCCCAGCTTCAAGCTTTCGCAAGCTGCCCAAATGAAAAAAATGGTTAAAATGTACCCCCAAGAGCGTTGGGAATGGGGTCTAACTACTAGCGCTGAAGTCTGGAATGGTCGGATTGCTATGCTGGGCTTCATTGCCTTAATCATTGAGCTAATTACCGGTCACGGCTTCTTACACATGATTGGACTTTTGCAATAAAGGGAATTGGGAATTGGGCAATATATTAATAATTCTTCTCCCCCTGCTCCCTGCTCCCTGCTCCCTTCCTTCTTTCCCGTCCCCCATTCCCTATCCCCTTATGTGATACCAGTCATACCACTGCTTGGCGCTACGAACTGCAAACCACAGCAGTATTAAAGCAATTAATCCCCCTTGCCAGGGAGCATCGAAGGCAAAAAGGACTAGAGCAATGCACAAGGTATCTTGAAGAAAAACTGCCCACAAGGGTAAGCCACGTAACCGATAGAACCAACCAACTTGAACTAGCTGGAGTACTAAAGCTAATGAACCGCCAATACAGGCAATCAGCCAATCTGGTGTTGCTGTTGCATTAGCTACTGCTAAACCCATCATTGCCCCCACAATGGGAGACATGAATAACTGAACCAGTTGTAGTAATCTTTGCCCCCATAGTTTTTTTGAGGCTAATAATTCAACTAAAGACCAACAACTAAGGCAACCTAATAATATTGGTGGGGAAATGTGAGATAAAATTGGAAATTGTGACCAGAAGTCACTACCCTGCAATAATCCAATAATCAGCAAAGGTATGCCTATTCTCATTCCTGCTGCCGCAGATGCAGAAAGTGTGGCTAGGATTTCAATCATTAAAGCACTCGTAGCACTAATAAATAAGTAAGCATTTGTTATGTATACTACCCAGTGCGGGCAATAATTCCAGCATCAAACATACAGTCTTCAGGAATCCAATCCTAAAATTTTTGGTATTTTTATATTCTTTTTTAATGTGGGTTCTCGGTTACAGCCGTTTTCATGTATTGGAACCAAGTCTGTCGTCAGGGCACAGCATTGCTGATTGGTGTCAACCTAAGAGGTTGAATGAACAAGTATTTCGCTGTGACTTTAGACACTTTTAGATCCCCCCTAACCCCCCTTAAAAAAGGGGGAACCGGAGTCAAATTCCCCCAATTTATCGGGGGATTTAGGGGGATCTAGAATGTTTTACTACCAAGAAGAGGACTTGTTCATTCATCCTCTAAGCTCGACTTTATCCATTTTTTTCGCAACGCGATCGCGATCGCTGAAACCCGTGTGGGATAGTAGTTTTACTTTTTGAACTTGATCTATGCTCTGTGACGTAGAAAAAGTATTTGCCAAAAAGCCACGATTTTTGCCAGATAAAGAAACCGAATTCTTAATTTTGGATAAAGTCGAGCTAAGAGGATAATACCGTTTCTTTGTGAAGCTGCATATATTTACCCCCCGGCTACGCCGTCCCCCCGATGTGTTGAGGGGACTTATTGTGTGCATCTTCATAAATAACTGGTATAAAGCCCAATCTATTGTGTACAAACGGACAATTGGATGAAGAAAGTACACTTGTATCAAATTAGGTTAATAACTTATAATTTCTGCTAGAACGCAACCAAAGCTGCGCTTTTGCTCTCCTGCTCGCAAGTCTACTGTGTACACACAAGTCGAAAAATCCTCTAGCCATATTTTGATCAGAGTGAAACTATTACACTCACCGACATCCCGCCCCGAACTGAAGTTCAGGGCTGATAGCGAAAGTCCACTCAAGTGGACTGAATTGATCCTTTAGTCTACTTGAGTGGACTTCAGCTATGAAACTCGGAATTCATTCCAAGGCGGAATAGAAAAGCAATGCGAGATTTATTAATAAAGCTATGACTTGTCTGATACAGCGTAGCTCCGCAAAAAAGGAGGGGCTGAAAGTGTCAAAATGGCAATTAGCCGAACTCGATATTACATATACAAGCAGATAAGGTAATAAAAATGCCAAAAAACAAGAATCTACTGGTAGCAGCTGTTATCTGCTTGTGTTTGAGTAATGGAAATACTGCCTTTGGTAAAGATGTTGGCGTTATTTTATCCAAAATTCCAGACTCAAATCAAGCAACAGTTACTGAGAACAAAAATGCAGTTGCTAACTTTGAGCAAGGAAGCAATCTCTACAAAAAAGGAGATTTTAAAGGAGCAGAGGCGGCTTTTCGGAAAGCGATTGAACTAGAACCCAACTTTGCACAAGCTTATATTGCTTTGGCAAATACTCTCGACGATCAAGGCAAACCCCAAGAAGCGATCGCACAATATCATAAAGCCATTAGCCTCAATCCTCAAGACTCTGGAGCCTACTTTAATTTGGGTTTGACTTTAGCAAGACAGAATCAATTAGAAGCTGCGATCGCTCAATACAAAAAAGCCCTCAGTCTTGAACCTAACTATGCAGACGCTCACTATAACTTAGGAAATGCTCTCTACGCTCAAGGGAAGCTCGCCGAAGCAGTTACCGAATATACAGCGGCGATTCGCCTCAAACCCAGCTATGCCCCAACTTACACACGCCTGGGAAATGCTCTATACGATCGAGGTGAGCTAGCAGAAGCAGTTATCCAATACAAAAAATCCATTAGCTTAGATCCCAAGTATGCAGACGCTCACTATTATTTAGGAAATGCTTTGTATGCTCAAGGAAAGCCAGCAGAAGCGATCGCCGAATATACAGCAGCTATTCGCCTCAATCCCAAAAAGTCGCCAGGTTACAATGCCTTGGGCAATACTCTCTACGCTCAAGGCAAACTAGAAGAAGCGATCGCCCAATATAAAAAAGCCCTCAGCCTTGAACCCAACTATACAGACGCTCACTATAATTTAGCCAGCGCTTTTTACGCTCAAGGCAAGCTAACAGAAGCGATCGCCGAATATAACGAAGCAATTCGCCTCGATCCCAAACACGCACAAGCTTACACCGGTTTGGCCAATGCGATGGACGATCAAGGTAAACCTCAAGAAGCGATCGCACATTACAAAAAAGCCATTAGCCTTGTCCCCAACGATGCATTCACTTATTATAATTTGGGAATCACTTTAGGAAGAGAACAACAGCTAGAAGAAGCGATCGTTAATCTCAAAAAAGCCAGAGAGTTATTCCAAGCTGAAGAAAATAAAGAGATGGTTGAGCAAGTCGATCAACTAATCCAAAAAATTAATACCCGAACGAATTGAATTCAGGGAATTGGGCATGGAGAATTGGGAAGTAATGACAAGTGACAAATGACTAAAACTCAAGAAAGGGGCAAAGTCTACCTTGTGGGTGCTGGGCCTGGTGATGTGGCATACCTGACGGTAAAAGCTTACAATCTCTTGGCTGCTGCTCAGGTTTTAGTTTACGATGCCCTGGTAGATACTCAATTATTGCAGTGCGTACCATCTGATTGTTTGAAGTTGGATGTCGGGAAACGTGGTGGTAAACCCAGTACAACCCAAACTGAGATTAACAAGTTATTGGTAAAGCATTGCCAGCAAGGAAAACAAGTTGTACGACTCAAATCAGGCGATCCGTTGATTTTTGGGCGTTGCACTTCCGAAATTGAAGCGTTGAAAGCATCTGGTTGTGATTTTGAACTCGTACCAGGAATTTCTTCAGCCCTTGCAGCACCCTTGTTAGCAGGAATTCCCCTCACAGATCCGGTGTTGAGTCGTTGTTTTGCAGTGCTTACAGCTCATGAACCAGAAGTTTTAGACTGGGAAGCACTTTCACGGTTAGAAACACTGGTAATTTTGATGGGAGGGCAACACCTGCCAGAGATTTTACATCAACTGGTGCGACACGGGCGATCGCACTTAACACCCATTGCCATCATCCGTTGGGCAGGAACTCCTCATCAACAAATTTGGACAGCCCAACTGGGCAATATTTTGGAACAAACCACCGGATTATCCCTTTCCCCTGCGGTAATTATTATTGGTGAAGTTGTTGGGCTACATAAGTACTTACAACCTGAGAAAATAGATTATCAGGATTCGACTACAGCCCAAATTCCAATGTCAAGCAACCTCTCTCCATGTCCTCAACCCCTCACTGACAAAACAATCTTGGTGACACGTTCAATAGGACAGTCGAGCCAATTTAGCGATCGCCTCATCGCATCAGGTGCAACAGTCATCGAAATGCCTACCTTAGAAATCGGCCCGCCCTCCAGTTGGGAAGCTTTGGATAATGCGATCGCTCATTTATCTGATTTCGACTGGTTAATTCTCACTTCTAGCAATGGCATAGATTACTTTTTTGAAAGGTTAATCGCTCAAGGTAAAGATACCCGTGCCTTAGCAGGTGTGAAAATTGCCGTTGTTGGCGAAAAAACAGCCCATAGCCTCAAACAATACTCTCTTCAACCAGATTTTATTCCCCCCAACTTTGTTGCCGATTCTTTAGTAGAAAATTTTCCAGAGAAACTGGATGGTAAAAAGGTTTTATTCCCCAGAGTTGAAAGTGGCGGTAGAGAAATTTTGGTTAAGGAATTAACTCTCAAGGAAGCAAAGGTAATAGAAGTTGCCGCATATCAATCTTGTTGTCCTACTGGTATTCCACCTGAAGCAGAGTTAGCTCTCCAAAACCGCAAGATAGATGTAATTACCTTTGCCAGTTCTAAAACTGTACAATTTTTCTGTCAACTGACTGACAAGATATTTTCTAACAACTCTGATGCTAGTCAACTCTTAGAAGGTGTTTGTATTGCCTCCATCGGGCCTCAAACTTCTAAAACTTGTCATACCTTATTCGGGCGCGTAGATGTAGAAGCACAAGAATATACTTTAGATGGTTTAACCCAAGCACTAATAATATGGGCAACCAATTCTTAGATGAGGGAGCAGGGGAAGCAGGGGAAGCAGGGGGAGCAGGGGGAGAAAGAACTAATGCCCAATGCCCAATGCCCAATTCCCAATGCCCAATTCCAATGACAAAACGTATAATCGGCTTAACCGGAGGTATTGCCACAGGCAAAACCACTGTCACCAATTATTTAGCTAACGCTTATAACCTGCCAATTTTGGATGCAGATATTTATGCTAGAGAGGCAGTATCTTTAGGTTCGCCTATTCTTGGTGCGATCGCTCAACGTTACGGCGAACAAATTTTATTACCAGATGGCAGCCTCAATCGCCAAAGGCTAGGCGAAATTATCTTTAATTCTCAAGATGAACGCAACTGGATAGATAATTTGATTCATCCTTATGTGCGCGATCGCTTCCTCAAAGCAATTGCCCAATCTTCCTTACAAACACTGGTGTTAGTAGTACCGCTATTATTTGAAGCGGGAATGACCGATCTGGTTACAGAAATCTGGGTAGTGCGTTGTTCCCAAGAGCAACAACTACAAAGATTAATACAACGAAACCATTTGAATAGAGAACAAGCACGAGCTAGGATCAACAGCCAATTATCTATTGAAGAAAAGGTAGCTCATGCAGATGTAGTTTTAGATAACTCCTCCACCCTAGAAGTACTACTGAAGCAGGTAGATGTAGCTCTCGAAACCACAAATTCGGATTAAATGCTATTTATCTTAAAAAATATACACAGACTACATTCTAAATACATAAAGGGTTTATAAATTTAATATTATCTAGTTAAGTAAAATCATTTCATATTTCACCCAGCCTTAGCCAATAATTCGGTGATTTTACAGTTGAAGTTGCGGTTAGTGATATTATAAATTTGAGTGGCTATCAAGTAAAAGATGTCATTGAGTAAATAAATATTAATAACTAAAAATTAAGATTTAAGAAAAACTAATTGAAGATTATTAAATCTTATTTTAAAATTCTTATTAGAACTACATTCTCAATGAAGTGCTTGTAATTTATTTTCAGCCAATTGTCGCGCAGACACCTAATGGAAAATTCGGTGGTGTATTGCCCTTACTAGCTGTCAATGCGGTTGATTCGTAACTAGATTGTCCGCCTGTTCGATTCTGGATTACTAATTGAAAGGGATTGAGATTCACCTAGTGTCCAGAACTCTTCGTTATAGATTTCTTCTTTGCGAGAACTCACTTATGTCTATGCTCAGGACAGGTATGAACTTAAGTTTTAGTTTTTTAAGTAAGTTAGCTCTAGTTACCTTTCCAGCTAATCCATTAAAACAGAAGAATAAAATACACGATTATAGCCAACTTGTTTGGGGAAGCGACTACGTATTTGAGCGCCTCAATGAAGGAATGATAGGGTATATGACTGGAATCGGTAAAGGCATTAAACCCTGCGATCGCATTATTTTGCGAGAAGGTTGTGAATCTTATCAATATCAAGTTGAAGAAATTGATTATTACTCCGATCCTTCTGATATGTGGATAGCTCTACTCAAACAAATACCAATTGACTAAATATTAAAGTCAATCAGTTACTTCAATTCTATATTTGATTTTTGAACAAAATTAGGTATTGTAGGGGAGCCAGTGCGTTGCGGTGAATCCAGCGCTGTAGGCGGGTTTCCCAACCTAGGCGACTGGTGAACCCGAAGGGAGGGCATTGGAGGGTTTCATGACTGGATAAACAAGTTAGGAATAAGAATTAAACTAACATACAGTTTATGTCCCTGGCTTACCTCACCCTCAATCCCTCTCCTTATAAAGGCTATGGTGTACACACAAGTCCTTTTCACCCCCTCTAACTCCCCCTTGTTAAGGGGGAGAACCGGATATTTCCCCCCTTTATAAGGGAGGATTAAGGGGGGTAAATCCAGGGTTTGGGTTTCATTTACCAAGATGTGTGTACACCGTAGCCTTATAAAGGAGAGGGAAGCTAGAGACAAGATGAAGTTTTGGATTTTATTTAATCCACCTTCCTTAGTTCGTAGTAAGGACTTTAGTCCTTATTTTCTAAGCAATAAAGTCTTGACTACAAACCCTCAAAACTAGCTTTACAAACTAATAGTTAGTTAACACTTAAAGAACTTGTAGTTTTTTTGAGAACTTCATCTGTTTTGGGAGCAACTGAAAGATGCACAATATGTACTGAACAAGAAGCATGGTGAAGAACGTAGTTACTCACACTACCGAGAAATAGTTCCATTAGCCCAGAATGACCCCGCCGCCCCATAACAATTAAATCAGCGTCATAACTATGGGCTAAGTCACAAATAACCCGGCCAGGACTACCAACATTTTGTGTAAATTCTGTATTTACACCCGATGTATTAGCTTGGTTACAGAAAGATTGCAACATCTGGATTCCCAAATTTTTAAAGGTATCCCACTGTTTTTGGTATAACTCAAAGCTTTGACTGCTTAATCCTGGATAGTAGTCAAAATTAGACATCATAGGTACGTAAGGGCTACCCTCTTCTTCTGGAGATAGAATATGCACTAGCATTAAGTTAGCTTGTGTTAACTTTGCTAAACCCAACGCTTCCTCAAAAACCTGTTGCCCTATTTCCGAGCGATCTAATGCAACTAAAATCTTTTTAAACATCATAATAGACCTCCTATTTCTTTGGTAATTGGTCTTTACTATTTCAGATTTCCAAATGCTGGATTGACAAAAATGACTAATCCTTCAACTCTGTTTAGCGACTTTTGAATTTTAAATTTATTAAAAGTTTTTATCCCATATCTATAATATATAGCAAAAAAATTTGAGGAACTTGTGAAGAAAACAAGTCTTTATCTTTGATTACGGGGGAGACTCACGTTTTATAAAATACAACCTTAGCTCAGTATTTATTGTTTTTTCAAAGGCAAGTATCTTGATATAATCCAAGTGTGGATTTATCAGATGGATTCAATATCTTCCACTGCCAAAAACTCATGTAATTCTTCTATACTTACTGAAGTAAAGTAAATATCAGGTTCTATTTTATAGATTTAAAAATCAGTTTTTCAAGATATCCTAATTCAAACGGATTCTCTGATTCAAGTTCTTGAAACACGATGCGTTCTATGCGGCTTTGAATCTCAACTGGTAAAGCAGCAAGTTATTTCAAGAATCTTGTTGTATATTCAACTTGCCACATTTCTTTCTTTTAGTGATTGATAATATTTTAGTGCTTCATCTTTTGATAGTGGTTTTTCTTCCTCTACTTCTTCCATAAGTTTTGCTAAACCGTAATCTTCAAGAATTTCTTCAATCTTTTCAAATTCAGCGATAGGAATTTGTACGGCAATAGGTCGTTGATTTTCGCCGAGAACATAATTTTTGTGAACTTCAAACATTTTAATAACTCCTATGTATAAAAGTCCATTGGTGTTCGCCTACTAAAATTATGGTGTCTGGTAATTAAATTTTAACAGTTTATAGCGATCGCACTTAAGGAATTAAGGGTGCGATCGCAACACAATTGCAGACACAATTATCAGTCTGTTGGAACGCTTCGGGTTAAAATTCTCATCACTTTGCCTGGTTCAGTGTCTTCCAGTTCCAAAAACTCATGTAATTCTTCTATAGTGAGTGAAGCATGGTAAATATTAGGTAAGGATTCAGGTCTAATATTGTGGAAGCAAAGAAGGGCGAGACAGACAATTATTAGAGTCAGCAATTAGAGCTTGTGCAAAAAAATCAATTACAGACCTACCTTGACGACGGCAAGTTTGCACTACCGTCAACAAATTGGCAGTGTGTTGAAACCGCTCCATCGAACGGGAACCACCGCTAATCTTACGTTTTGTCACGGCTAAACGCAGCGTTCGCGAAGCGTGTCCGAAGGACTCTCGTTCGGCTTGATTGTTATCAGGACTTAAACAAAAAAAGAAGCAAAAATAAGGTATGATGCCTTATCAGCATAGCTTTTACGTTAAAGTAACACCCGATGAAAGAAACAACACCCGCAGCCATGCCGTCTTGCTTTGAAAAATGGTGTCAAAGGTTTGATGATGTGTTTAGTCATAAAGCGCAAAAAAGAGGGTTTAGGCATTATTTAGGGGGATTATTGGGGGAAAGCGAGAGAAAAAACCTATCTCAGATGGCAGAAAACGCTATAGGAGTGAAATACCATCAATTGCACCACTTTTTAACTGAAGCACCCTGGTCTAATTCACAGATCAATGAACGTCGTTTAGAGGTAATGAGCAAATGTAGTCAAACCAGAATTAGTAGAGGATTTAGCTTGATAATTGATGATTCTGGTCATAGGAAAAGCGGAAATTTTACGGATGGAGTGGGATTCTGTACATCGGAGAAATTGGCAAAACAGATAATGGAATAGTAGTGGTAACAACTCATTTATATGATGGGAGAAAAAGCTTACCATTAGATTTTATTAATCGTTAGTGTCTAGACTTTAAGTTTTAACGCATCTACTTTCTAAACCGTCACACCCTCCAACTCTTCATCTGTCAACTCATACAACTGGCGCAACTTATCTAACTTATCACCATCAGCTTCCCAGAAACCCCGCCCATGCGCCTCCAACATTCTCCCTAAAATATTGCGAAAAGCTTCAGGATTTGCCTTGCGTAATTTATCCGCCATCTCTGCATCTAAAGCATAAGTATCAGCCGCTTGGTCATAAACCCAATCATCGGTAAAATCGGCAGTACCACCCCAACCAATTAACGCCGTCATCCGTTGGGAAATTTCAAAAGCACCACCAGAACCTTGATTCGCCATTGCTTGCGCCCATTTGGGATTTACCAACTTAGTGCGATACTCCATTCGCAGCAGATCATCTAAATTGCGCGGTGTAGTATCCTTCGAGAAACTTTCCACAAAGCTAGTTGTAACCTTCTTACCGCCTTGTTTTTCTGCCGCCCTTTTCAACCCGCCCGTATTAGCGTAATATTCCTGAATATCAGTTAAACCATATTCTACCGAATCGATTTCTTGAACAATGCGATCGCTAGTTTTTAACAGAGTATTTAAAACTTCCGGTCTAGCTTGACCTTTATCCTCTCTCCCGTAGCTGAATACATTGCGACTTTGCCAAGTATTCCCCAACTCCTCACCAGATTCCCAGTTACCATCAACAACGCGATCGTTCACCAAAGAACCAAAATCACCCGCCGGATTAGAAAACAACCTCGCCGATACATTTTCCACCCCTTGGGCTTTTAAAGCTAAAGCATGTCTTCTAATAAAATTCTGATCGTCCGGTTCATCAGCATCAGCCGCCCGTTGAAACAAATCATCCAACAATTCGATAATATTGACAAAACTATCCCGAAAAATCCCAGACAAATTACCCAACACATCAATCCGGGGATGTCCAACCTCAGCCAACGGCTTCAACTCATAACGAACAACTCTACCAGTACCTTCCTTAACAGGTTCAGCCCCCACCAACTCCAACAAAATCCCCAAAGATTCGCCCTTCGTTTTAATCGCATCCAATCCCCAAAGCATCACCGCCACCGTCTCAGGATACTTCCCATACTCATCCAAATGCTGGGCAATAATTTTTTGGGCAACTTCCCGTCCCCGTTCATAAGCCGCAGGCGAAGGCATCCGATAAGGATCTAAAGCATGAATATTTCTCCCAGTCGGCAAAACACCAGCCCCATCCCTTAACAAATCTCCCCCAGGCGCAGGCGGAATATACTCCCCATTCAACCCCCTTAACAAATTCGTCAACTCATCCGTAGATTGCATCAACAAATCCCTTATTACTCTTTCCTCCTCTTGGCGGTCTTGGCGTCTTGGCGGTTCGTCTCCAAAATAAGCCTCTAAATACGCCTCCAACTCCTCCTCACTAGGCTTTTCCCCCAAAGTATGCAACCCCGAAGAAAACAACCGATTTTCTAAAACCTGCAAATATCCATACAATTCAACCAAATAATCATCAAAAGCATGAACACTAAACATCCGCACATTCTCAGCAGTAAACGCAATCCCCAACCGTTTAGCATCCTCAAACGGACAATCAGCATCCAACCCAGAGTCCACAATCTTTTTACAAATCCCTTCCTTCAAAACATAATTCTTTTGTGGATCTTCACGATACTCCGCAATCAAATCACGCAACGCCACCAACTCCTTATACAAACCTGCGCGACCATAAGGAGGTACATTATGAGAAATCAACACACCATAACCGCGACGTTTCGCTAACATCGACTCAGAAGGATTATTCGCCGCATATATATAGAGATTAGGCAGATTTCCTAACAAAATATCCGACCAAGAATAACCCGTATTCCCCAACGGAGAACCAGGCAACCATTCCACCGTTCCATGCATTCCAAAGTGAACTAAAGCATCAGCTTCAAACTCATTTTGCAGCCATTTATAATAAGCTACATATTGAGGATGTGGCGTTAAATCCCGTTCAAACATTAAGCGCATCGGGTCGCCTTGTATCCCCAAAGGTGGTTGTACACCTATCCAGATATTACCTAATTGCACACCACCAATCTGAAATTCATCGCCATAAGTTTTAATACCGGTTCCCGTGAGAGATTTCCATTGTTTTTCGATGCGGGAAGTTTGCAGGTATCCCAGCCATTTTTCTAGAGTGCGGACGTTAACGGACGCGGGGATATTTTTTGTATTATCAATTTCATCCGCCTCTTTCACCCAGCGAATCAATTCTTCCCCATCTTCCGGCAAATCTCCGACGGTGTAACCTTGTTCTTTCAGTGCGTGGAGAAACTTCAGCAAACTACGCGGCACATTTAATAATGCAGCTGTACCCACAGCACCATAACCTGGAGGAAACCCATATAAAATAATGGCAATCTTGCGTTCCGATGCAGGTTTTTGCCGCAAAGCCACCCAACTTTTCACCCTACCAATTAATCGCTGTACACGTTCGGGAACCAGATAAATATTTTCGCCCACCAAACCACCAAGGGGAACGGTATCAATAGCCCCATCCAATTCTGGTAAAGCGTACAACACCACACTTTGCAATCCGCCGATACCTTGGCGCGTCCACGAGGAAATATCTTGAATTAATAGTGGTGCAGCAACAATATAAGGTACATTCTTGGCAGTGAGAATACGCTTTGCAACTTCTATTTGACGGCCACCTTCCATTGAACCAGCCGGGCCACCCACCAGAGGAAAGCCAATTGTGGAAACGATCGCATCTACTTTAACTGCTTCACTAGAAAGTGAGGGTGTTTCTATATTACCTAGTTGTCGTTGCTGAATTTCATAGTCGGTTGTCATCAAATCTCGTACCGCCACGTGTCCTTCTACGCCGTTGATGAAAATTGGTAAAGGAGTTAAGCCGGCTTTTTCAAAACTGCGAATTAGTTGGGGAATGTAGGGTTGTTTGGTGATGACGTGTTTTCGGTAGAGGAGAATTCCGATAATCGGTTTTGTAGAGACGCGATTCATCGCGTCTATTGGGAAGACGCGATGAATCGCGTCTCTACAATGGGTTTTATACCATTCTAAATATTTGTGGGGCGATTCAAAAAACCCTGGATAGTCGGGGTGGAGTAATCCGATGTTGGGGGTTTCGACTAGGGGGGGAATGTCGCCGACTTTTAAACCTAAATATTTTTCTGCTAGTGTCCAGAATAATGAAGCGACGTTTTCGGAACCGCCAGCATTCCAATAACCATAGATAATTAACCAGTTGCGTAAGTCTTGGACTTTTTGCACTGGGACGTATTTCAGTAGTTTGGGGCCGATTTTTAAGAAGCTGATGTAACCAGCGAGTTTATCTTCTTCTCGGCCGTTGCTAAATTTGTCGAGGATGAATTTAACTGGTTTGGGCATTCCTTTGGGCTTATCGCCAATGGCAAAATCACCCAACTTGGTTAAACTCATCAATTCCAAGGCTGACTCAAAGACTAAGCGGATGGGAATTTGGGAAATGCGATCGCGCAACCACACAACTTGGTCATAATCAAATAGGAGGCTACCGAAAAACACATCAGCGTTATCAAGGGCTGCTTCTACCTCAGCCCGTTGACTGGTAAGATTGCGATCGCTAAATACCCGAATATCCAACTCAGGACAGCGAGAGTTAGCCAAAAAAGCTGCTTTCCTGTACAATTCAGCGTTGAATGATTCAAACCCAGCAACTAAGACGATGCGTTTCATGCCTGTAAGCTACGAAATATTTCTTTACTTAGATCTTAAACGTGCTTTCAGGCTGATTGTTAAATATCTACCCACAGATTTCGGTCAATAATTCTTCGGGGTAGTTAAGACTTTACCATCGCCAATGCATCTGGGATATTTTGATTCCAAAACACAAGATTTAGGGCTGAACAAGGCAAGGGGCAAAATCCCCTTATAAAGGTGGCAAACTTCCGCCACGGTGTATTAAGTACATTTGTCATAGCTTTCTACTTTTACAAAGGGTTATTATCTGAATAATGGAGGTGATTGAGGCATTGCAATTTATTGCAAAAGTTAATGGGTTATTCCCGATTTTGATAAATTATAATAGTTGTGTTTTTGGTTAAAATCTATTTTAGAATTAGTTGGTTTGATCCCATAAGATTTGCTGTTCAGGTTCGCAGAAAAACTTATTTTGTTTGCTAGCGTAGTAATGCGGAAGATAATGCGGACATTGCGAACAAGTACTTCAACAAATTTATCAACAAAACTTTGTCTATATAATTGGAAGAGTTTTGAACTAGTGTAAAAAGTAAGTAAATTGAGGATGAAATCATGAAATTTGGAATTGATAGCGGTCACAATTGTCCACCAGATACAGGAGCCAGTGGGATTAAATTTGAGGATAATTTAACTCTTGATGTTGGAAATAGAGTTATAGCGAAGTTAAGAGCTTTAGGCAATGAGGTGGTAGTCTGTAGACCAAGTAGTGCTAGTACAGTCCGTGACTCACTTTCAAAAAGATGTTCTACAGCGAATAGCAGTAAAGTAGATATTTACGTCTCGATTCATTTTAACTGTTTTAACGCCCAAGCTAATGGCACAGAAGTATATGCCAATAGCGATACAGGGAGAAAAATCGCTAAACCTGTATTAGATGAAATCATCAAATTGGGATTTTTTAATCGTGGGGTTAAGAGTGGTTCCCACTTGTATGTTCTGAAAAATACAGATATGCCCGCGATTCTGGTAGAAGGTTGCTTTGTGGACTCACAAAAAGATATGAATCTTTTTAATCCAGAAGCAATGGCCAATGCGATCGTTAAAGGCTTAACTGGTAAAGTATCAAGTGTTCCTGTTAACCCTGTACCAGATGAAGAAGAAAATGTAGATTCCACTATTCTCAGACTGCAAAAATCCTTAAATAGACTCAAAATAACCGATAAAAATGGTAAGGCGTTAGTCGAAGATGGCTCCACCGGTGCTAATACCAAATCTGCCGTAGAAAAGTTTCAGACTATTGTCGGAACTCAGCCGACTGGAGTTGCTGATGAAACTACATGGAATGCCATAAATCTAATTTTGGCAAAACGAATTATCAGACCAAACCATGCTGGTGGTGCGGTTGTGAGATACTTGCAATACCGTTTAGGTGTTGATAATGATGGTGTCTATGGGCCACAAACAGAGGTTGTAATTAAGAACTTTCAAAAGCAAAATAGTTTAGATGCCGATGGTATTCTCGGGCCTATTAGCTGGCAGAAATTAATTGGTTAGATTGAGGAGTAGACATTGTTCGTAGTTGGCGCTTTCCAAAGACAGCGCCAACTACGAGGTTGTAGAGACGCGTTAGCGTATCGTGTCTCTACAGGGTTGTGAAAGTTGCAAACTTGATAATTAAAATAAATAACCAGAGCGGAGGAAGTCACCTATACTGCTGACAAGAATATATTCAACTTAACCAAGTTTACGTTTGATAACTATCAATCGCACTTAGTAATAAGTAATTTCCTATCGCTCTGGTGCTTTTTTGGCGGTGAAGTTTCGCCAAAAGTATAAAAGTAAAGGGCTTTTCAAGCGTATAACAATTGTTACTACTTTGTTGTATAAGTAAACACAAATTTTCTGGATTTAAAATTTACTCAGTTTAATTTTTAGAAGTTCAATTAACAAATCAGAGATTTTAGTAGATTGAATTGAAATCGGGTTTAAACTCGATCTCAATTCCTGCTTTCATTAGCCTTCAGCACTTTCGGCACGAATAGGAATTACAATTCCTTCGCGCACCAGTGCATCTGTAAAAATCTTCCGAAGAACGCGCTGAATCTGAAGATGTTTTCCTGGCTTCACCTTTGTCAATGTCCGTAGTAACAAGTTAGACTCTCCAAGACTTTAAAACTGTCATAAATTCTGTCACTCTCAAAAACACATATCACCCCATAAAAAAATACCCCAGGAAAGCAATAATGCAATCTTGGGGTATTAGTATGTAAGGTAACTCCTATTGAGGAATATAGTTACAAGTCATAAAACTGCCAAATAAAAAGTGTCACCAATAAAGACGACACTTTAAGCAACACTAAATATACGACTAAAACATAGCATTTTACAAAAAGAGTGTTAGGGACTAGATATAAGTAGGCACAGACCTACAGCCGTTATTTACTGCGGTTACAATACTCATTTTATAAACAGAAGTGAAAAATTGAATGTTATTAGTGGCATCAGTTTGTACCGTACCTGTTACTGGTAAAGAGTAACTATCCAAAGCATTTCCTTTCTTTAAGCTATCGCCGTTAGCTTTATTCGCTTCAATTTGTGCAACAGCACAGGCTTGCATAAATATAGACAAAAACTCACACAATTTTATCCCTATCGGTAATGAAGGCATTGAAGCTATGTATGCTTTGACTTCGGAGTTAGTACATTTATCGTGAACTTGAACAAGTGTTAAATCTGGGGTAGCAGCCATTCTATTTTCCTATTGCAGTAAACAAATCAGATAGAACCTACCCATCAATATTTACAATCACATCACACAGCAATATTTCATTACATCGACCTCAGTATGTTGCTAAACTGCTGTCACAATCACCAAAGGATGAACAAACAAACACATACGCTTTCCCTTGTTGACACGTCATCTCTCAACACGCTCATCGATAGGGAAAGTAAATTACAAGAGGTGCAGTAGACTTGCATCCAATGCAGTGTAGCGATAGTTCATGTATTCGACTTGTCATATTTCATCAAATAACCTTCACTAAACACTGTTGTAGCAACAGCACAATGTTACTAGATTCACACAAATTCCCATCGTGTACTGAAGTTAAGGATATAGTACTTCGTCCTTGACTATCTTTTATTCGTGCTGTCAACTGTATGACTAACAAGCATTGTAGCTGCTACTGATACCTGCATCAGTTTAGTACTGGATGCAAGTCTACTGCGAGTGGATGCGTTATGCCAGAAGCGTTTTTAGCTGTATTCGATGCCAGGAACCGGACTTGAACCGGTGACACGAGGATTTTCAGTCCTCTGCTCTACCAACTGAGCTATCCCGGCTGGGGCTTTTGTGAGCCACGATTAATAAATGTAGCAAACATCCCAGAATATAGCAAGCCCTTGGAGAAAAAATATTTATGCAGCTTTCAAATTCAATTTAAACCAGATGAAAACGGCTACAAATAGCAGAAATTGGACAAGAACAATACTTGGGCCAGAAGCAAAGTTGAAAATACCTGAGACAATGATGCCAGCAATGCTGCTAATGGAACCAACTATCACCGATATGACTAGAAAACGGCTAAAGTGGTGACTCATCAGTTTGGCAGTGGAGGCGGGAATAACCAAAAAGGCGTTCACAAGTAAAACACCGACGGCTTTAATTGCTACAGCAACGGCGAGGGAAAGCAAGACCACAAACATATAGCGGTATAATTGGACGGGAATGCCTTGAACTTGGGCTACATCAGGGTTCAGGGTTAACAAAATTTGCTGCCGCAGGGTTGATAGTAAAAATATGCTACCTCCCACAAGTACTAGCAGCGTCAAAATCAAATCTGTGGTATCGATCGCTAGAATATCGCCGAACAGCACCGCCATCAAGTTGCCACGATATCCTTTAATCAGGCTTGTGAGAATCACACCGATCGCTAATGCCCCGGATAGCACTATACTAAGGACGCTATCGCTACCTAAATCGGTTTTGTCGATGAAGTAGAGAACAATCACCCCGAAAACTAAGGTAAAAGGTAACAGCATCCAAGTAGGATTTATTTGTAGAAGCACACCTAACGCCACACCTACTAAGGCTGCATGACCAACGGCGTGGCTAAAAAAGGACAACTGACGCAAGGTGACAAAACTACCCAACATCCCGCCAAGTATCCCCATTAACACAGCACCGACGATCGCCCGCTGCATAAACGGGAATTCTAATAACTTTATCAAATCATTACTACTGGCGATCGCCAGCCTTGCTATCTGACAATCATTGAAAAAATAATCCATATTTATTCTGTGAGTTGAATTACGAATTACGAATTATTTTAATGTTGGTGCTGATAGCGGCTGAAACCTGGGCCGTATGTTGCTAATAGGTTTTGTGGTGAAAGGGCAATTTCTGGTTTACCAGTACAAACAATACTTTGGTTAAGACAAAGCACGCGATCGCAATGGCGATTTACCATATCAATATCATGAGAAACTTGCAATACCGTCCACCCCTCCTCTCGCTTTAATTCATTTAGCAAAGCGTAAAAATCTGCTGAACCTTGCACATCAACACCAGCAAAGGCTTCATCGAGTACCAAAAGTTTCCGAGGCATTACTAAACAATAAGCCAACAACACCCGTTTGAGTTGACCACCGCTAAGAGTACCAATAGCTTGATGCTGTAGATGATAAGCATCAGTTCGTCGTAAAGCTTCTACTACTGCTACCGATTTTTCTCTGTCTTTTCTCCACAGCTTAGAAAAAAATAAATCTCCTTTTTTCCCTTCTTTAGTCCATCCCAATCCCACTAATTCGCTGACAGAAATAGGAAAGCTGCGGTCAAAGATGAAATTTTGCGGCATATAGCCCAACAGGTGTCGTAAACGCCCCAGCCTTGCAATTGGGCGACCTAATATTTCAATCGTACCATTACTTCGAGGTATCAAATCTAAAATCGCCTTTACCAGTGTACTTTTACCAGCACCATTGGGGCCGACGATGGCTGTATCTGTTCCTGGCAACAATTCAAAGGAAACATCTCGAACAGCTAGATAGCTGCCTTGATACACAGTTAATCCTTCTACCTTCAAAATAGCAATGTCTTGATTCATTATTGATTAATTTTAAAAAACTGATGGTTTATAAATTAGATTTACAACTCTTGTACGGACGCGATTCATCGCGTCTGTACTCATTTACATGAGGTTTCCAGAATTTGTAAGTTAGCTTTCATTGCCTGGAAATAATGCTGCGGATCTGTTTCACCAGTTTCCAGAGAATCCAGAGGACGTAAAGTTAACTTCAAGTCTTTGGAGAGGCTAACTAGCAATTTATTATCTACTCCTGGTTCACTAAATAAAGCTTTAACTTTGTACTTTTTCACAGCATTAACTGCATTTTGCACATCCGTTGGTGAAAGTTGATCTTCGGGAATTTGCACCACAGCAACTTGTTTGAGGTTATAGCGTTTTGCTAAATATGGAAATGCATCATGAAAGGTAATAAAGGTGCAACTAGGAGTTTTTTGTAAAGTCTGCTGAAATTCATTATTTAAACCTTCTAATTCTTTAATATAAGCCCCAGCATTGGCTTCATAAGTAGCTTTATTTCCTGGGTTGGCAGCAATTAAACCATCCCGAATGTTAGTTACCTCTTGTTTTGCCAAAACTGGATCTAACCAAACATGAGGATTACCTTGGGTGTGTTCTTTGTCTTCATCATTTTTCGCTGTTTTCACAACGGGCGAAATTTCATTTAAGGGTTTAATACCTTTACTTGCATCAATTTCAACTAATTTGGAATTTTGGGCATTTTTGACAGTATTTTCCAGAAATCCCTCCAAACCTAAACCATTTTTAACTAACACATTCGCAGTTGCGATCGCTTTGACGTTTTCTGGTGTCGCTTGGTACTCATGTACCTCCGTACCCGGTGGTACTAAAATTTCCACATCTGCTACATTCCCCGCTACTGCCTTAGTAAACAAATATATCGGCAAAAATGTTGTCACTACTTTAGTTTTTCCCGACTGCGCTACTGGGGTGGATGTAATACCCTGTGCTGGTGGCGACTCCTCAGAAGTTCCTCCCTGATTCGGATTCGATTGGCTACAGCCAGTAGTCATTGATAACATTAACAGAGCAATTATCGACAAGATGCCGCTTCTTTGTCTACCTGTTCTAAGTCCTGTGTAATTCCCCATCACGGTGTTTTCTCCTCAAAATAGATACTATTCTGCCTCTGTCACAATTCCTGTTGACAATGAGAACTATTCTAAATTTAATACTATAATAATTCTCATTCTCATTCAAGACACATAATTTCATCCTGAGTTTCCTGTGTAATGAGTAACAAGCAAACTTTTTCAAGTGATGCAGCCTTCTGTAATTTAGTTTTCCCGGAATAATTAGGATTTCTTGACTTTTTTTGTGAAAAAAATTGCTTGCTTCTGATAAAATTACTGAGAAGAATTCTCATAAACACGCCTTTAAAAAGCGCTGTTTGGGTGTGAATTATCAATAAGTGTGAGGAGAAAAATGCAAAAATTCTGTAAATATCTGCTAATTAGTCCAGCAGTCTGCTGTGCAATGCTATTTGTGAATACTGCTGCATTTGCAGGTGAAACATCAGGTACGTCTGAAATCAATCAACCAGTTTTACATAATCCAGACACACAAACTCAGATAACGGGCCAAGTTACCTCAGTATCTCAATTTTCTGATGTACAACCCACTGACTGGGCATTCCAAGCATTGCAGTCGTTGGTTGAGCGCTATGGCTGTATTGCAGGATACCCAAATAGCACTTATCGCGGGAATCGGGCATTAACGCGATATGAGTTTGCTGCTGGTTTAAATGCTTGTCTCGATCGTGTTAATGAACTTATTGCTACAGCTACGGGTGATTTAGTTACTAAACAAGATTTAGCCACATTACAAAAACTGCAAACAGATTTTTCAGCAGAATTGGCGACACTCCGAGGTCGTGTAGATGCCGTAGAAGCTAAAACTGCGGAATTGGAGGCACATCAGTTTTCCACCACAACCAAACTAAACGGGGAAGTGGTAATAGCGATCGCAAGTGTTATAAGTGGGAATACAGTTAATGGGCAAAAAGTCAACCAAAATACTGTCCTTGGAGATCGGGTGCGTCTGAATCTCGACACCAGTTTTACTGGGAAAGATTTACTTAGAACACGACTTCAAGCAACAAACTTAGGTCTGTTCTCTGATACTGCCACCTTTACACCAGAAGGTGACTTCCGATTTGCTGGTGGTAACAACAATAATGGAGTTGTGATAGACGCGCTGTTGTATCAGTTCCCTCTCGGCAAGAAGACAGGAATCACCCTAGAAGCAAATGCAGGTGCAATTGATGATTTTACTAATACAGTCAACCCATATCTAGATGGGGACGGCGGTAGCGGTGCTTTTTCCCATTTTGGGACTCGCAACCCAATTTATTATCTAGCCAATGGTGCTGGTATAGGAATCAAACACGAGTTCAGTGATAAGCTAGAACTAAGCTTGGGGTATTTAGGAAATGATACAGCTAATCCTCAGCTAGGCTCTGGACTATTCAACGGTGCTTATGGTGCGATCGCACAGTTAACTGTTAAGCCTACTAATCAAATTACCGTTGGTTTGACTTACCTTAACGCCTACAAAAATACTTTTTTTGCCAATGGTAGTGGCGGGAGCAATAACGCTAATAACATATTAGAGAATGCTTCTAGTAACTCCTACGGTATAGAAGCATCCTTCCAACCTAGCTCAAAATTTGTGATTGGCGGTTGGGCTGGCTTGACCAAAGCTCGCATCGTTTCAGATACTCCTGGTGATGCTGAGATATGGAACTATGCGGTAACGCTAGCTTTCCCGGATCTTGGTAAAGCAGGTAACATTGGAGGCATTATTGTGGGTATGGAACCGAAAGTTACCAGTGTGAGCAATTCTCTCAGCAATGCAGGTATCAATAAAGATCCCGATACATCCTATCATATTGAGGCTTTTTATCAGTATAAGCTGAGTGAGAATATCACCATTACCCCAGGAGTCATCTGGTTAACATCCCCAGATCATAATAATGACAACGATGATATTATTATTGGCGCACTAAGAACCACATTCAGTTTCTAATCGTTCAAAATTTATAAATAAGACGCAAAGGATAAATTTGCGTCTTTTATTTTTGGTGTGAAGTTCAATCTTCATCAAGGGCTGGGAAAGCTTCTTCAAGCTGCCACAACTTATCTTTGTTTTCAACAAACCAAATACGAGTTTCGGGAGTTAATTGACTCCAAATGACTTCAACAGGGATGTGAGGAGATGCGTATTGGTACTGTTGACCAAGTGATTTGAGATTGTCTACCACATCGCGGGGAATTCCGAATTGCTCCCAATCAACTGTTATGTGTCTTCCCGAAACTCCTGCTGTGGGGTCGAAAATCAATTGTGCCGATCTGACTAAATCAGCAAAGTGTTTCGGTTTGAGTTTGGTGATTTCCTGAATTTGAAGTGATTCGTTATACTCTTGAGACATTATCGCCGCAGTGGTAAAGATTAGGGGTGTATTGAATTTACTGCCAGAGATTTTTTCCCAATATTTTTAGTTTAGCGCAGAGCGGCTAATTTTATTATGATTAGAGCGGCTAATTTTATTATGATTAATATACTGAAACAACCAGATCCCGACTTCTTTAAGAAGTCGGGGATCTGAGCTAATCTGGCGATTCGATCAGAACTGTAACAGATGCGATCGCAATCAACATCTCATCATTTTTATCGTTAAGTTCGGGAATCGCCCGCCCTTGAACTATCATGCCTCCAGATTCTACAGTCAGAGTTTTTTGACCAAATGGTAATACAGCTAGTACTTCTTCTTCTCTAACTTGTTCTGGGTATGGAACTGCTACCTGAACCTCTATAATCATTTCATTGGGGTGACTTAAACCTGCCACTTCCCAAACACCAGGTAAGGCATTGTGAGCGATCGCATTCCGTACTGCTCTAGATGCTGCTACTGTAGGCTCTTGTCCATGTTGATCTATTCCCATCCCCATTTCAATAATCAACCGTTTACGTGCCATTGCTATCTCCGGTAAATCTTGCACCTTTCACAAAAAAGACAGAAGCCAGAAAAGCTACTTCAGAGAACACCCCACTACCTCACCAAATCAGAGATTGGCGTTGCTGATTGCGGTATGAAAACGATTGTGCATTGCGGTGAAAAATCCTTGTAGAGACGTAAAATTTTACGTCTCTACATTCAGCAACGCCCAGAGATTTAGACCATCCGCTGTAAACGACTCAGACGTTCTGAGTAACTTTTCATCACCTGTATGGCAAACATAGGTGTTTCCTGAACGGCAAACAGAAACCCTTCTTTATCAAGAAAACCTAGTTTGGTATTCTCCTTGGCAATAGCTGTGTAAGTTCTACTTTCTACTCCTACAAGTATCCCAGCACCAAAAACTTCGCCCGTTTCAATGGTTTCTACAACCTTTTCATTGACTACTATATCTACCTCTCCTTCGAGAATGCCGTACATAATATCACCAGACTGTCCTTCTGCAAAGATGACTTCACCTGCTGAGAATGCTTTAGGGTCGGGTTGTTTTTGAAATATACTGACTGTTGTTACAGGACTTAGCATTAGAGCAACCCCAAAATTATTGGTTTTTAGACGAAACTTTTTGATAGCTTTAGGCAACCCAAAAAAGTATACTACTTTATGTCGATTAACTCTCAATCTCCGCAAAATTTCTGATTAATCGCCTAATCGTCTAAAAACCTTTCCCTGGTTTTACTAGGCAAAACTGTCCTCTCCAAGTCTGAGCTACGGTGTACACACAAGTCTTCTAGAGTTGCGCTACAGGCTTTTGATTCCCCCAACCCCCTTTAAAAAGGCAGACTGAAATTCTTCACTATTTTGGCTAAGATTTTTATTGTAAATTGTAGCTTGGGTTAAGAGAATGTTTGGAAAGTCATGATTGATTGTATAAAGTTTTTTTACCCCACCCTACCCCTCCCCGTATGTATTGGGGAGGGAACTAGATAGATTTCTTTTTTCCCCCCTTTACAAGGGAGGATTAAGGGGGGTAATTCAACTTGTGTGTACACCGTAGCTTATAAAGGGGAGGGAATTAGATGTTCTAGTTTCCCCTTTCTAATGTTATTTTGGCATTCGCATTTGCTGATTTGGCGATCGCATTTGTTGATTCGGCGTTCGCATTTGCTGATTTAGCGTTCGCATTTGCTGATTTAGCGTTCGCATTTGTTGATTCGGCGATCGCATTTGTTGATTTAGCGATCGCATTTGTTGATTTGGTATTCGCATTTGTTGATTCGGCGATCGCATTTGTTGATTTGGCGTTCGCATTTGTTGATTTGGCGTTCGCATTTGCTGATTGCACTTATTCTCAAACAACAAATAGATATGAAAGATGAGTAAAAATACAGATAAACTCGTAGTTATTTCGTTGAAATTTTAATGAAATAAATCCACAAAACTACCCATCTCAGGCAAAAGGATACTCCACTATGTTGAAAAAGGAATTATTAAAAAAAAGGATATCTCATGTCTTTAAGAACTCGTGGCTCTGCTGCTGTTGAAAAAGCCCAGCTTCGTCTCGCCTTGCTTAAATCCGTTGATGAAAATCTGGATTTAGGACATGGATTAACCATTGAAGCCTACAACCACCTCATCAATACTACCCGTGCGACGTTAGAAGCTCATAACACGCTTGTGTCCAATCTTGAAGAATCGCGTAAGACAGCAACCCAGATGGATAAAGCCCTCTCCGAAATGTCTGAACGAATGCTAAGTGGAGTTGCAACTATCTACGGCAGAAACAGTATAGAGTATTCTAAGGCTGGCGGCTCTAATGGAAAAAGAAATAAAAAATCTAGTTCAAAAGCTGCTCCAATTGTAGCGGTTCTTGCCAGTCAACCTGCTCAAGCTGCAATTGCGAATGTGTCAATTAACGGTAACAGTACAACTCCTTTGCTCCAATAATCCACTGATGCATAAATTTAGTGCCGTGTCAAGACTAAATTTGTGCATTAAATGTAAGTTGGGTTTCTTTACGTCAACCCAGCCTTGTATCTTAGCGTCCTTTGCGTCCTTTGCGGTTCGTTAAAAAAATTGACTTTGGCAAAGAGTTTTAACCTTACTGAACTGTATTGCCTTATAGTGGCGATGTCTACGACGGGCTACGCCTAGGGCGTGTTTTCAAACTGCTCGTTTAGCCTCCTAACTTTTTAGATCCCCCTAAATCCCCCGATAAATTGGGGGACTTTAAGAGACTCTTTGCCCCCCTTTTTAAGGGGGGTTGGGGGGATCTAAGACTTTGAAAACACGCCCTAAGCCCTTGTGGAAGAGTCCTATCTTTTATTTGCAACTTTATGAACGAAAATTCAAGGTAGGGAGAGGTTTATCAAACTCGCGTTCAAATAGCAAATTTTGGTTTCCATACCATCTTCTATAATTGATAAAACCTGCACACCTAATTTTAGGCATGAGACTGTGACCGAATCAGGAAGTTACAAAGATACTGTAAACCTACCCAAGACTAACTTTGAGATGCGGGCAAACGCTATCAAGCGTGAGCCGGAAATCCAGAAATTTTGGGAAGAAAATAAAATTTACGATCGCCTCTTTGAAAATAACCCCGGCGAATTATTTATACTGCACGATGGGCCTCCCTACGCTAATGGCTCACTCCATATTGGTCATGCCTTAAATAAAATTCTCAAAGATATTATTAACCGCTACCAACTGCTACAAGGGCGTAAAGTGCGCTACGTTCCTGGTTGGGATTGTCACGGCTTGCCAATTGAGTTGAAAGTTTTGCAGAACATGAAGTCAGCAGAACGGCAAAATTTAACACCTCTACAACTGCGCCAAAAAGCGAAAGAATTTGCCCTAGCTACAGTAGATAACCAGCGCCAAAATTTTAAACGCTACGGTATTTGGGGTAATTGGGAAAATCCTTATCTAACTCTGAAGCCGGAATATGAAGCGGCTCAAATTGGCGTGTTTGGTCAGATGTTCTTAAAAGGCTACATCTATCGCGGTTTGAAGCCGGTTCACTGGAGTCCGAGTTCTAAAACTGCTTTGGCTGAAGCTGAGTTGGAATATCCTGAAGGTCACGTTTCCCGCAGTATCTATGCAGCTTTTGCAATTACAAGTTTGGCGGAAGCTGTAAAACCACTGTTGGCGGAATATCAGTCAGATTTGGGTGTGGCTATTTGGACAACTACACCTTGGACTATTCCGGGGAATTTGGCTGTGGCGGTGAATGCAGATTTAAATTATGCAGTGGTGGAAGTTTCTCACCCAGAGGGAGAAGCCCAGAGTAATTTTAAATACCTGATTGTTGCTGCTGATTTAATCGAACGTTTATCTTCAACGTTGGGAGTTGAGTTAACTGTAAAAGCCACATTCAAAGGGAATGATTTAGAACATACTACTTATCGTCATCCTCTATATGACCGCGAAAGTCCAATTGTTGTGGGTGGCGATTACATCACTACTGAATCGGGTACTGGATTGGTACATACTGCACCCGGTCACGGTCAAGAAGATTACATTGTTGGTCAGCGTTACGGTTTAGCAATCCTTGCACCAGTGGATGACAACGGCAATTTTACCGAAGAAGCGGGAGAGTTTGCGGGGTTAAATGTGTTGGGTGATGGGAATCAGGCGGTGATTGATGCTTTAAGTGCGGCTGGTTCTTTGTTGAAAGAAGAAGCATATCCTCACAAGTATCCTTATGATTGGCGGACGAAAAAGCCAACGATTTTCCGCGCCACTGAACAATGGTTTGCTTCTGTGGAAGGATTTAGAGAAGAAGCATTAAAGGCGATCGCCACGGTAAAATGGATTCCAGCCCAAGGTGAAAATCGCATCACGCCAATGGTAGCGGAACGTTCCGATTGGTGCATCTCTCGTCAGCGCAGTTGGGGTGTACCCATTCCCGTTTTCTACGATGAAGCCACCGGGGAAGTATTGCTAAATGAGGAAATTATCAACCACGTCCAAGGAATTATCGCCGAAAAAGGTTCTGATGCTTGGTGGGAATTATCCGTTGAGGAGTTATTACCAGAATCTTATCGTAATAATGGTAAGTCTTACCGCAGAGGTACAGACACAATGGATGTATGGTTTGATTCTGGTTCATCTTGGGCATCTGTCGTCCAACAGCGTCCAGAGTTACGCTATCCTGCTGATATCTATTTGGAAGGTTCCGACCAACATCGCGGTTGGTTTCAATCCAGCTTGCTCACCAGTGTAGCAGTGAATGACATTGCGCCTTACAAAACTGTGCTAACTCACGGCTTCGCTTTGGATGAACAAGGGCGAAAGATGAGTAAGTCTGAAGGAAATGTGGTTGACCCAAATATAATCATTGAAGGCGGGAAAAATCAAAAAGTAGAACCGGCTTACGGTGCAGATGTATTGAGATTGTGGGTATCATCGGTAGACTACTCCGGCGATGTCCGCATTGGCAAAAACATCATCAAGCAGATGAATGATGTTAGAGGCAAAATTCGTAATACGGCGCGGTTTTTGCTGGGTAGCTTGGATGATTTTGACCCAGAAAAAGATACAGTTCCCTTTGAGGAATTGCCAGAACTTGACCGTTATATGCTACACCGCATCGGCGAGGTATTTGAGGAAGTAACCGAAGCCTTTGAGAGTTTCCAATTCTTCCGCTTTTTCCAAACTGTACAGAATTTCTGCGTGGTGGATTTATCCAACTTTTATTTAGATGTTGCCAAAGATAGGTTATACATCAGTGCAAAGGATGCTTTCCGCCGTCGCAGTTGTCAAACGGTGCTGAAAATAGCTTTAGATAATTTAGCACGAGCGATCGCACCAGTATTATCCCACACTGCCGAGGATATTTGGCAATATCTCCCCTACAAAACACCTTACAAATCGGTATTTCAAGCCGGTTGGGTGCAGATTGAGGAAAAATGGCGGAATCCAGAATTGGCGAGATTTTGGGAAACACTACGACAACTCCGCACCGATGTTAATAAGGTGTTAGAACAAGCCAGGATTGAAAAACTTATTGGTTCTTCCCTGGAAGCAAAAGCTTTGATTTACATACCTGATAAACAGTTAGGTGATGCTATCAAAGCCTTTAACCCCGTTAAGGGTAACGGGATTGACGAACTGCGGTATCTATTGCTGACTTCCCAGGTGGAATTATTAGATTCTACTCAAGGGTTGCAAGGATTAAAATATACGGCGCAAACGGAAGACTGGACAATTGCTGTAGTGAATGCAGACGGACAAAAATGCGATCGCTGTTGGAACTACTCTACTTATGTGGGAGAATCAGCAGAACATCCCTTAATTTGCGATCGTTGCGTTGCAGCCTTAGCTGGAGAGTTCTAGTAAATATACGTTAAATCGACGAACTTCTCCCTATTTTTAACTAAATTTCAAGTTTTTCCCTCTCCAAATCGGAGAGGGATTGTTTTACGTAGTAAAACGAGGGAGAAGTTTTTTGAGTCAGCGCTTGAAATAGATATTTTGCGTAATACACATTATAGTCCTTTTGTCCAATACGTATATACTAAGGATAATATAATTTGGAACAAAAAAATCGAGTATTTTTACTGAAGATGGCTACGTGTTTTAACTGTATCTTCTTTAAGGAAAGGGGGACTGCTAAATTATTAAGAAAATATAAAGGTATGGATTAATACGTAGAATTTAGACTAAAACATCCATTAACTCAAAATTCAAGAGAGAAAAAGATATGTCAAATAAAGTTGCTACAGAGTTGGCCGATTTTTTGCTGCAAATAGAACAGCGATCGCAGTATCATGCAGGTTATCCATATAATTTAAGTTGTGATTACAGTGCGATCGCTAAATTTTTCAATCATCTGTTAAATAATGCTGGAGACCCATATATTGAGCCAGATTTTGGTCTCCATTCTCGTAAGTTTGAGCAAGAAGTATTATCTTTTTTTGCTCACCTCTATAAGATTCCAGAGAGTCAGTTTTGGGGTTATGTTACTGCTGGTGGAACTGAAGGTAATTTATATGGAATGTTCTTAGCAAGAGAAATTTACCCTAATGGGATTCTTTACTCATCACAAGACTCTCATTACTCAATTCCCAAAGCCGCGAAATTATTCCGCATCCAACATAATGTTGTTAATTCACAAATCAATGGAGAGATGGATTATGACCATTTTGAACAACTAATTAGCGAAAACTGTAGTTATCCAGCCATCATCAATTTAAATATTGGGACTACTGTCAAAGGTGCAATTGATAACTTAGATAAAGTTCTAGAAATTTTAGAACGTCATCAGATTAAAGATTACTATATTCATTGTGATGCTGCACTTTCAGGATTAATATTACCGTTTTTAGATGGCGCTCCCCAAGTTAACTTTCAAAAGCCCATAGATAGTGTAGCTATTTCTGCTAAATTCATTGGTTCTCCATTACCTTGTGGTGTAGTTTTAACTAAGAAGAAATGGGTAGAAAAAGTTGAAACAGAAATTGAATATATTGGTTCAAAAGATACAACTATTTTGGGTTCTAGAAACGGTCATACTCCCTTGATTCTCTGGTATGCACTACAAACCAGAGGTTATGCTGGATTAGCGAAAGAGGCAAATACCTGTATTAATAATGCCCAATATCTTTTCCAACAACTTCAAATCAGAGAATATCCATGTATGTTAAATAATTTTTCCAATACCGTAGTGTTTCAAAAACCTTCTCAAAGGTTAATTAAAAAGTGGCAGTTAGCATTTTTTGAAAATTGGGCCCATATTATAGTAATGCAAAATATTAGTCGAGATAAAATTGATACTTTTATTAATGAACTTTTGTTAGAAGAAGGGTTACTTAATAATGCAGAAGAATTTCAGCTACAGCCAGTACTACACTAATGCAAATTATCAAGTAGAACTAATTGCCCAATTTTACAAGGTGTTTCTCCAAAAATAATTCGATATCAACATTCTCACCTCTTTAAAAAGTTTTTGTAACACAAATTAGCAGAAAGTAGTATTTCTACTTCTGAACTTTTCATAGGTGGTAAGAAAAAATACCCTTGTCCATAATCACATTGTAACGCCTTCAATTGCGCTAATTGTTCTACAGTTTCTATCCCTTCTGCCGTTACAGACATATTTAAATTATGAGCTAATGTCACAATCGCTCTCACAATTTCTAAATTTTCTCCTCGACTGCCTATATTAGTAACAAAAGAGCGGTCAATCTTCAGGGTTTTGATTGGTAGGCGGTGTAGATAACTCAAGGATGAATAACCAGTCCCAAAATCATCCATGTGCATCTCAACATTTAGCTCTGTTAACTGAGAAAGCACGGTGGTAGCTAATTCAAAATTATCCATCAACAAAGTTTCAGTAATCTCCAACTTCAAACTACATGGCTCCAGTCCAGTTTCCTGCAAAATATGTTTAACTTGTTTAAACACATCAGGTTGCGTGATTTGTTTACCAGAAAAATTTACGCTAATTGTCAGGGGTATTGAGCAAGGAAATTGTTGATGCCATCTGTGCATTTGCTGACAGGCTTCAGAAAGCACCCATTCTCCGATACTAACAATCATTCCCGTTTCTTCAGCCAAGGGAATAAAATCTTGAGGAGAAATGAGTCCTCTTTCTGGATGATACCAACGTAAGAGAGCCTCAAATCCAATAATTTTGCCAGTTATTAGTGAAATAATTGGCTGGTAATCAAGGCGAAATTCTTCTTGCTTGAGCAGCGCATTTCGCAAAGCAGTTTCTAATTCCAATAGCAAAGATGCACCCTCATACATCTTTTGGTCAAAAACCTCATAGCGTGCCTTACCAAGTGATTTGGCACGGTACATCGCTACATCGGCATCGCGGAGAATGTGCGCTGCTTGTTCATAATCTGGTTTACTTAAAGCGATGCCAATACTAGCATTAGTAAACACTCTATGCTCATTTAATTGAAATGGCATAGCTAGCACCTTTTTAATTCGCTCGGCTACCTGTATGGCGATATTGATATCCTCGATTTCCTCAATTAAGATTGTGAACTCGTCTCCACCAAAACGAGCAACTATATCTCCGGTTCGCAGAACTGACTTTAGCCGATGGGAAATAGCAATCAAAAGTTGATTTCCTAGTAGATGTCCCAGGCTATCATTAACAACTTTAAAACGGTCTATGTCTAAGAATAGTACGGCAAATAAATAATTATTTTGCTGTTTGGTACATTCTATTGCTTGCTGCACCCGCTCCATAAATAATTGTTGGTTAGGTAATCCGGTTAGCCCATCATGAAGACTATTGTGCAGTAATTGTTCTTGTGCTTGTTGACGCTTGATAATATCTTGCTCAAGTTGTTGATTCACTCTAATAAGTTCAATAGTGCGTTCTAGAACCAGTTTTTCAAGCTGATAACGATATTGAACTAATTCTTCCTCTACTAACTTCCGCTTAGTGATGTCACGGACAATAACAACATACTCTCGGAGTTGGGAATTAAATGGCTGAGAAATAGTCGATTCAACAATTATTAGACATTGGTTGATTTTTAAAGTTTGCTCACTCCTAATAGACCATTTGTCTGGTTTACCACGATAGTAGATTAAAAGTTGATTCAACTTTTTTCCCAGTAACTCCTGAACAGTTGTTTGAAATAAATGTTCAGCAGCAGCATTTGTCTGACAAATTGTCCCATTTTCATCTAACACTAAAACAGTATCAGGAACAGTATCGAGAGTAGTAATAAATAAGTTTTTTGCTTGTTTGCGCGCCTCATCAATAGCAACAATTTGTGGTAGAGTTGTCCAGCAAGCGATCGCAACCCCAATCAAAGAGAGCGTCACTAACAGAATTGCGAGCAAAGAGTTTTGAGGATTATCAGAAACTCTGCCTAATAAATCGCGGATAACCCAACTGCTTGTGGCAGTAATACAAATTAATGATACGAGGACAATCACCTGGAGGATCAGAAAGTCTGAATTGTTTATATTAGACCGAGTATAGTAACGCTGTGTCCACCATTCCAATTGGAATGGTGCAAATCTTAAGCGACGTAGCCCTACATCTCCTATCATCAGAACAATGGGTAATAATAATCCCACTGAAAAATCTCTCCAATTCCAAGCTAAACCTCCTACTATTAGAACTACCGCTTCTAAAAAGAAAAAACCAAGCGACCACCAAGGCCATAACACATGGGGTTTCCCCCGACACAACCATAATCCCAGATGTAATCCCATGATGGACATCAGATAACAGGTTCCTGCGACTGTGACAAGTTGAGATATATTTCCCAAATTTAGACACAGCAAACTGATGAGAAAGGTAACGAAGATAGCTGGCCCAAGGACACCTTGAGGTGAAACTAATGCAAATATAGGAGCGATCTGTCTGTCCAAGGCAAGTTGGTATAATATCCGAGGAGAGTTGGAAACTGCGGTGGCAGAACTTAGAAGGCAAGATACAGTAATCAAAAGTGTTACTAGAAAAGAGGCATATTCACCCCAAAAAGGCTTAGAAGCTGCTACCAGATTTAGGAACACATCGTCACCTATTGCTGGATTTGGAGTTGAACACATTAATACCCAAGAACCACCTAGAAAGACTGGAGGAATTAGCCAAGCAGCTACAGTCAAGAACTTTAAAGTTTTATAGGGATGGTGGCTATCAGCAACAAAAGAAGAAGTGGTTTCACAAGCATAAATTGAATAGCTAGCCAGAAAAAACCACTTTGCCCATTCTTGAAAGCTGAGGCTATTTGTGTTAGTTGGAATAAATTTCAACCCATCAGTTGAGAAGGCTAACCATAAAACCCCTTGAATAGAAAATAAAAGCAGTAATAAAATTGCTGGGAATACAAAAAATAAATGCAGGAGCGCTAAAGCACGAGTGCCACTGAACGCTAAAATAAAAGGAATGACTGTAAATAAAACTTTTAATAAAGTTTCTGGACAAGAAATACCTGATGTTTCAAAATTGACTTTAATTAGGTCTGTGAGAATCATTGCATACAGTGCCGGTGCTGCTGCCCAGCTAAAAAAGTATCCTAATGCTACGTAAGCACCTAAGCGAGGAAAGTTCTTTAATAGCCTTGTCGTATAATTTGGCGTTCCTCCAGCGATATCTGGCCAATGTTTGCCTAGACTTTGCACTTGCAAGTTCAGTAAAAAGGAAATGATTGTGCCAACAAACCAAACTAAGATCGCTTTAGGCCCTAACGCTGTATGAATAATGGGAGCAGTACCAATCCATCCCACATGACCTGTTAAGCCAAACCCCCAGGTTTCGAGATAACTCAGAGTTCGTGGTAGGCGTATTACCAAGTCCTGATTTTTCTCTGCCTGTATAGAATTTTTAGTAAGCATTGTTTCTTAGTAAGATTTACTGGCCTTTTCACTCAATAGCCCAATCTTGTTGTATATAGCTTCCGTATAACTGCTGAACTTATAGAAAAGAGAAATTACTTTTAGTAATCCTATCTGATTTATGAAAATTTGCGCTATGTAGATACCCGACTTTTTTAAAAAGTCGGGTATCTAAGCTTTCAGATGATTTTAGAGTAGGTATTTATAGCTTTTGCAACAGCTCCTGAGTTAACTGAATGAATGCTTTTGAACCAGCTGATTGGGGAGCATTTAAAACAGCTGGCATAAAACTATCAACAGCTTTAGCAACGTTGACATCAACTGGTACTTGTACCTTACAAATTTTTTCTACCCCGAAATCTTCCACAACACGGTGCATAACTTGTTTATAGTATCTGCCAGTGAGAAGGTTAGCGCTGGACATACTAAATACAATTCCCAGCATTTTTATATCTATTTTAGTTTCATGCCCGTGACTGTCTTTTAATTGGGCAATGCGTCTTTCTAGCAGTTGAATACCCACTACAGATAAGGGTTCTGGTTTTGCCGGCAGGATGTAAAAATCGCTGGCGGCTAAAGCGCTACGAGTCAATAAATTATAGCCGGGGGCACAATCAAGAAGGATAAAATCATATTCTTGACGGACTGGTTTTAAAATGTTATTTATCAAGACCCGCTCAAAACGATTCCAAATTGTTTCAAAGTCTTGTTCGCCTAATGCAGTTGCTTGTTGATGTAGCATTTCGGAAACAACAAATTCATCATATAAGTCGATGTCTCCTGGCAATAAATCTAGTCCGGGAAGATTACAAACTTGGGATTGAATAATATCTTGAATTGTCAGTTTTGCCTGTGGGTCTGGATTGATCACTTCATCGATCAAATACCTAAATGTCTTGCTTTGTTTACGTCGCTTGGCAAAATCTAAAGGCGACATCAAACTGAGT
Source organism: Nostoc sp. KVJ3 (assembly GCF_026127265.1). GTDB lineage: Bacteria > Cyanobacteriota > Cyanobacteriia > Cyanobacteriales > Nostocaceae > Nostoc. The sequence goes on from NZ_WWFG01000002.1 coordinate 1,112,707, forward strand.
GTGGCGCTAATTTGGCTGTCTAAATCAAGGACAAGCACGCGCTTGCCATGATTTTTAGCTAAACAGGTAGCTAAGTTGACGGTGAGGGTGGTTTTACCAACGCCACCTTTCATGTTTGCAGTAGCAATTACATATCCCATTGGTTGAGTCCTCTGTTGACGCATTCACATCTAGGTAGCGTACACCTCTCGCGATTTATTAAATCTTCCATTAAATTTAATATTTTCGGAAACTTATCGTTCGCATAGCGTGCCGGAGGCATACCGCCAAGAAAAGAAATAGAGAATTTCATAAATCATTGAGGACTGCTATAATTGCCGTCGGATTGTTTTTTGATGAAATGGGCCAGTTAAATTACTGCCACTTTGCTTGAAAGCTAGATAACATTAGATTCGGCGTGTTTACTGTTCGGGAGTGCCAAAATGTCTAAACAGCTGGGTCAAAAAATCGCACCTACACCTATATCCAATGATATCAGTGTAGTGGATCTGATCGATCAATACTTCACTGCTTATAACTCAGCACGGTTGCGGGAAATCTGTCAACTTCTGAGTCGTGATGTGCTAACAGAAGGTGTCACGGTGGGAGTTAGCCTTTCCGGTGCGATGACACCAGCAGGATTTGGGGTTTCAGCGCTTGCACCCTTAATTCGCAATGGCTTTATTGACTGGATGATTAGTACTGGTGCAAATCTTTACCACGATATGCACTACGGTTTGGGTTTTGAACTTTTTGCTGGTAATCCATTTTTGGATGATGTGAAGCTGCGCCAAGAAGGGACTATTCGCATTTATGACATTATCTTTGGTTACGATGTGCTGCTAGAAACTGATGCGTTTATCCGCAAGATTTTACAAGGGGAAGCTTTTCAGAAGCGGATGGGAACTGCTGAGTTTCACCATTTACTGGGTAAGTATGTTCGCGAGGTAGAAAAGCAACTGGGTGTGCAGCATTCCTGCTTGCTGGCTACTGCTTATGAGTATGGTGTGCCTATATATACGTCTTCTCCAGGAGATAGCTCTATTGGGATGAATGTGGCGGCTTTGGCTTTGGAAGGTTCGCAGTTAGTGATCGATCCATCAATTGATGTGAATGAAACAGCTGCGATCGCATATAATGCTCGTGAGTCAGGAGGCAAAAGTGCGGCTGTAATTCTTGGTGGCGGTAGTCCTAAGAACTTTTTGCTTCAAACTCAACCGCAGCTTCACGAAGTATTAGGATTAGAAGAACGAGGACACGATTACTTTGTGCAGTTTACCGATGCGCGCCCAGATACAGGCGGTTTATCTGGAGCAACCCCATCGGAAGCCGTCAGTTGGGGTAAAATTGACCCGGAAGAGTTGCCTAACACAATTGTTTGTTATACCGATAGCACGATCGCTTTACCATTGGTAACAGCATACGTCTTGAATAAGTGCCAGCCTCGTCCCCTGAAGCGTGTATATGACAAGCGAGAAGCCATTTTAGATAAACTGCAAAAAGACTATCTAGCAGCTAAAAACCAACCATCAGATCAGATTCCCGCAGCAGTGGCTGATAGTGCTTCAAAACAAACAGCGACTTATCCCTGTGGTCGGTTGATTCCCAATGCTCATTAGGTAGGGAGTGGGGAGTGAGGGGAGATTGGGGAGCAGGGGGAGCAGGGGAAGCAGGGGAAGCAGGGGGAGTAGGGGGAGAAAGAATAAATAACTAATGCCCAATGCCCAATTCCCAATTCCCAATTCCCTTTATCCCTTCCGTCCAATCAAAAAATAAGTTGTCATTTCCCCTTTGCCTTGAATTTTGATTTCTCCTCGCTTTTCAAATAAAAATTCATCACATAAATACTGATAAGTATCTTCTGTAACCTGGATTTTACCAACAATACTTTGAGATTCCATGTAGCTAGCGATATTTACCGTGTCTCCCCAGAGATCGTAAGTAAATTTATTGAGATCAATTACTCCCGCCACTACAGAACCGCTATGGATGCCGATACGGATGTTGAAGTTTTGGTTATTTTCAGTATTAAATAGAGCGATCGCAGTTTGCATCTGGAGTGCCATAATAGCGATCGCTTGAGCATGATCTGGACGACGTGTAGGTAAGCCACCAACTACTATATAAGCATCGCCAATGGTCTTGATTCTCTCTAAAGCACATTGTTCCGTGAGGCGATCGAAAGTTGAGAAAATCGAGTTAAGTAAGTTTACCACTTGAACTGCACTTATCGAAGCAGCAATTTCGGTAAAGCCGATGATATCTGCACATAAAACTGTGACATCAGCAAAGTCTTCGGCAATATTAGCTGGTTCTTCTTTCAGTTCCTTGGAGATTACAGTTGGCAAAATATTCAGTAATAAACGTTCGGTTTCTTCTTGCTGATGACGTAGCGCTTCTTCTGCTGCTATGCGCTGGGTGACATTGCGAAATATGCCACGAGTTGCAACTGGATGACCTTCGACAAATTTACAATTAATATTACCTTCTAGAAATATTTTTTGACCATCTTTAGTAACAAATGCCGCTTTTACTTGATCGAATTTTTCTCCTGACAATACACGATAAAATCTTTGCCAACATTCTTGTTTAAAGTCTGGATGTATAATATCGAAAACAGTCATATTCGCAATTTCAGCTTCGCTATATCCTAAAGTTTCTTGCCATGCACGGTTAACATACAGAAAACGACCAGATGCATTGACAGATTGAATCAGATCGTTAGCATTTTCAAATAAATCTCGATATCGTTCTTCACTTTCGACAAGAGCATTTTCTGCTTGTTTGCGTTTGATAAACTGGGCGATTTGACTACCAATGGAACCCATCATTTGCAATAGGTCTTTATCTTTTGGTTGTACGTCTCGGCTAAAGAAAACCATCACCCCTAAGATTTCACTATCGTCTAAGATGGGGAAGCCAAAAGCTGCATGCAAGCCAGCCTCAGCCGCAGGTTGCGATCGCCTTTTGTCTCCATCTTCTGTGATATCTTGAATCCACAAGGGCAAACGTCTAATCCAAGTTCTACCAGGTAAGCCAACACTTGGTGTATAGGTGGTTTGCCAAGTAATTGCTTTAAACTCTCGCACCGAAATTAATCGACTTGACCAAATTTCCACACACCTTAGTACTGCATTGAGGCTGTGTCTATTTACCGAAGTGCCAATATATTGATTGGCTGTCCAAAGTTCGCCTAAATCCCATCCCAAGTTTTGACAAATCGACTGCAAAATTTGCGGAATTGCTTGCTTTACACTCTGGGATTCTGATAATATTCGAGTGATACTATACTGGGCATTTGTAAGCTGTTCTCGGTGCTGTCGAGCAGTAATATCCCGACCAATATAGACAATATCTTCTAATCCTTTGGTTTTTTTCGGAATTACTGAACAAGAAAAAGAAATCAACCGCTTCTCTCTAGTTTTAGTTCGACAAACTACTTCTATATTCTGGAAGCTTTTTTTAAAATAAGAATGTTGATAAATAGCTTCTATTAATATTTGGTCGTCGTCTATTATCATTGATATTGGTCGATCAATTAATTCTTCTTCAGTAAAACCAAGTAATTTTTGAGCAGCATTATTGACTCTTTTGATTTTTCCTAAATTACTGGTTACTAATAAAGCATCTGGCATTAAAGTAATCACTTGTTCCATGTATTTTTTAGATAAAATCAAAGCATCATATTAGAGATTATTTTCATAAACTTGTTGTACTGTTTTTGCTTGATAACAAGTTGAGCGCTAACATATTCAATCAAAATGATTTATTTATTTTTAAACTTATTCTCATGCTGTTTGATTTACCACTACTGATGGATAATTATCTCAGGTATTGGTTCAAATTTTTGCTCAATATACAAGTCTGTAGGCTCATAATTTGTAGAACTTGTTAATACTCAGCTTTTTACTGATATTAATATTAATTGGTCAAATATAAAATTTTTATGCTTTAACTCGGTGTAGTTGAGCAAAAATGACTACAATCCTTCTTTTGGAGGATTGACAATTGAATAAAAGCCTGAATGTTATCATCAGCTTATACTCAATAAAATGGTTTGTAAGCGATCGCTATTTTAACAAAACTTTTCTGCGTTAACCTAACCCCCAATCCCTTCTCTGCAAGGGAATGAGAGTAAGATGTATATGAAAAGCACCACATTGGCTAAGGTATAAAATATTGCCTTGCCTTGCTTGTTCAAAAAGTAAACTTTGATCGGATGTAAAATCGCACTGCGATCGCCTAAAATTTAATGTTGATAAAGTCGTATTTATAAACTTAGTCAAAACCCAATGAATCACCAGCGTGCGAATACTCTCAAAGCTGCATTTCAAGTTTGTAATGTTGAACCGCTAGAGGGTGAAGAGATGGAGCGCTACTATGTTGATTTATCAGCAGTTCGCAAAACTTCAGCAATTGAAGAAGTTAGTCAAATTTTAGACTTTCAAGAACCCACAGATTTCCGCACAATTTTGTTTACCGGACATCGCGGCTGTGGCAAAAGTACGGAGTTAAAACGCATTCAGAAGCAATGGGAAAAACAATACCACGTAATTTATTTGGAAGTTAACGAAGAAACCGATATTAATGATGCTCGTTATACAGACTTATATTTAATTGTCATCAAACAAGTAGAATTTGAGTTGCGTAAGTTAGGTTTAAAATTTGATGCTCAACTTTTGGAAAACTTTGAATCTTGGTTTAAAGATATTACGAAAGAAACCGAGGAAACTGTGGAAAAATCTGTCAGTATTCAGGGAGAAGCGACTCTCAAACCAGAGGCTCCATTTATTGCGAAATTGATGGTCAAATTACTGGCACAAATTAAAGGATCTGATAAACAAAAAACTACCATTCGCCAAACTTTAGAAAAAGACTTATCACGTCTGAAGGCAGATATTAACCTTTTATTGGGAGATGCTTACGTTAAACTCCGAAAAAAATTCCCTCAATATAAGGGTTTATTGATTATTTTTGACAACATGGATCGTGTACCACCGACGATTGCAGAACATTTATTTTTTGATTATGCGCCTCAATTACAAGAACTAGATTGCACGATAATTTATACAGTGCCAATTTCTGTACTTTGTTCGCCTAAAAACCCACTCAATCAGTTTGATGGGAATCCTCATATTGTGCCAATGGTGAATATTTATGAATTGGAACGCGATCGCTGCGATTTAAACTACAATCAAACGGGACTAGAAGCAGTTGCTAGCCTCATTGAAAAGCGGGTAGATATTGATGCTATATTTGAATCTGGCCAGGAATTGCTAGATTTAGCAAAAGCCAGTGGAGGACATGTCCGCCAATTAATGCAGATGATACAGACTGCTTGCTTAACTGCTAGCACTCGCAAACATCCTAAAATTATTGCCGAAGATATTATCTATGCTGTGAAACAACAGCAATTTAATTTTGAAAGGTTTATTCCTGAAGAACATTATGCGTTTTTAGCCCAAGTTTGTATAACCAAAAATGTCAGCAAAGATGATATCGGTCAGTTAATGCTGTTTAACACTTCAGTTTTGGAATACAACGGCAATAAACGGTGGAATTACCCCAATCCAGTGGTGAAGCAAAATGAATTCTTCCAGAAAGCCATCAAATCCGCACTCGCCGCGCAACCTTAGTTTAGAAATAGGGGCATTTATCGCGCTTAATCAAGATATATTTGCTCAATTAATCACCTTTGTAGACTTTGCAGAAAAATTTACGATTGGTTTTGTAGAAATTAATTTTTACCCAGATGCAGAAATATTAGTTGAGGCGTTAAAGACAAATCCTGAGTGTCGGGATATTCAGTTTGTTAGTCTGAATTTTTCTGATGAAAATTTGCGATTTCTCAGGGATGAAATTGTCAAGATATTACCAACGATTGAAATAGAACCTAACAAAAAATTAGTCTTGATTGTACAAGGGTTAGAAAAGTCTATTGGCGTTCATGGAGACTATCCGCCAGTTTTACAAGACCTCAACTTTGTTAGAGATGCTTATAAAAGAACTGTTCCTTATCCGATTCTGTTTATTTTACCAGATTATGCCCTGACTCGGTTAGCCAAATTTGCTCCTGATTTTTGGGCTTGGCAATCGGGGATGTTTCGGTTTCAAACACCTCAAATTACTAAAGATCATGCGATTAATGAAGCTCAAAATACTGAGAGAATTATAGACAGATTAGAACCTCCAGAAAAACAAGAGCGGATCGATTTATTACACCGCCTGTTAATGGAATATAAACCTACTGGACATCAGGCGGTAGGAGAAAACCTTCGCAACTGTAGTAATATTTTGCATCAGTTAGGAGTTGCTTATCTGAGTAAGAAAGAACCTATCAAAGCTAGAGAATATTTAGAAGAAGCGGAAAAAATAGCTCATGAGTTTACAGATTCTACTTTCTATGCTGAAGTCCTCAACACATTAGGAGATTCTTATCGGCTGCAAAGGCAATTTGATACAGCGATCGTTTATTATCAAAAATCTTTAAGTATTTCACAGCAACTTCAGAATCCTCACGGCGAAATTGCTACTTTGTTTAAACTAGGGAATATTTATCTAGACTTGAGACAATTTACACAGGCGACAACTTTCTATCAACAGCGTCTAGAAATTGAACAACAAATAGGCGATCGCTATGAACAAGCTGGCACATACCACCAGTTGGGAAGAGTTGCCCAAGATTTGCGTGAATTTGAGGAGGCGCGGCGCAATTACCAACAAGCTTTGGCGATCAAAATCGAATTTGGCGATCGCTATTCTCAAGCTGCGACATACCACCAGTTGGGAAGAGTTGCCCAAGATTTGCGTGAATTTGAGGAGGCGCGGCGCAATTACCAACAAGCTTTGGCTATCTATATCGAATTTGGCGATCGCTATGAACAAGCTGGCACATACCACGAGTTGGGAAGAGTTGCCCAAGATTTGCGTGAATTTGAGGAGGCGCGGCGCAATTACCAACAAGCTTTGGCGATCAAAATCGAATTTGGCGATCGCTATTCTCAAGCTGCGACATACCACCAGTTGGGAATGGTTGCCCAAGATTTGCGTGAATTTGAGGAGGCGCGGCGCAATTACCAACAAGCTTTGGCGATCAAAATCGAATTTGGCGATCGCTATTCTCAAGCTGGCACATACCACCAGTTGGGAACAGTTGCCCAAGATTTGCGTGAATTTGAAGAGGCGCGGCGCAATTACCAACAAGCTTTGGCTATCTATATCGAATTTGGCGATCGCTATTCTCAAGCTGCGACATACCACGAGTTGGGAAGAGTTGCCCAAAATTTGCGTGAATTTGAGGAGGCGCGGCGCAATTACCAACAAGCTTTGGCTATCGATATCGAATTTGGCGATCGCTATTCTTCTGCTAGCACATACCACCAGTTGGGAAGAGTTGCCCAAGATTTGCGTGAATTTGAGGAGGCGCGGCGCAATTACCAACAAGCTTTGGCGATCAAAATCGAATTTGGCGATCGCTATTCTCAAGCTGGCACATACCACCAGTTGGGAAGAGTTGCCCAAGATTTGCGTGAATTTGAGGAGGCGCGACGCAATTACCAACAAGCTTTGGCTATCGATATCGAATTTGGCGATCGCTATTCCCAAGCCAGCACCTACCACTGTTTAGGAGCGCTTGCAGAAGCAGAAGAAAACTACGCAGAGGCGAGGGTTCATTTGCAGACAGCGTTCGAGATATATGTTGAATATAAGGATGAATATTGGGGAGCGATCGCACGGGAGGCGTTAGAGAGATTACCAGAGTGATGGGGTGATGTCAAATAGTTATATTTATATGCTCATAAGATAAGATTGCCGTATCGGTCAAGTAGTTGCCAAGGTAACAATTTATGACTCAAGCCATACCAAAAATAGTAACCTTTGAAGATTTTACAGCGTGGCGGCCCGAAGGCGGAAGATACGAATTACATGATGGCGTGATTGTTGAAATGGCACAACCAGTCGGAGATCATGAGGATATTGTTGGGTTTTTAGCTGAAAAAATTACTGTTGAGTATGTTCGCAATGGTCTACCTTATTCAATTCCAAAAACAGCATTAGTCCAATCTGCTAGTAGCCAGTCTTGCTATTCTCCAGACTTGCTATTACTCAACCGCCCTGCTTTAAAATTAGAACCACTTTGGCAGAAATATTCCACGGTTAAATTTGCCGATTCGATCCCTTTAGTGATTGAAGTTGTTAGTACTAACTGGCGGGATGATTATCATAAAAAGCTAGGTGAATATGAACAGATAGGGATAAAAGAATATTGGATTGTTGATTATTTGGCTATCGGTGGTAAAAAGTTTATCGGTAATCCTAAACAACCCACTATCTCTGTTTACCAATTAGTTGACGGTGAATACCAAGTTACTCAATTTAGAGGCGATGAACGCATCGTCTCGCCTACTTTCCCAGAGTTAGATTTAACAGCCGAACAGATTTTTCAAGCTGGTGCATACCCTGCATAGTTATTTAAATAAACGCGATCGCACTTACCGACAATGCAAATTACCCAAAGTCTCCACACAGCAATTCTCGTAACTGACTTAGAACGCTCTGAACAATTTTATGGCAAAGTATTGGGACTATCTAAAATAGATCGTTCCCTAAAATACGCTGGTGCATGGTATCAAGTCGGCAACTATCAAATTCACCTGATAGTTGCACCTACTGTCCCCACCGAAAACCCTAACGAAAAATGGGGACGCAACCCCCATGTCGCTTTCTCAGTTGCTAACTTGGACGCTGCCAAACAAGAGTTACTCAATCACAATTATCCCATTCAACCCAGCGCTTCTGGTCGCCCTGCCTTATTCACTCAAGATCCTGATGGAAATATTATTGAGTTGAGTCAGCAGTGAGAGGATTAGAGGATGTCTGAAAAGTTTTTTTGTATACACCTAACACTTGGAGATCCCCCTAAATCCCCCTTCAAAAGGGGGACTTTAAGACTCTTATTCCCCCCTTTTTAAGGGGGGTTAGGGGGGATCAACAAATATTTGATACTTTTCAGACATCCTCTTAGGGACAAAGAGAATAACTATGCCCAATGCCTAATGCCCAATGAAAATAATTGCCTACTCTTACACCAATCCACTATTAGAATCTGCTCCCGATCAAGCTGATTGGGGATGGGAAGTGGATCGGGTTTATGAAGATTTGGGTAAGCCAGAGTCCTTTGGACACGCTACGCGAACGCAATTACAACAATTATTTACCGATTGCGAAACTGAACCGGCAGATTATCTTTTGATTCGGCGATTGGAAGAATTAGGGGATACTGTAGAGGAAATTAGCGATCGCTTGCATCAACTCGAAGCGATGGGAGTAGCGATAATTGCCACTGAACAACCCTACACTTCGGAAAATTACCCTCTCGGTGCTGACTTGCTAAATTTGCTCAATGCAATCCAGCGTCAACAACGCAGTCGTCGCATCCGTCAAGGACACGCCCGTAATCGGCTTGAAGTTGCACCGCCACCCGGTAAAGTTCCCTACGGTTATCGCAGAGGTAAGGGACAATATACTATCGATCGCAGTACTTCACCAGTAGTCAAAGATTTTTTTGAACACTTTTTACTCTATGGTTCCCTACGCGGTTCAGTTCGTTATTTGGCGAAAAAATACAGTAAAAAAATCTCTGTAACCACAGGAAGACGCTGGTTGACTAATCCAGTTTATCGTGGCAATACAGCTTACCAAAATGGTGAAATTATTTCCAATACCCACATTCCGATAATTTCTAAGGAAGAAGCAGCCCAAATTGACCGACTTTTACGCCGCAACAGCCGTTTACCATCCCGAACTGCTAGTGCTAGGCGTTCTTTAGCTGGGTTGGTTGTCTGTGCTGAGTGTCAGTCACATCTGACAGTTACCCGTGTCACCCAACGCAACCAAGATAAGGAGTATCTTTATTTACGTTCTACTAGCTGTCCTCAACGCCCCAAGTGTAAGGCTATTCCCTACCAAGAGGTGTTGGAACATACAATTGAAACCGTTTGCCGTGATTTACCCTTAGCTGTAGCGGGGATGAATTTTCCGCAATTGGATGCAGTCAAGAATAGTTTAGGACAAGCGATCGCTCGTCAGCAAGAAATACTTGCTCAGTTACCCGCTTTAATTGAAACTGGAATTTTAGATGTTGAAACAGCAAAGCTAAGGGCTTACAAACTCCGCACAGAAATTTCTGCACTCGAAGCAAAGTTGGCGACTCTTCCTCCAGTTAACTTGCGTTCTGTTGCTCAAGCTGTTTCCATACCACAATTTTGGTTAGATTTGTCGGAAACAGAGCGACGATTTTACTTTCGAGAATTTATCAGAAAAATTGAGATTAGTGTTGAGGATAAAGAATTAAAACTCCAAGTTATTTTTATTTTTTAAATTAAAGGGACGTTTATAAATCATAAATCATATATAAATCACCAGACGCGATAAATCGCCGTCTCTACGAAGGACTGATTCTTGTAAAGACGGCGATTTATCGCGTCTCTTTTATCGCGTCTCTTGCCTTAACCATTGAAGGTGGGTTTTGTCTGTATAGCCGCGTTGCCCAAGCCGCGCACCGGAGGCATCATTCTATTTACCCTGACTGAAATTGACTATTTCTGAGACGGTTGATCCTTAGTATACGCAACAGGTTTTGGCCCTGCATTCCGCACATTGATAATTTTATTGAGGATATCAAACCAAAAAGGCGCACCCATAGCAATAGCAAAACCACTCACTATCCAACCGCAAATTAATTTAAAAACCTGTGAAATTCTGATGTAAACTCTATTCGATTTTGTCGTATCTAATAACTCAAACTGTTGATTAATATTTTGCCATCCAATGGGTATAGAAGCATTTCCTAATAGTTTCTCAATCCCCCTTCTGGCTGCTTCATCATTGATATAATCGATTCGTTGACTTGCACTTTGAGTAATGGTAGAGCGGATAACTGAATCCTCCGACAGTCTTTTAACTAAGTGAAATGTATCAGTATTGGTTAAAAAGGCAACTGATATTCCAATTAAAATAGCAACTCCTTTGGCATTGCGCTTATAAACACCGCTTGCTCGATCCATCGAGCGATCGAACCATGTTTCTACTTCATTTTTAAATTGATTCACTTCTTCTGTGAGATCGCCAATCTTTATCCTGCTACGTTCAGCAATTACACCAAGGCTCTTGATTAAACTATCAGGGACTTCATCAGGTAACTCATTATTCACAAAATCTCGAAATTTCTGGTCAATATCTCCATAAACTTCTTGAATTTTTGTGTAACTTGGACTCGTTGGATCGTTTATACCTTTTTTAAGTTCTTTATAAGATGCTAATATCATGTGCAAGTTGGTTTTTGCTTCTTCACTAGGATGTTTCACATGATTGATTAGCTGGGGAATTTTTAAGGCATCTAATAAAGTAATTGCAAATGTTTCAGAAGGAAGATAAGAAGGGCCACTTTGTTTATCTAGTAATCGTTTATCAGGGTTTTTAGTAATTTCCCGGAAATGCTTTTCTAGTTTCCCCTTGGCTTGGTGATTTAATGTATTAATCAAAGGATCGTTATAAAGTTTCTGTACCAAGTCGATTGCATTAATAATATCCGATCTCTCACTTTCACTACCACCTGATAAAAGTAATTCAATTGAAGTTCTTAAATGTTTAGCTCTCCACTGTAATAATGTGGCGAGCAATTCCTGTATTTCAGAAGCTAGCAAGCTCAAAATCAAGTAAATAAAAACTAAGCCAAGTGCAATATCCACAACAACAGGTAAATTCATTGATAGGCTCCAATCATTCTCTAGTGATTTTTGTAAAAATTCCTTTTACAAGATTGTATAACACAGATGTTTTAATTGAATAATTGCTTAATTAAATTTAAAATGCCAAAACTTTTAGCAGTCTCCAGATTCCCGACTTCTTTAAGAAATTGGAAATCTGATTTTTTACGAATGATTTAGGATAGAAATAAACACTTCCAAAAGTTATGTTTAAAATTTTGAAGTGTTGAGTGTGTTACTGAAAAAATGTAGCAATTAATTCGTGATTTCTTGAGTTATTTAACTGATAGCTAAGTAGATAAAAACTAAACTCAGCATCCGAACAAAAATAAAACACAAGTTAATCTACGGATTAAATAGCAGGTAATAAATAATTTCTTAAATGTATTATTTGTATCATTTATCGGCGGATATGTTCTTTAAATAGCTAAGATAAACTTTTCAAAAAATAGCGCTAATTAGAGAAAGTTGAGTTAATCTTGGAAACTAGCAATTGTTAATAATATACGTTGCTACTGGATGGCAACATTGGAGATTCGCTCCGGTCTCTATGTAATCAAACCAGCAAGTAAAATGATTACCATAGAATATGCAAGAAGGAAGCTTTATTTGGAGTCATCTAGAAAAACAAAATCGCACGGTTGGCAAATGGATTGATTGGGTATGGCTAATAGTATTGCTGTTGGCAGCAGTGTTACTATTTAGCATCAATCTGGGAGGATTGCCGTTGCGAGATTGGGATGAAGGGACTGTGGCACAGGTTGCTCGTGAAATTTGGCACGCTCCAGCAGGTTCGATGCGTTGGCTTTACCCAACGCTAGGAGGTGAACCATATCATAACAAACCGCCTTTGATGCATTTGCTCATTGCTTGGGCTTATTCTCTAGGAGGCGAAAATGAGTTTACAACACGTCTACCTGGAGCAATTTTAACAGCGACATCTGTACCTTTACTGTATTGCATTGCTCGAGAGATATTTCGCCAACGTTGGGCTGCTATTTATAGCGCTTTGATTTATCTAACAATGCTACCTGTAGTGCGTCATGGGCGGCTGGCAATGTTGGATGGGGCGATGGTAAGTTTTTTGATGGTGATGATGTTGTGCGTGCTGCGATCGCGCCGAGATTTACGTTATTGTCTTGGTGTTGGTGTGAGTTTTGGGTTGATTTGCCTAACTCAAGGATTGCTAGGCGTATTACTAGGTGCGATCGCGATCGTATTTCTATTTTGGGATACACCACGACTGCTCACATGTTACTATCTGTGGATCGCAATCTTCATTGGCATTCTGCCTGTAGCTGGTTGGTATGGTGCCCAACTAATTCACTATGGCTACACTTTCGCTCAGATTGACACTGTAAACCCATCAGTAGAAAGAATTGGCTCTGTTGTAGAGGGGAGTTCTCAACCACCTTGGTACTATGTGATTGAACTTCTCAAGTACACATGGCCGTGGTTGTTATTCTTGCCGCAAACTGTCCGCTTAACCTGGGAAAATCGCAACCTTAGCTGGGCAAAATTAGTATTGGCGTGGAGTGGTGTTTATCTATTGGTAATTTCCTTCATGATTACCAAAGTTCCTTGGTATTTATTCCCGATTTACCCTAGTTTAGCCTTAGCTTTTGGTATCCAGTTATCAGATACAGAAAATTCGCCTTTACTCTCATCCTATCCCCGTGCTTGGGTTGCAGGTTTAGCGATACTTGCTGTTGTTGCTTCTGCTGGTAGCATTTATTTTAGTTGGGGTACACCAAAAGTAGACTTACAACTGATTTTTGCAGCAGTAGCCTTAACTATGACCTTAGCAGCTATTTTGGCAGAACGAGGCGACGGGCAATTTCTGAAGATTTTGTTTTGGGGAAGTTATCTTTCGCTACTGTTGTTAATGAAATCTAACTACTGGGTTTGGGAATTATCTGAAGCCTATCCAGTTAAACCAGTCGCCGCTATGATTGTGCGAGCAAATCCAGCTACGAAGAAGATTTACACATCTTTTCCCTACCATCGTCCCTCGTTGGATTATTATAGCGATCGCACCATCATTCCCGCTTCTGTTGGCGAACTAGAATATTATTGGCACTACAACGGACAACCATACTTCCTGCTTCATGCATCTGCTTTCAACAATCTCCAGCTAGATTCAATGAAGCTAATTGACCAAGCTGAAGGCTGGAAGTTAGTTACAAAAGATACTAGTCGGTTGTAAAGGTAGGGAATTGGCATTGGGAATTGGGCATGGGTATGGGGAATTGTGAAGAAACTTGTTAAATAATTCCCTGTCTCCCTTGTCTCCCTTGTCTCCCTTGTCTCCCTTGTCTCCCCCTGCCCTTCCCTACCAAGGAGTCGCAGCAGGTTGGTCATTGATGTTAACCCAATAACGGCTACACCCTGCTAAACCATTTATATAGCCATAAGCTTCTGCCCAGAAACTCCATCCAGCATTAATACCAGTACCATCATGGAATTCTGCCATCCGATATCCAGAGACACCACGAACAATTTGTCCTACTTGGTTACATATATTATCTGCAACTGCTTGAGACGTTAATTGTTTTCCTTGGATATTGGGAATCACCAACACTGTACCGCCAGACCAAGAGTTTTTAGTCGCACCGCCAGGACTGATAGTGGACGGAGGTAGACCTGCTGGTGCTGGCTCATTTGTTTTTTTTATGCAGAGCAGTGAGCGATATTCCTTGATATTTGTGTCGCCTTGATAAGGATTAGTACCACCAGGTTCAGCATTATCCGAACTGAACAAAACATAGGTTTTGGAGTTAAGTACCAAAGGTTTTCCTAACACTCTCCAGGTCATTGCTTTAGGGTTAGCTTGAGCCGCAGAAATTGAAACAGTCATCATCAATCCAACTGTTGCAATACTTGTTGCGAGAATTTTGTGGAACATGGTCTTTTTTTAACTTAAAGAATGCCACATTTGAAATTACAACAAAGTAAGTAATTTTTATTTTTATCTCATTAAAATTAATACTTCATATATTTTTCATATTATTTATAGCGGTTCCCATTCAAATGTGGTGCAACATCATCTCGTAAGGTGTAGGGGCAATTCATGAATTGCCCCTACGGGTGTACCTTACATACATGAGAACCGCTATATTAGGACTCAATACTCTTCGGTTAAGGCAAGAGACGCGATGAATCGCCGTCTCTACAATAATCATTTTTTCGTCTTGACGGCGATTTATCGCATCTTTACGCTCTGGAATTTCCATCAAAAAACCTTAACCGAACCGTATTGTATTAGGACTTACGCACTCGTGACGACAAACTAAGCTTTTGCGATTACAACTCTTGGAGACGCTCCGCGTAGCTTGCTTCCCTGGACGGGTACGCTTCGCTCATAATGAAGTAAAAAATTAAGGAATCATCGCTACCTTAATTACCTGTCGTGCTTTCATCTCACAAAACACCTGTTCTAAATCTTTTAATGGCCGATGTTCACTAATAAGTAATTCAAAGGGAATTTTGCGACTAGCTAAAAGTGATAGAGCGGCTCGCACATACTCTGGTGTATTATGAAACACGCCTTTAATGGTCAGTTCGCTGTAGTGTAGCTGTTCTGTATTGACGGTAATGCTGGTATCCCGTGGACATCCACCAAATAAATTGACTGTTGCACCGGGACGGGCACAAGCGATCGCAGTTTCCCAAACACTTGGTACACCAGTGGCTTCAATCGCTACATCTGCGCCCCGTCCTTGGGTAAGTTCTTTTACCACACTAGGAATATCCGGGATTTGATGATAATTAAAGGTCTGGGTTGCACCCAATTTCTGACCAATTTCTAGCCTTTGGTGATTACCTCCCCACAGCAAAACCTCGACTTTCTCACTCAACGCCGCCACAAACATCAGCCCAATCGCCCCATCTCCTAAGACGACGACTCGATCTTTGGCTTTGATATTAGAACGAGCTACACCATGCAATACACAAGCTAAGGGTTCTGTCATGGCTGCCAATTCCCACGGCAAACCATCGGGAATTTGCAACAAATTATGTTGTACTATCGGTGCGGGAATTTTCAAGTATTCCGCAAATGTCCCGTTATTCCAGGTCAGATTCGGACATAATGAATACTCTTGACGTTGACAAAAAAAGCATTTCATGCATGGGGCGGAATTATTAGCGACGATGCGATCGCCTACTTGCCAATTTGTAACCCCTGCACCCAAGGCAACAATTCGCCCAGCAGCTTCGTGACCAAACAGCGTTGGCGGTTTCAACATCTTGGCATGGCCACCACGCCGCCAGACTTTCAAATCTGTACCGCAAGTTGTTGCTGCTCCCACTTGAATCACAACTTCGCCAGCCTCGGGAGTGGGGTCAGCAACTTTTTCTAAACGTAAATCTTCTTGCCCATAAAGTAACGCTGCTAACAAAGCTTTAAACCTATCAATTAGCTCCATCCGATTTTACCAGTTGAAGCAATTGATAGGTTTAAACAAATTACTATTGATTTTTAGTAAGTTTTTATTAATCTAAAAATAGCGAAAAACTAGGTATTCACCGCTGGCTGGGGAAGCACCCCGGTGTTTCGAGTATCCACATTAGGCAAACGAGTAGCAGTTAACAGGGGCACTTCTTGTCGGCACGACAGGCAAAACCAATATAGTTCACCGTGACGGGCATGACGCAGGAGGGAACCACCGCAACATGGGCAGGTGTTGGCTCTCGTACTCATACCAATATCCTCCTTAAAAAAAATTGTTGTTTAAACTCAGCAAAGAAAAAGCAGTTGATTAAAAATTGATTTTGGTGGCATGAATGCGACCATTCGATTCTATGCGGTCTTTAATAATTTGTCTGTAAACAGCTTCATATCCGTTAACCATTTGGCTAACGCTAAAGTTGTTTTCTACATATTTTCGACAGGTTTGACGATCGAGTTCCAAAGCGAGTGGAATCATTGTCGCCATTTCTGCATAGCTTTTACAGATAAAACCTGTTTTACCGTGGGCAATCACTTCAGGTACTGAGCCGAAATTCATGGCAATAACTGGTGTACCAGTTGCCATTGATTCAATCATTACTAGCCCAAAAGGTTCTTGCCAGTTAATGGGGAAAAGAGTTATGGCAGCATTCCCAAGAAGTTGAGCTTTTTCGGCGTGGTTAATTTCGCCCAAATATTCAATTTGCTGACCATCAAGGTGGGGAGTAATCTCTTGTTCAAAAAACTCACAATCTCCAATATCAACCTTTCCTGCCATCTTCAAGCGCCAACCACTCTGCTTTGCAATAGCGATCGCATGGTGTGGCCCTTTATCTGGCGAAAAACGACCTAAAAATGCCAAGTATGGAGGTTCTGACGGTTGGGCTACAAATGGATAATCTGCTAGCTCAATTCCGTTATAAACCGTGCCAACATAATTTAGATCCACTTGACGCTGCGAGTTACTAATGCTGACGTAAGGTTGGTTTTGATAGTAGCTAAATGCGTGACGGGTATCGTTTGTAAAATTATTGTGCAAGGTATGCACTGTAGAAGTTGCTGTTATAAAACTCGCTAAAGGTAGTGCTGAAATCCCTACATGAGAATGGATAATATCGAATTCCTTAGCACGTTGGTAAACTTGGCTCAGTTCTAGCATTTCATATACTGCATACTCTTTTACATTTGGGTCTAAGCGTAATGCCCGCGGATAAACTGCTTCTAAATGAGCCAAAGTTTGAGAATCACCAGAGGCAAATAATGTTACCTCATGACCGCGACGAACAAGTTCATCAGTCAAGCGACTCACCACTAGTTCTATTCCTCCATAAGTAGGAGGTGGAACCCTTTCCCATAAGGGTGCAACTTGAGCGATTTTCATAAGTTTTTTTGGTTCAGTCTATGAAATTGTCCTCAATATGATTAAGTGGCATCATTATTGTATGAGAACAAAGCATTTGTACTTACGATTTTGACATTTAAATTAACCTAACAGGCTACCAAAAGCGCAATAAGGGTTAACCGTACTCTAAATTTCTTACCGACAAATCTAACAGACTATCGGCAAAAGTCAACTCACACCTAGAGTTATAACCTATAACAAATCAATTACTTGTTGCATCTGTCTTGGGGATCATAATGAAGTAAAATATTTTGTAGCGTAACTTACAAAAAAGAATATTTTGTAGCTGACAATACTAAAATATTTAAGAGGATCAAATGATTAAAGGTTTGTTTAAACGTAATTGGGAAATGGAACAGAAATTATAAATATTAAGCAATTGTACAAAAATTACATAATGTGTAATTAGTAATTTACAAAAATTCTGATAACTAACGAATGAAAATCGCTACTTGGAACGTCAACTCAATTCGCACTCGTCTCGAACAGGTTACTGATTGGTTAACTAACAATCCTGTTGATGTTCTCTGCTTGCAAGAAACCAAAGTTGCGGATGCCGAGTTTCCGCGATCGCCTTTTGAGCAGTTGGGCTATAACCTTTATATATCAGGACAAAAATCTTATAATGGCGTAGCCCTGATTAGCCGCCAACCACTTATAAACGTAAGTAGCGGCTTTAGAGCAATTTTGCCAGATTTACACCACGAATGGGACGAGCAAAAGCGGGTAATTACAGGTGTTATTGATGGTGTTCGGATTGTTAACTTATATGTTCCCAATGGTGCAGCAGTCGGAACTGAGAAATATGAATACAAACTGCGCTGGTTAACAGCGCTACACGAGTATTTGCGATTGCTTGTGCTGTCAGAACCTGCAATTTGTGTGTGCGGTGACTTCAACATCGCCCTAGAAGACAAGGATATTCACGAGCAAGTGAGTACAGAAAATCACATTATGGCAACGGAAACCGAGCGCCAAGCCTTACGGGAGATTTTGCAACTGGGATTTGCTGATGCTTTTCGCAAATTCACCACAGAAGGCGGAAATTATAGCTGGTGGGATTATCGCGCCGCCGCCTTCCGTCGCAATTTAGGTTGGCGCATTGACCATCACTATCTCACACCCGTGCTTTATGAGCGTGCTACAAGTTGCGTCATTGATGCCGCACCCAGAAAATTAACCCAACCCAGCGACCATACGCCGGTAATTGTGGAATTTTGAATTGGGTATGGGGCAGAGGGGAAAAACTTGTTGCAACTTCTCCTCTGCTCGCTAATCTCTTAATCTTAAAATGCCGATTAGCTTACTACTGAAAAATATCTAAAATAGTGGATATTAAATTAATCTTCATGCTGAATTTTTAAGTAAGAATGTACGTTAAACCTCTTAACGATGCCCAATGCTCAATCCCCAATCCCCATCAATCAATTTAACGGCTTGTATATATCCTCTGAACTCGGATTGAGATAAGGACGCTGTAAATCTATGAGGTGTCGCTCAAAGTGTTGGTCAATAACTCTCATCCGTTCCTCCATTGCATTCTTGCCTTTTTGCCAAGCTTCTAACAAAGCATTAGCGACAATTTGGCAACGGTTCATCCCAAAACTTTCTTGTGCAGCAAACTTTTGGATTGGTTCCTCGGCTAAACCTAACCCTGGAGCTAAAAATTTGGTAAATAAGGGGATTTCGGGCTGGAAATGGGATTTATTTTCTGGATAAATAGCCTGAAGGATTGTGCGAATTGCTGGATAGTCGGAGAGTTCAAAGTAGAGTAGACCCGAATCATAGCGTCCGTATGCACAGGGATTGTGAAGAACTTGAAAGCTAAAGGGAATTGACGCTGCGTTCAATTGCAGAGTCAGGCTTTTCATGAGAGCGATCGCACCAGATGGCGTAAAGTTAAAGTAAATTCGCCCTGCTCCCAAATCAGCATCAGGATTGCTCTGCTGTTCCTGTCCAACATTACTAACTGCTAAGTAACAGCCATTTTGCAATCGATTTTTGGGCATCCAGATTGCCACCATATCACCCACTTTGGTAGATTTCTTGCTGGATTTTAGATGGCAGTCTGGCTCAATATAAAGTGTTAAACCGCCTTTAGTCACGGCCATAGTACCATCAGGTTCTTTCCGCAGAACCTCCCATCGAGGGTCAAAGTAACCTATGCCGTGATTACTGGCGTGTAATTGCTCGTAAAAGTTCCAATCAATTTCTAAGATGGAATTATCTGCTAAATTCTGCTTTGGCGGGCAATTATTACTATCACTATTGACTGCTAAGGTACTTTGTAGAGAGCCATTGTAATAGATCCCATAAAGAAAGTTTCGCAGCAATAAACTGAGATATTTCTGTTGTAAATCTACAGGATTTTGCTGAAATCTATCTGCTACTTTCGTTGGTAGAGCAAAGGGTTGATAATTGGGATGATAAATACAAAAATTTGACTCAATCTGAATATTTTTAGCAATGTCAAATAGAGAAGTTAGCGGTTGATTGATAGAGTAATTTAGCATTAATCCATTTAGAATTCAAACTTTAAAAAACAGAATTCAGGAGTCAGAATTCAGAATTGTTCTACTCCCTGCTATTAACAACCACGAAGCCGGGTTTTTTCGTAATATAGACGAAGTAGCTGTGGCTCCTTTACAGGCTGAGGAAGTTTATGAATTTTTCCTACAGGGTTAAGGATTTCTGACTCTGATATCCCGAAAATAGTCAGTACACCTTGCTGCGGCATAGTGAGTAAACTTTTAGCCACTTGCAGCATACAAATATCAGCATTATTAAAGGATTTCCGGCAGGTAATCATATCCTGAATTTGATGAATCAGTGCTAGCCCCGCAAATTGAATAACGCGCACAATAAAGTCACTACGGTATTCTAAAATCATGGGGAAAGCATTGAGATAAGCCCTAATTAGAGCAATAATTGAAGGTTGTAAACTCTCCAACGGTGTCAACGCTAGATGTAGAGATTCTTGTAACTCAATGGTGGGATCTACTACCAGGCTATTGAGCCAAATTCCTAAATAGCTTGCTAGTAAAGTTCCTAAATCAAAAGCTGGATCTCCCCAAGAACAAGCTTCCCAATTAATTAGTTTTACTAGGCAATTGTCTAGTTTATCCCATCTGGAATGAACCAAAATGTTGTTCAATTTCAGATCGTTGTGAGTCAAGCAGCAAGGATTCCAGTTGTATGCCAAATCTGCGATCGCAGATTCCAAACTCTCCGATTGCTGGTAGAGTAGATAGAATTTCAGCGCATCCGTGGGAACCGTCCCAAAAATCTCCGGGCCAATTGACTCTACCCCTTGCGCCGGATTGTAAAAGCCATAGCGAAACTCTCCTTGGGGAGCAGTTGCCATAAAATCCTTATATTCTCGGCGGTTGTAGGTTGCGCGATGGAGTCCTGCTAAAGTAGTGCCGATGGCTGTGGCAATTTCTTGTGGACAAATCTCATTGTTGTGGTAGAATGTCGCAAGTTCCTGATATTCACTTAAGTAGTTGCGAATAAGAATAGAATTTTCTTCGTCAAAATGGACTACCAATGGTGCGATCGCGGAAATATTGCCAAGAACGGGAAACTGCTGGAGCAACTGATGAAATAGCCACTCCTGAAACAATTCACGAGGATCGCCGTCATTGATTTTAACGTTACGTTCTTGTTTAACGAGCAGTTTACGATTATCTGCTAGAGTCACGAGTAAATCGGAATTGTTCTTACTACTTCCTGGCAACTCAGATTTATCTGATGCGTCATCTTCTGAGCTACACAGCCCCGCTTCTTGCAGATACTGGATAACGTTATGAGAAGACAGTGATAATACCATGTATTATTTCCTACTTCATTAAATTACTTAAACTTATCTGTGTCGGTATTTGGTTGTACTTAGCAGTTTTCGGTAGATAGTGAATAACAATAAAGATTTGTACAATCTACTAATATCCCATCTTTCCGATAAAAACCTGCCAAAATGGTACAAATTCCTTTACAATTGCTTTAAAATTCACTCCTAGATCCGGTGATATCTTTACACTTTATCAGCATAGTTACTTAGATACATCTAGAGCAAGTTTTGTGGTAGAGCCTTTTGATGTAGCAGAATCTCCAGCAAAAAACTGATTGGCGGCAGATGTTATTTGGTGGTGAGTAGTCATCCTGAAGACAGCGAAGAATTTCAGTAATCCTTCGTGGTAGGAAGTCTGGCATTCAACGCTATTATTTTTATTTATCACCACAAAGCTAAATAAACCGGAATTTTTAAGCAATTAGTAATTATTTTTTTCTTTAATTTTCCGAATTGATGTCTGGAAGCCTTGTTATTACGTCATTTGTCTTACTTACGTATTGAAGATGGCTATAGGCGATCGCACATAACGGTTACATGAGTGGATCTTATGGAAATGTAGTTTTGTCAAGTATGTTGAGCGAAAAAAGACCTCTCCCTGGTTTTACTATGTAAAACCGTCCCTCTCCGAGTCGGAGAGGGAAAAAGGTGAAGGAAAATTCAAGGTTGGGTTTTTGTAATTTCAATCAGCAGAATTAGCTGAAATAGAACTTAGTTGATATTGTGGAATGGGCTGTTTTGTAATTAAAGCATAAATAACATCTGGGTCTAAGTCGGCTCCTGATTGCCATTGAATTGTTCCGTATTCAGGGTTGACGCACACTGTAGCAAAGTATTCTTTATCTTGCAGAGGCGCAAATACACCTGTAAATTTAACGATTTTACTAATATCAATTACTCCTTCAACGTCGTCTTCAAAGCGGATGTGAAGCTGATAGTTTTCTTTTGGTTCAACTGCAATGATATCTTTGAGCATGATTTACTCTAATGGGGAGATTTTTTGTAAGGTTTGATTGTCTTTAGCGAGTTCCCAGTCTTCAATTAGTTCAGCTTGATGCAAAGTTGCCCATTCCGTTACCAGTTTCAAGAGTCTGGGAGTCAGTTCTCCTTCTAGAATTTCCACGGTTTGGATGCTGACTATAGCTTTTTGGTTATTGTAGCGAACGTGAAAGTGTGGCGGTGGATGGTCGTTATAGTACATCGTGATGATAATTCCGAAAAAACGGCTAATTTCTGGCATTCTTTCATCCCTTGATTTCGATATCGTATAACTGGCAAAGGGTGAGGAGTTTTTGTTTGAGGCGATCGCGCAGACTCTCTGGTGATACAATCACACAATCTTCCCAATAGCGCGATACTTCTCGAATCAACCAGAAAGGGTTCGCTACTCGGCGCACCACCTGACGCACATTATTAATCATGTCATCCTCAATATCATCTTCTTTAGGCTGATAGGCTTTGGCTAGCCAGCCATAAAAGTGTAATTGCACTTTTATATAATCAAGTTCATCTCGCCAATCACCACTTGTAGGTACAACAGACTTAATTCGCTCAAAGCTTAAACAACGATTGTGCCAAAGTTCAGGTAATTCTGGGATATCGTTTTCTACGTCTGCTGTCTCTTCGCACCAGATCATTAGATAAAAGCGTTTCTCAAAAAAGCGCACCTCAGCATGACGGACTTTATAATCTAGCTCGTGACCTTGAGAGTTGGAATAGAGAAGGTAGAATGGCTGTTTTGCTTTACTTAGTTCTTCTATCGTATTTCGCCATTCTTGGATAGGTTGACTAAGTTGTTTCATCAGCGATTGACGAAGAGGTGCTTCGAGATTGCCATGTTCCAGCAGAAGTGCAAGTACAGTTTGTGCTTCTCCTATCTGACCTGCATCGTTTAAAGCTTTAATCGCCTGCTGTAAGGCGTTAAGTTGGTTAGAGTCAAGCTTAAAGGGCTTTCCAACCTCTACAGATTGTTGTGCGATCGCCACTATTAAGCCCGAAATACTGGGTTCTTTACCCCAATTGATATTGAGACGGCGAGCGATCGCTTCTAGTTGTTCCTTGGTTCCTGGGGGAATTGACAGTGTAATTGTTTCTTTTTTTCTCGGCATTTACTAAATGTACTTGCACTTTTAATTTACTTGTGCCATATTCATAGATGTAATTATAAATAGTCTAGTTGCAAAAAAGTGCAGTGACATAACTTGAGTTTGTCAGGTTATCTCAGTATAAGTACTCATCTCAAAAGTTGACTTTGCAACCTAGACTCGATTTTGGATTGGAGTATCTTTATATGTCCAAGCGCAATAGGCTTTTGAATAATCCTCCTAAGTCTTTGGAGGAGATTTATTTCAGTGAAATTCGCCCCCAGCTTTACAAAAATCATGCACATCATCATCAATACGGCGTAAGAAAGGGTACGACTCTTGCAGAACACCTTGATTCTGCCTGTCAGTTCATTTTGACGGTTAGCCGAATCGCAGAAGTTCCAGAAGATAAAAGACCTTTGCTGCTAGCTGCAACTGCTGTACATGACCTGAATAAATTAGATACCAAAGGACGCAATGTTAAAACCCTGGCTAGAAATCAGGAATTTTTACGAGAACAACTTGAAAAGGCTTGTGTACTTAGCTTTGTTGTCTCAGAAGCTGATTTGGAGTTAGTCAGAAAGCTAATTGAGCGCCATTCAGGTCATAACGTCAGCGATGGAGCAAGATTTTTACCAGAAGACCCCAATATTGAACGTTGGGCAGCGATGCTTACAGCTGCGGACTTATTTGATTTAGGAATTCCAGATGCACAACGTTTTCGCAAACTGGAAAAAGAATTAACCGTTGCTTTTGGGCGAAGCTGTAACCTTTTTAGAATCAGCATCTCCGAAGATAAAGGCTATATTACAGCCCTATTGCTGGGTGCTTGCGAAGAGGTTTTGCAAAAGTACGGGTTAAATCCTTTAGCAATTTTCCCTGATGGCGAACTTTTTGAAGGAGAAGCTTTAGCAAATATAGATTTGACAAAAGAAATAGCTGCTGTTTGGCAAAGTAAAATTGACCAAGTTTTTGGGAATAATATCGAAAGACTTGTAAGAGCTACTAAAGATGGTATTAAAGTTACTCATCAAGCTATCCAGCAAAATATTGAGGAAGTTTTGGTAAATGTTGAGGCTCTTTTAGAAAGGAAAAAAGCTGGATACAAATCAGACAAGATTGCTAAAGATGTAACTAAGTGGGGTGAAGCGGCTGGTGCAGATGCACTAATAAAAGCGGCTGAACTTCAGCTATTACCTGTAAGTAATGCAGAAGAATTTGCCATATCTGAAGGTTTAAAAGCAGCTTACCTTAGCTATAGAGAAGCCGGATTAAGCCCTAAAGAAGTTTGGGATAAAATCGCTCATCATACGGGAATATCCGAACTTCAACGCACTGCTATTGAGCCATTTAATGGTCAATATGGGCGACCTTTATTTGCTGCTAAGGCTGCTGTTAAAGGAATTGAGGGTATTAAAGAAGCTCTACAAGAATCTTTCCAACTAAGAAAGGAAAGTACACAAATATCTGAAGAAACAGAAGTATCTGAAGAAATGATTGCAGCCGTTAGCCGAATGGTAAATTTACCTTTTGCTATTCGGTTAAATGGAGCCAATGATTTAAATGCTTATGTAGAAGCAAATCCCAGACAAAGATGCTCTTTAGGTTCTACTTCCACTGATATAGATGAGCTAATTTCAGATAATATGCCCCCTGGTACAAAAGTACAGGCTTTTTCTAATCGCTTACCGGGTGGTATCAGTGCTGAACCGAAAAGACAAGCAGATTCAATTGCAGCTTTAGCCTACCAATTAATAGCAGTTGGGGCAAACTTTCCTGCTGTTAAAAAACAAGACCCGCTTTATTTGCACTTAGCATTACCTAAAGGTTCTGCTCCAGAACTGTTGAGAATTTGGCGTGGACTTTTAAAACAACTTGCAGCTACAAATGCTGAAGGTGGTACTGTCACTATTGATGAATTGAAATTGTATAGAGATAATCAGCTTGAATTTAAAGCTAATAAAGTAGTTGGTTTAGCATTGCCAAAACGTCCTGATTTTGTTCACACATCTGTCATTATTCCTCTAGTTTGGGGAGATGTGAATAATTCTTTAGCTTTACTAAAATCACTGAGACTTGCTTTAGAAATTTCCTTGTCTTTAGATATTGGTTTTCCTTTTGTCTTGAGTAGCAATCTAGAGGTGGAATTATCTAATGATGTTTACGGAAGAATAGAGGGAATTCCTTCTGCACTGCAAACTTTATTGGGAAATGGACAATATCAGCAACGCCAAGATGCAGAAAAAATTCTTGAGCGATTACGTTGCATTGGCAAACTAGCAACATCTGTTGCAAGTATTCAGAAAGCTGATGATTGTTTGTATGATTTGGCTCGTGCTTGTGTCAGACCAATTGAACTTTATTATGTCTTGCTACGTTGGACTCTGCGGGAACAAGATGAACCAAACTTGAGTGTTATTTGGAGTCGCATTTGTGAACCGTTAAATACTTTACTGGAGAGCTTTATGCCTGATGAAAACTTACTCTTAACTAAATATCTTAAAGAAGCTGCTCAAGTTGCAGCAGAGGGAAAAATTTGGGGAAGTTCTTTTAAACGAACTGCTCAAGCAGAACCGTTTACAGCCTTTATTGCTGCTATTCGTTCTCAAAAATCTTATTTGGGATTAGATGTAATTTTTGCTGCTTTAATACAGCAATATCATACTCGCTTAGACCGTATCCGTGAGCATGGTGTAGGTGCGACAAAGTATGAACAAGTCAAGCGTTATTACGAGCTATTACGAAAACTATATGAGGAGGTTTATTCAGCACGTCCTGAAAAGTTTTTGTCTGACCAAAAAACTTTGGAAGCTGCTTATTTATTCTTCCTTGAGGAAGCACGTAAACAACTTAAAAGTCAATCTGAAGATAATTCTGTCGAAACAACTACAACTGTTTAAATAATTAGGAGTTTTTCATTATGTCTATTTCAAAACTTTCCTCGGTACTAGCGACAAGTTATGAGAACTTCCCCAAAGGACGTTTTATTACTTTAGTTGTTTTAAGAACAACCCACTCTGAAACTATCTTTCGCACAGAAGGTTCAGGTGAGCCAATGTGTAGCGAATTTGTCCAAGCTGGTTTAGAGGGTGAAAATCAAAAAACTATAATTCAACGCTTGGTAATGACTAAGCGTAAACAAGTAGCACCAGAAAGACGCTACGGACGAGAACATTTAAGAGCGCATGAGCTTTTATACACTAACCCTAAAGATGGCTCTCTTTGTTCTTTAAATACTAATGCACCTTGTGAAATGTGTGTGGATTGTTTCCTCTACGGCTTCGCGGCTGGTGGGGGTGGCGCTCAAAAAAGTCGCATTTGGACTGAAGACGCTTTTAGTATTTTACCTGCTAGTGATGTTGTAGGCGATCGCACCATAAACGCCATCTACGAAACTGGTACAATGCGCGATGAAAAAGGTAACGCCTCAACAGCTTTAAATACCAGCGAATACATCAAACCAGGCGTGCATTTTCTGGATGTCGTCACCCTAAAAGATGTAACTGCGGATGAACTGCGCTATATCATCGGTAACATTCTTTTCACAAGTCGTTATGGTGCGGTTTCCAGTCGTGTTGGACGTATGGAAAACGAGATATTAGGTGTATTTGGTAGTATTACCGAACTTCCTAGTTCTCTGGAACTTGTACAAGCTACTTATGATGCATTAGGTAAGCCTTTAGAACACCCTTTGAATATTAAACAATTAATTACAGCAAGCAAACAAGTAATTGCTAATTGGAAAAATAAGAGAGGTGTTTCTGTGCAGTTATCTGAAGAAGAATTAGCCAATTTACTGACTGATGTAGAAACTAATTGGTCACCAGATGAACGTGATAATTTTCTCAAGCGTTTAACGCAATCCTATGAATCCTTCCGTCAGGTTGCGCCTGAAAAAAACAAAGGTAAAGGTAAAAGCAAAGGCAAAAATACACCAGTTGAAGTAGAGATTTAGGTTATGTCAACAATTCCTTTTCAGCAGGCAAAACTTGTTGAATTATACTGTCTTGAACCAGTCTTTTTTGCCTCTAGGGAGTTGTCTGATACCTATTACACTGAGGGGGTAATTGGGAATTATGCTCTTACCTATGCTTTAGGTAGAGTAAATTCCCCCTATCGCCTCCAAGGTCAGGCTACCGGACGACCAACCTACAAAGAAGATTTACAACCAATAGCGCACGATTTTTATATCTTACCAGCTTCACCAGTAGGTAGAGTTACATTCAGATTTGAACGTTTCAATGCTCTTTCTGATTCTTACTGGTATGCAATGACTAATAACCGTGTTGCTACGGCGCGGGAAGATTTACCATTACAACGCCAAGGGAAAAAACCAAGTTCATTTAGACCAAGTAATTTTCCGCAAACTGGAAGACTGCGGATGATTGAACGCAGAAACAAATTTCAAACTTTGGTATTTGGAAATTATCAATTACCAAATTATATTCGCCTTGGTAAATTCATGAGTAAAGTCAAGCTGAATGTGCTTAATGAATTTCCTGTGACTTTACTACCAGAAGGTGAATATCAAAGTCAACATTATCTAAATGCTGCTGATTTACCACAGCAAATAGAGGCTTTAGCATTCGATTTAATTTCTATTCCTCCTGCACCCATCATTAAAAATCTTCGTTTTCGGGGTGCTGCTTGGCAAGTTGGAGAAATGATTGTACCAGCAGGGTTACATTTTTGTGGTAGAGAAAGTAGTAATGAGTAATCAAAAATTAGTTATCAGATTAGAACCACGCAGTATTTCAGCCTGTGCATCGCCAGATAAAATATCTTTCATCAGGAATGCACTTCAACATCAATTAGATGTATTTGAACAATCTAAGGATGTTGATATTATTCTTGATTTAGCACCAACTGGCACAGGTAAAACTAAAGCAGGATTAACAGTATTAAAGCATCAGCCAAATAAAAGTGCTATTTACATTGCTCCAACAAATGCTTTAATTGAACAGCAAACAGAAGCCGCAAAAGAATTTGTACGTGATGCTAACTTACCTCATGTCGTCAAATCTGCTTCTGCTAAAGACATTAAAAGCTGGTCTAACGATAAAGTTGGTAGTCGTTCAGGGGAAAAGCTGTATAACGTATTACGGAATCCAGCTACAGTTTTTCCCGATGTTGGAGTTAATACGCCTATCATTTTAGTCACAAATCCTGATATCTTTTACTATGCAACTTTCTTTGCATATAACAACTTAGATAGAGGTAATATCGCCAGTAGTTTTTACACCAAATTTTCGACAGTCATTTTTGATGAATTTCACCTCTACGATGCTAAACAGCTAGTAGGAATGTTGTTTTATCTCGCTTATTCTCAAGTTTTTCGCTTTTTCGAGAACGGACGCAAGATAGTTTTGCTGACAGCTACACCAGAACCAGCTTGTGAATTAGCATTGCAGAATTTAAAACAGGCTGGTGTAAAGATAGCAAGAATTGATGGAGAAGCAGGTAATACTAATCTTTTACCATCACAAACAGCAGTTAATCTGGAATTAAGACCAAAACCAGATAGTAAGGAAGAGTGGTTAGCAGAGTTAGCAGCAGAAGTTGTCCAACGTTTTCGAGAAAGACCTGATGAAAATGGGGCTGTAATTCTTGACTCTCTTGATAATATTAATCGTCTCTCAGATTTACTGCGACAGCAAGGACTTGGTGATGACATCGGACGTATAACTGGCCCTGCACCCAAAAAAGATAGACAAAGGGCTATGCAGTGTCAAATCATTTTGGCTACTAGCACTGTAGATGTAGGATTTAACTTTGAAAGACATCCTCAACCGAAACGGCAAAATTTAGATTGGTTGATTTTTTCAGCACGCGATCGCGCCGCATTTTGGCAGAGAATTGGTAGAGTAGGGCGTGTTTTGGGTAAATCGGAAACTAATATTGATTCAGAAGCCATTGCTTACTTACCTGCTAACGCCTGGGAAGAAGGTTTAACCTCTCTAGATACTACCGGGGGACGTACAGCGTTAAAAAACTTACTTGAAACACTTCCCTGTTTAGATAAGCCTTTTTTAAAAGCTTATTGGCGTTCAGAAGCATTTCTAGAAATTGCCCGTCCCTTGTTGGAATTGGAAGAAATGCTTGATGGTTTAGCTGAAGAAAAATTGATTTTGGAGTTATTCAATACTCTAAAATCTATTTTTGAAGGAAACAGAACTTGGGATGATTATCGCTATAGAATGAAACTTTTACGAGGCGCTGAAACTATTGCGAAAAAAACGCCCAAAGAAATTAAAAAGGATTGGAAGTATATCAAAGGTGGTCAGGCTTTTGTCAGAACATTTATCAAGGCTAAATTTCCTGAAGATTGGGATGACTTACA
Source organism: Nostoc sp. KVJ3 (assembly GCF_026127265.1). GTDB lineage: Bacteria > Cyanobacteriota > Cyanobacteriia > Cyanobacteriales > Nostocaceae > Nostoc. The sequence goes on from NZ_WWFG01000002.1 coordinate 1,142,577, forward strand.
AGCTGGACGTACAACTTTAGACGAATACGTAGATTTATTTCAAAAAGATGAAGATGCACTAGCTGAGTTAAAAGAATTTGCTGAAGTTTTTAGTACAAGCTATGCACCTTTATTTAGTTTTCGTTCTAGTCTGTTTGAAAGTCTTTCCATTCGCGATCCTCATGGTTTTATTCTAGATGAATCGGAGGAAACAAGACTAGATCCTTTTCACCTATTACGCTATTACGAATTTGTCCAAAATGGTGATTATATTGAAGTCACCAGTCGTGCTACTGAAACTTATCAATTGAGTTTTGAATTACGCTACACTGATAACTGGCAAGAATTTATCAGTACAGAACTTAACAAATTAACAGCTTTTAAAAATTGTCGAATTATCCGCACTCTTGGAGGGGGAACACGACCCACAGACGGAATAGAATCTTTGAATAGGCATCTCTTACCAGGAGTAATTATTTGCCCCAGAACAAATGCTGCTGTTATTTTCCAATTAAACAAGCAAGGAATTATTTCTTATCCAATAAACATTGTTTGCAATGATATGGAGAAAGAATATAGATTCTTTTCAGGCTTGTCAGGAATTTTAACAATGGCAATGAAGTTTAAACAGCTACGTCTTCCAGATGATGAGGTTTTTATTGCAGGATAAGTAATTAAATTCTCGCACCAATGGTGCGAGAATTTGTAGAACATCGATTTATAAGTATATTTTTCTCACATCCCCCGTGAAACACTATCAACAACAAACCAACGCCTTCCCCAGCGACTACCTAAACAACTTGTGGGGAGAAATCCAAGCTTGTCCTTACTTTGCGATCAACAACCTCAACCGCGATTTTGTCGCCACTAAAGGATTTTCTGTAGTGTTTCAACGTTCTGGATTAGCAAAAGTAGAACAGCAGTTTCCCTACTTCAAACCTTACCTAGATTTGGCTCTTCAGGCGAATTGTAATGCTTTTTACCTCAATCCTTTACAGCTAAAAGAAGGCTCCCGCGTCGATCCGCATATCGATCGCTCTTTACGTTCCTACTCCAAAACCATTGAACCGCCGGCGGTTGTGAGTGTTCTCTATGTGCGCGTACCTGCGGATATGGAAGGGGGAGAACTGGTATTGCGATCGCACAAACGCCAACTTGGGCAAATTAAGCCCCAATTCAATACTTTAGTTTATTTTCAAGGTGATTTAACCCATTCGGTTAACGCTGTCAAAACCCCAGGAAATCGCCTCAGTCTCGTTTGTGAACAGTATAGTTTGAGTGATGTTGAACTCCAAGAAATACCTGAGTTCACTGTAGAGTCAAGAAGCACTCAGTCTACAAAAAAGCAAAAAAAGTATGCCTCATAGCTTAGTATTAAATTTGCTTCCCCAGTCTCCTATACCCTCCCAGTATCTTACCGGCAGACATCTTCATGCTTTATTTTTAACACTCGTTAGTTCCGTAGATAGAACATTAGGCGATCGCCTCCACGATTCCACCGCAGACAAAGCTTTCACCCTCTCCCCCCTACAAATTGACAGTTATTTCAAGGGGGGTAAAAGAGGATCTCAATTGCAATACTCTCATCAAGAACCCATTCCCGCCGGGACTCCTTGTTGGTGGCGTATTTCTTTATTAGACGATACTCTCTTTAGCCAACTTACCCAACTCTGGCTAAATCTTAATCCCAATCGCCCTTGGCATCTTGGCCCTGCTGACTTATATATTACCAGCATTCAAGGTACACCCCAATCTATTCAACCTTGGGCAAATGCCAGTACTTATGCTCAATTATACGAAGAAGCTAGCGATCGCAATTCTTCCATTAACCTGAGTTTCTCCACGCCTACCGCCTTCCGCCAAGGACAGTATGATACTACCCTTCCCACTAGAGAATCTGTGTTTAATTCTCTACTTTCCCGATGGAATAAATACAGTGGCATAGAATTGAATCAGATTGCCATCGAGTCAATATTTCCTTCTTTTGTCAACATTCATACAGAAATATTAGCAGACTCTCGTAGTAAATTTATTGGCATTCTTGGCGAAGTTAATTACAAGATTTTGGGGGCAATTGAACCGATCCAAATTAAGCAACTTAACGCCTTAGCTGACTTTGCTTTGTATAGCGGTGTCGGTAGAAAAACAACAATGGGTATGGGAATGACGCGACGGCTGTATTCTCCATAATTTCAATTATCATTTAAAAACTACCTAAGTTATGAACCAAACCGAATATGTTTCCATTGCGGCATTGAATCAATATGCCTATTGTCCGCATCGCTGTGGACAATAAGATTGCTACAATGTTTTGATATCAGTTGACTAAAAAACTGATTTCCACCAATTGAGCATTAAATGAGCATTATGGTAAATAGCAGCAAAACACCAACGGGTAAGGCTAAGAAGGGTCAAGTAACTGTCAGGGTTGATTCAGGGAGTGTCAAGGCTTGCTTCCCTCGCCCTCACTTTCCTGGTGAGCCTAGCCAGGTGAAGATAGCAACGGGTATATCAAATGTCGATGGTTGGCAAGCGGAAGCAGATAAATTAAAGCGGCGATTGCAACTAGAGACAGAAGAGGGTAAGTTGTCTCTCCCTGGTGGGAAGTTCAACAGGAAGCGGTATTTTGAGATATTGGTCGAATACAAACTTAAGCCAGATTTAAAGATAGTAGAAAGTGCTGTTATCTCAGATGGACAGCTACCGCCAAAGCCAGAATTATCTGTAATGGAGATATGGGATATATACTGCTCATTCAGGCGGGAAAGCCTATCGGAAACCGTATATCAGCTAAAATTCAAAGGAGAGTACTTACGAGCTATTAAAAAGTCAGCTGATGAAGTTGGCGAACATCCTTTAGAGATGCGTAACTGGCTACTAGGAAATTACAGTCACTCAACAGTTAAGCGAATTTTGTCTTGCCTGGCAGAAGCTTATCGATTAGCTGTTAAGCAAAAAATGGTTGGTCAAAATCTTTTTGATGGGATGTCAGAAGATATCAATGCTAAGGGTAAACGTAATCGCATAATTGACCAAAGCAAGGAAATAGAAAGTGATGATGATGTGCTAGATAAAAGCAAGGCTTATACATGGAATGAAGCACAAGAAATATTGAAGTACATTCAAGATGATAGCAATAGAGTCAAGCATTACTATAATCTTATTAAATTTAAGTTTCTCACTGGCTGTAGAACGGGAGAAGCAATAGCTTTGTGGTGGTGTGATATTGAATGGGAGAGAGAAAGAATATTGCTAAGAAGGAATTATAATAATCGCCTTAAAATTTACAAATCCACTAAAAACGACACGGTAAGAATGTTCCCCATGCCTGGAGATGGGGAACTATGGAATCTTTTAAAATCCATCTCGCAGGGAGAGCCAAATGAAAATATATTTAAAAATAAGGCAGGGAAGCCGATAAACGCTGACTCCTTACAGCGTGTATGGCACGGTTACGAAGCATCAAGAAACAAAGGTATTATCCCTGAATTAATTAAACAAGGAAAAGTGAAAAAGTATTTACCTTGTTACAACACACGACACACATTCATTACTCACCAAATATTTGATTTAGGTAGAGATGCAGCAATAGTAAATACATGGTGTGAGCATAGTGAAGAGATGTCAAAAAAACATTACAGGGATATTGAGAAGTATGCAACACAAATCAACCCTGAGTTACCAGCCAATCAGCAAGTCAAGCAACAATCAGAGCTTGACGCACTGAAGGAACAACTACGTAAACAGCAAGAAACAATCGACAAACTACTGGAAGAAAAAGGATGAAAAGAAAAGATTTGGAACAGCTTGCAAATTATTTGGGATACGATTTCAGGGAATTAGTAGATGATTGGAGATACAAAGATAGAAAAGGTAAGGTGTATGAAATTATCGATAGACGCGAGAAGAAAGTCGCTGCTGTCTTCTCAACTCTCTCTCAAATCGAAGCGTTCCTAAAGCAGTATACCCTTTAAAATAAAGTGACACTTTTTATGTCAAAATAAATGACAAAAAATATGTCAGTTAAAGTGACACTTTAAAATACAAGGGTGTATCCCATAAAAAATACCCCAAGTTTGCAATGCTGCTTACCTGGGGTATTGCCTTGTGAACGATATTTTAGCTTGTAGGTAGCTGTGTAGGTGGCGTAAAATTCGCGGTGTATTTTGCAAACTTCGTTATTCCAAAATCATCGATGTTTCCTGCCCAATTCTCACTACCTTGGTCTGGTGCGTTACCGATGTGGATGTCGGCACTTGTAGATTGTATGGCGCTACTGCTAGACGTGCTACCGATGCTATTCCCATTAGCATACATAGTAAACGTGTTACCACTTCTCACTACTGCTATATGTGTCCATACATTTTGTGTTGGTGCATAAGACGTTGTAAGTGATATTGCATTGCTATTGTTGGCATAGAATCCAAGGTTGCCTAAACCCGAAGGACTATAGGTATTGATACTCCAAGCTTGGTCTGTGGCATAGTTTGTACGATGTGTAGCAATATCCTTTACACTTCCCGAAAACTCAGGATACACCCAACACTCGATGGTGAAGTCAGATGAGCCAAGAGCGAGTGGAGAAGCATTCGCAACACTCACATAGCTACTGCCATCAAGGTGTAGAGATCCACCACCATATTTGAATATGCTAGTATCTATCGTCGGCGCACCTGACGTTGTAATTATGTTGCCTTTAATGTCTACAGTGTTGGTGTTAAAGGGCAGTAACAGTACAACGTCAGCGAAGTAGCTTGTACCTCCACCAGATGAGCCGCCACTGCTTGATAAACCTGCTAGTAAGTCAGCTTTTGTTATTTTGTAGAGTTGTTGAGTAGTACTATTAACCGCAAGAATATAGTCGCTATCATTTGCAGTAGTTCTGATATCTGTAGGAATAATAATTCCTGATGATTCTGTTTGTGCTTTATACAATGGCATATTTTATCCTTCTATTAAATCGTTAATGTCTACTACTTCTTTGTACTTGATAATGTTACCTGTTATCACTGTCACTGTTTCACCTACTACATCGGCTTCTATCACTTCCCCGTGCGATATACCCCCTTTATTGTCGTAATATTTTATTCTTTGCCCTATTCGTAGTTCTATTATTTCGTGCTCGTCGTCGTCACTACTTTGCAACAGTTGGTTTATAGATAACATTCTTCTTCTTCCCTGTAATGTCTACTAAGTTTATTGGTGGAACATTGACACCTACATTAAGGTAAGCGTGTGTAAATGTCACTATCCCAGTTTTGATATTTGTTGTCGGTAAAGTAACAAGTTGATTGTTTATTTCTAATTCTCTTCCTGTTGTTGGTGGTTTTTCTATCGGAGTACTGCCACTTCTTAGGTACAACTCATTGAATTGATGACCTTGTATCAGTAATACACTTTCTATTACTCGTGTTGCTTCACCTAAATCCGTGATATCAAGCTTAAATTGATATCCATGTTGGAAGTCACTATAGGTAAAAGTTTTAGTACCTTTGTGTATTGTGTATGGTGTACTTGCAAATTCTTCGTATATTTGTTCGCCTAACTTCTTTAGATATACGTTTGTCGCAAAATCATCAACAGTTTTATTCATCAGCCTGAAACTTATTTGCATCGATAATGCATCAACAATATCACCTTTAGACTTAAGCTTATTTTGCTTACGGTAGAACTTAAGCACTACCTCAGGGCGATATCGCCGCTCCCTTATCTCACCTTGTAATTCACCATAAACTACTCCCAAATCCCTGCCATTAAACTGTTTATTTGTTGTCAAGGTTTGCACTATCTGTCCTTTAAGGATTTCTTCACTTCCTGCAAGTACAATTTTCTCATCAGGCACACTTTTATTGGGTGTTATTTCTACATATCTTTCAGCACCAAGGACACTTACTGTTTGATTAGCAAGCGCTTGATGAGCGAGAAAAGTGTCAACAGTGTTGGCAACTACATACCCTGCTTCGATGCATGATTGTTGGGCTTGCAGTTGGAATTGTTGAGCAAATGTAGCACCCGCTCCCTCTTTGCCAAAGATGCTTTCTACAAAGTTTTTTTGTGCAATTGCGAACGACCAAGGCTTACTATTGCTAGCGCCCCAAGCATCAAGTGTGTTGCTGATGATGTTATTCTTGCCAAGGAATTGTTTGATTATCGGGCTTGTACTTTTAAGCAACTTTCTCACACTTTTGTAGGTGTTAGTGAGTAATATTTGTACCTCAAGTTGCAATGCTTGCTGTAATAAGTTGCCAAGGTTTTGAAGGAATTGTTCGGCAAACTTCTCACTTACTTTTGTAAGTATCTGAGTGCCCAATGGCTCGTTGAAAGCAAATACTATCGCACCAGGTGTAATGCCACATACTGCATATCCGAACACTTGCCCTAGTGTTAGTCCCAACTGCCCTGCAAGTTGTATGTATTGCCCTTTAATGGGAGTTGATAGGTCAGCGTCTGATGCATTCCAGTTGAAGTTCCATAGTGATTGTTGAGCAACAACAAGTAGTCCCCATAGAGCGCTCCAAGAGAACTCTACAAAACCTATTATCGTACCAAGGATAAAACCGCCAAGAGATGCTAAACCACCTAGTACATACTGAATAGCACCAAGTACACCACCTTGATTGTTTTGTGTCGAGAGTTCAATACCCTCTATTACTCGTTCGCCTATTTGTGTGCGAACAAGTCGTGATTGTAATGCTTCCGCCAAAATTGTTAGTGTTCCCGCCATATATACCTCTAAATAAAAGTGTCAAAATAAGTGACAGAAATTATGTCAAAAAAACTGACATAAAAGGTGTCACTTCTACAGACAGACCTATAGTGCTTTAAGCGTGTTAGCAATTTTCGTTATTGCGGTTTGCACTGCAACATCCTTAGTTACTGAATCACTTCTTCCTGTTAGAGCATTGCTAGTAGCTACCTGTTGCTGTGCCTCTGCTGCACTTTCTGCTGTTATACCAATTTGTCTTACAGTAGGTGCTTCATTGGCAGGATTCCCCCAAGGATCGTTAGCATCAGTTACACCCTCAGCATGAGTAAATCCTTGCTCTACTTCCTTCAGGAAATCCGCAAAAGTCTCCTGTTTTATTGCTTCATGAGTATTCTGTACTGTGTCTACATTACCCATAAAGTTCTGTGCCAGTGATACTGCTGCGTTAGCTCCGATAGTACGCCAATTCTGAGCATTCCATCGTGCAGCCATCTGTAGCAATTTTTTAAGGTCATCTTGTAAATCTGTGCTGTCCTTGTTTTCGTAGCTTGTAATATCGATATTCGTTTCCTTGAAAGTCTCAGCGAGATTGTTCCCGTTTGGGGTAAATGTTGATGGTATTGTGCGTTTCACTTGCTCTAACTTGTACCCCAAAAATTCTGCATTTGCGTGAGTAACATCATACGTTTGTGTTGCAAGATTTTTTATCATTCCTGATTCTGCCAACACTTTTATGATGCCTACTAATGTTGCATGAGTGTCTCTTTTCGTTGTTACAAGCAATCCTAATATTTCTGCCAATGCTTCTGCTTGATTGGGTAACTCAAGGTGTTGGTCTTTGCTGTTACTGTCTGTCGGGTCGGCTTTGATAGTAAGCGGTATTGGGTACTGTCCCGCTAAAGCGTCTATTTGTTGCGCTTGCCATATTGCTATCTCAGCAAGGCTGTCAAGTGTTATCGGTTTAGGTGTTTTACTTGCAAAGTTGTCAGGCACTGTAGCAGGTAAATTGCCAATACGCTGTAGCAGCAGTTTCACTAAATTGTCGTTACACATACATTTACAATCCTGGGGTTCTATGTTTGGTGGTGGTGGTGGATTGATATCATTTTGGAGTTTACAAGTACTATCAGGAAACACTTCTACTACATACCATCTTCCATTGTTGTAGCTATTCCACTGCGTTGTAGCATCTGCACCAAGTACACCACTCTTTGTAAGTATTACTCCGTTAAGCTGTGCATACTGTATTCCTGGATAAGCATCTATAGCTACTTGTGGCAGTGGAAACTTAAATCCATCTCCAAGGTTTGATGGTACAAGTGTTTGTGTGTACAGTGAGTGGTCAGGTGAGTAACTCTGGTTGTTTGCTCCGTTGGAATTATAGGTAATGTCTCCAAATATTAGAGCATCAATCCCTGGCAACGTAGCAGACGATCCGTCGTTGTAAAAATATTGTGTTTGCGCTAGTCCTATTGTTATTTGGCAATCTTGGGGTGCTAGCTCTCCCAATATTCGTGAGTCAGGAAAGGTAATGATAGTGTTTGTGGGGCGCGAGTTACAGGCAGGGTTTCTGTAAGTTATCGTGCCAAAATCAGTTGGTATATAAATATTGCAAGGGTCAATAATAATATCGGTTCCCTGTTGTAATAAACCAGGTACATTTTTGATTGATTGAAATGCTATTGCTTGTACCGTTAAATTAGCAATAACCACTTGCCCTATTGCATTTCTTACTTGCTTTGGAAATAATGCACGAGTAGCTTTATCGGCTGCATCTATTGCAAAATTATTAATCTGTTCAGTTATTGATGCTTTTTTTGTATTAGCAAAATATCCCATCAATTAAACTCCCTAATGTTGATACTTGCACTGCCACTAGCACTTACAGCCCAATATTGACCTGTGTAAATAGGCAGTGGTGCTTCTTCGTAATCACCAGGATTTAGTTTTATCCAATAACTGCTACTGCTGACAGTTGAGACGGTATCGATATAGATGACAGTGGAACTATTATTAAAGAATGAGATACCATTTCTTGATGTGTTGGTGTTAACAATTGCACTTGCAGTAGTAGTAATAGTATTGTCGATTTTATTCCCAGAACTACTAGCACTTTCTATTACTAAGTTGTGCGTGAGGTCAGCACTTACTGTCACGGTATCGCTACCGCTACTCCCGTTTTGTAGTAGTCCATAACCTACGTTTCTTATTTGCAGTCCCAACATACAGTTGTTGCCAAGTTGCTGATTGTCTAGCAAAAATTCCTTGTATGGGTAAGGATTGGGATTTGTAAGTGAATAACTTTTTACCCTCTGATATGTACTACCACTACCAACTTGTATCAATGCATCGAGTTGTATTCTGTGCCCTTGCCATTCGAGATTGATAGCTGTTAGGAGTTGTTCGCTATCGCTGGCATCAAGCGCAAAGGTAGGGAATGCCACTACTGGCAACGAGTAAACGTAAGCTATGGCATTGACATTACTGAGAGACAAAGACTCATTTATCACCCTATAGCCATTGAGGGTGTAAGGTGTATAGGTAAACAATGGATGTACTGTACTGCCACTGTTAGCATCTAATGTTACTGCTACCTTGCTTGTCACACTGAAGTTTTCTATCATTTTTTCACCCGCTTGACGGAAAGATTTTTAAATAGGTTAAGTAGTTTAAAAGTTTTTTGCAAGTCCCGCCCTAAAAAGAGTTTTTTGTGGGTATTGACGGCTTCAGGGAGTACCGCTAATGTGTTGTTTACTCGCTAATGTTAAGCGACCTAAAAACACTCACAAGGTTACAACAATGGCTGCTACTGCTGACTTAACTCTTGCCGAAGTACAAGCTAAATGTACTACTACTGCTGTTGCTACTTATATCGGTGCTATGGCTACATTGCCTACTGGTATCGGTTTATCAGAATTCCTTGCTATCTTCTTGCAAAGCGCGGCAGTCGCACAGGTTGCTAAAAATGCTGCTAATAGTGGTGCTTCTACTGCGGGTAACGCTCTAGCTGCATATCCGTTGCCCACTACCGGGACAGTGCAAACAGATACAGCTAATAATCTTCAGTACTACACTTCCACTTACCAGTTGAATGTATTGTCTGATGTTAGCCTTGGCAATACTGTCGCTGCCTACGTTTAGTAGTTTCTTGTCAATAGGTAGGGTAATTCCTACCTTATAAACATTATTTGGTATTAAAGAAATGGCATCAAATGCATTAGGTCGAGATTATTTTGCAATTTTAAGATTGCAACAAGAAATTAAGAGTGGCAAGGAAGTAAAGCCCTTGGGATTTTTCTCTTGTCGTAGTTCAACGACCCGGTTCTTGGAATTACAAAGTAAAGTGGCGGCGGCTGACGCGATTATTACTTTTACTCGTAAAAAAGTAATAAAGCGTTCCACTACACTTGCCGATGGCACGACGCTAACAGTAAGTGCCGCCGACAAAGCTGAAGGTGGTAGCAATACCAATATTGAAGCTGAAGCTGTGGCAGGTGTTATGCGTGGTTTGTCAAAAGGTAGCAAGTCTATTACCTTGAAAACAGGTAAACCTATTACGGATGGTGCTGCCCGTGCTGGCAGTTACCATACCGTAAGTTTTAGATTCCCCCAATTTGCTACTAATCTCATTATTAGTAATGCGTTAGGAAACTTGCTCAATGCTGGCACTGTTTCACAAGCACCGTCAGAGTCGCAAATTTTTCCTTACTTCATTAGCGCTGGTGGCAAAAGATATCCTATCGCTACATCTGCTGCTGCGACTGCCGCTCAAGATGAGAAAATTGCTACTGACAATAATGGAATAGTGGCATTGGCGGCTGAGGCGGATACTGGCACTGGTGTAGAAGCAGCACAAGGATGAGGATAGGTAAATGAGTACTTATGGCGTATCGACCGACTGGAGATTGATGGTAGACACAAGCCGTAGGAGCGCTTTGGACACAGAAGGTAAGCAACTCGCAATACCACCAATAGAGCCTGACGTGTTGTTTACTTTCAATACAATCGGTATATACGTTAGTAGTGAGAGTGCAAAACCTACATGGTATCGAGCGGGTAACTTATATCAAGCGCAATTTGTACCATTCGGAAGTGCCGGATATGCTGAGGCAGATGCTTTCCCTGTAATACTCAACAGGTATCAGATACATCGATTTACTCAACTACCTGACATTGAAACAAGTTACTTAATATCATTTACTCCGCAATTCTATATCACTGACATACGGCTGCAACTGTGGCAGTACATCGGTACAAATCAGGGGGCTACTCTTGACAGTATTCTTGGTGCCACACAACAAGGGATACAACAAACGAAGAAAGCCCAAACATCACTCAATCAACTTCTCAAAAGGAAAGCATGAACGCAAACACTTTACGCATTATTCAATTAGCACTAAGTCTCATCGGTGAAAGTTTTCAAGTACTAGGACAGACAAAGGTAGTAAGTTCTAATACCGCCAACACTGTTGCAGGTATTACTAGCATCTTATTGCAAGCAATTCAGCAACCTGCCCAACCACAGCAACAGTCACCCGTCAACGTACCACACACATTAGTAGAGGGGAACGATCATGCCATCTAGACCTTTTTATGGTGATTTACCACGTCAGCGAATTCTGCCCGAAGGTTTGAAAACATCCTTATCAGAAGCGCAAAAAGTACGTGTAATAAAGGATGAATTAAAAGCTAAAAAATCTATTGTTGTAGCAGTACCATTACAACCTGTACAAGCACCTGTTAGTGAGGTGAAAAATGCGGGCTAAGTTTAAAGTCGTAAGCGTTACGAATTACGCTAACTGCCACCAAACAGCCAAGTTAGAGGCTGTCACAAATACAAGTGAAGAGAACAAAGATTTTTGGAAGTTCACACCATACGCTGAATTAACAATAGATGTTTCTAACACTGAAGCGCAAGACTTTTTTATTGCTGGACGAGAATATTACCTTGACTTCTCGCTTGCTAGCAAAGTAGCGTAACAGCATTTTTCTTTCCTCACACATACACCCTATCAATTATCTCCCTTGATGTATTGGTAGGGTGTTTTTCTGTCTATACCAGGGTACTAAAATGAGAGTAAAAATAAAATGGACAAACATCTCGCAGGTGAATTTATGGCAACATTGTTAACAATAGGAATACCTCTATCAATGTTACTTCTTAAGGAAATGATAGATAGCAGAAAACATCGACAAGAGCTTGCTAGACAGCAAGAAAGGAGAGATGAGGCAATGGCATACGATTTAACGAGCCTGAAGTCTAATAGCCAAAATAACAGCCGTATCCTTGACGATATACAGCACGATATATCAGAAGTGAGAGAACGTCTTGTAAGAGTAGAAACAAAGATAAGCTTGTAGTGATATACCTGTTTTTAAAAGTGTCACTTATTGTGACAGAAAAAATGACATAAAAAGTGTCATTTTTTTTGTCACTTTTCTAGAGAGGTATACCCCAATAAAAAAACACCACAAGTATTGAACCTGTGATGTTGCTGAAAGTATTGATATTGCGTTATTTGTTGCTGTTTAATTCTATTGCTGCTATTAGTTCATCTTTTTTCATATTGCTATAGCCCTTTATTTTAAGGTCAGTGGCAATTTTCTTGAGTTCCCTAATACTTCTATCGCTAATACTTGCTTCCCCTTTGTTGCCTTTATTTACTTGTTCCCAGAATTCATTCGACGGTATATCGTTATCACCGTCAAATATTTCGCATTCATCAGCATCATCGTCTATGCCTTCTCCCAGCCATTCAGCCCTATTCCCTAGATTAGCTACATCTTCTTCCTTCTCATCTGATACAAGTTTGATAGCAGTATCGTCCGCCGCAATGTCTTGTTCCCCCAACGACATTTCCCTATTGTTGTCTTCATCAAAATCTCCTACCCATTGTTGCTTAATATCGCCTATTAACTCTTGCTTCCACTGTTCAAAGCTTTTATGTGGAAATTGCTGCGATAATGCCAGCGCTTGCGCTTCAATGCTTTGTTGTTCTCTACTACTGCATTTTGATTCACAGTGCAATAAGAAGTCATCGAGAAAGCATCTTAATACCTTAATATCAATCCGCCCGTTGTTTTCCCATCCCATATTCACTACTATCTTCTGATAGAAGTACTCGAATACGTACTTGCTATCAAACAGTACTGAGTAACAATGTTCTCTTTTTTTGTCACTGAACTCTTTTACCATCCCACTGTCTAACATCATTTCTACTCTTGGCACGGTAGAGGATACTGCTACATTTCGTTTACCACCTTGCTGTTGAAAATATTGCCAGTGAAATTGTCCGATGTGGGGATAATTTACTTCTTCCTTCATGACTTTTTATCCTTGCACTATTTGGCGTAGGGTTGATTCTAATAAGTTACTGCTAACAATTGGATGCATATAAAAGCGCTTGCGGTTGTTGTCATAACATCCGAAGGCTGTATTGTGATCTGATACGAGTATTATTGTTTTTGCGAACATTGGAGTAATAGAAGACAACTGAGACATTTTACTAATGAAGTTGTTGTCCTGTACCCCTTTGTACTCAATAAATACCTGTGCTAACGACGTGTGAGTTGTGTCATGAAAAGTGTTTACTAACTCTGCCAGTACTGCATTAGCAATAGGCTGATTACGTCTTGCTGTTATTTGAAAATCTACTTTCCACCGAATACTGCCGAAGTCTAAAGTACTATGAACATCAATGTCGAATAATGCTTTGTCAAAGTAGTTCGATATCATTTTGTAGCAATTGAATTCTGCTGTTGAGTCAAAACAAGTTTGTTCTTTGCTTTGTCTTACTTCACTTCTCAGTCCTGACTCAATGTCGTAGTAGACTCGTTTAACTTTTGAGTATTGTTGGCTAGTTTTCATTGCATACCCTTACTTTAGAAAGTGTCATTTTATCTGTCACTTTAATTGACATTATTTTTGTCAAAAAAAGTGACACTTCTAGAGATACCTATGCCTACTCTTTTTTGAGTGACTGTTGCTTGATAAATCCCATTGCAGTACCTAGTCGTTCGTAGGTATAGCCGAAGTTTGCCATTAGCATAATTATTTCATCCATATCACGCCTACCAACATCGAAGCTCATACGTGATGCAATTTCTTTTTTTAGTGAATCTTGTGGTATCTCTACATCAATAAGCTTTGATGCTTCTGATGCATATCGGTTGCTCCTATTATTTGCGGCTACTTTTGGCAATTCTTCCTTGATGTACTTCGTAAGTACTTTTGAGAGCATACTACCTACGCCACTGTTATCACCCTTCAGGTATTTGAAATGTCTTGCAAAATGAGCTATTCCATCTTCTACGCTTTCCCATATCCCACAATAGTTACCTACTGCAATCGGCACTATACAGTATGCCCATTGCTCGGATGGTATCTCATTGGGTATCTCGTTAGGTGAAAGTCGTACCATATCTCTTAATGCCTTGGCATAAATACGTTTGATGTTTGGCATCTCAGCTTCACCCCAGATGCGTTGAAATATTCTTTGTTGTGCTTCCCAGTCATAGGCTATACGTTTAGCCATGGGAGTACCATTTTTAAACTTGAGAGTAAGCATACGACGGTACATTTCACCAAACTCTACCTTTCCTTCGGAAGCTAAATCGAATACGCTCGTAAGTACTTTGTAGCAGTATGTTTGATACTCTGATTTACCTTCGTCGTTCGATGCAGCGCTCTTTCGCCTGATGCTATCTTCTTTGTTCGTAGCAAGCAGCACTTGATAGAAGTCCATTGCCTTAACAACAAATATCGAAGGATTAAAGTTGTCAAATACCGCTAGACTCACTTCACTGCCCCTGAAACTATTATCAAGGCGTTCACATATACTCGCCCCCGTATCGGCTGGCATGAATTGAAGTGTCAGATGGTCAGGATAGTGCTGCCTGATACTTTTGCTGAGTTCTGTCTTTCCACTCCCCCGATTACCCAAAAAATAGGGTATTGGGATATCCATCTTTTTCGATGAAACACACTGACAATTTAGGAGCATCAATGACACTGCTATAGGGTACTGATGCTCGCTGTCAGGCATTTGTACAAATGTTGGCAGATAGACATCCCTAAGCCACCGCCCGTACTGCCTTGCAATGTCGTTGCAATTTTCATCAAATCCAAACTCTTTGACACCACAAGGAAGTTTGAAATCATCATCAAGGTCGTACTTGGGAAACAACCTCTCTGACTTCTTACTGCTCTCACTCTCGTTATTATCGTTGCTTGCAAGTGGGATATTTATCTGAGTAACTTGTGACTCAATAAGTAATTTCTCGTCATCAGTGAGTTCTTTATCCGCTTCCATTTGTTTTAATATCTCAGATATCTTTTGCTGTTGCTTACTTCCGCTGAATATCGTCTTAGCGATTTGCTTCTTGTAGCCCTCTGTCTTTTCACTCATATCTACATCTCGCATGATGGGAATTTACAATCTTTCTCGATATCAGAGTTGTATACAATTGTTGCGACTATCATTGATAACTGCCATCTAAGCAGTATCAGATATTTGCTTTGTTGTGTAGCTGGCTGCATTATCTGCCATAGCTTATCGTATCCCCTGCGTGGCTGTTGGCATTCCATATCTACCATTAGGCTTCTGAGATATTGATATGTTCTCTTGCTGTTAAGCAAGTCTCCTCTGTAGCCTAAGTTTTTGAGTGTAGATAAGCAGAATTCAAAGTTTTCGAAGTGTGGTGAGTCTGGTGTTTGTGTTGTCATTTTGCCTTAAATTCCTCACAAATGTAAGCAGTAAAGTGTATCAGTGTATCGAGTGAAGTAGAGAACCCATCAGAACAGCTATAAAGTGTGTGTGAGTTCAGGTCTTGGTAATGCCAGTGCCAAGTACCTGTTTGCATATCACGTTCGATAACAAGCCCCTCAATGCATTCTTCAGCTTTTAGGGCTACTCGTAAATTGTCGTTGTGTGTTGTAATCATCGTTGATAGGTATGTTTTAGAAAGTGTCATTATTTATGTCAAAAAAAGTGTCAAAATATTTGTCAGATAAAGTGACACTTTTGTTTGCAAGGGTATCAACTACGAGATTTGTACCCTATTACTCTCTCGATTACCTGTGATTGATAGCTAACACTTTGCAGTATTCCCTGAAGTATTAAAGTATCTACTTTACTCAAATCAGAAACCTCTATTGCCCTTGCTAGAGAGGTTTCGGCAAGCAATAACCACTTAAGCGATTCAGTAATTGCATCCATTTATTTGCCCATTACTACTGCTAGAAAATCGAGAAACAATTTACCATCCTTCAGGGATGCCACGTCAAACACATCTTTTAATGTCGTTGCATTTGTCGTTAAACCCGCTTCATTGAAGTTTTTTATGATGAATGCCTGACGTGCTTCCAATACCTTTGTTGGGTCAACACCACCACTGCTGCCCCAACTACCTTTACCGCTCTTCTTTTCTTCTTTTTTCGGCAACGCTACAGTGATTGCATCGTAGGATGGGAGATTGCCAGTGAATGGGAAGCACTCTACCTTGTGTCCTGTAATCTTGCCCATTACATTCTTTCTTGGCACATTAGGCAGCATTTCAGGCGAAAGCGCTGGGAGCGACATCAGTCCGGCATCGTTGATTAGCAATGCTGCTTCGTAGGCGGGTGTACCCTCATCAGGTGTATTACCTTCATTACCGATAAGGTATGCCCAAAAAACTGCAAGTGCTTCCTCTAAGGCAGGGCATTGCTCATCTGTGATATTGAGCCGTGCCACGATTTCGCGAGTTTCATTTGTAGCAATAATCTTCAATTCATGCAGTACCTTTACAAAGGTTTTTAAGGCAGGAATGCCGCTTACTTCGATAGCAGCATTACATCCATCTTTTTGCCATTGCAAGGCTTGAGCTTCACCTGCTGCTTTATCAAAGCTACCCTTAGCACCACCCTCGCCCTGCTTCCATACCTTAAACTCAAAAATACCACCCTTGGGATTACAGCTTCCGCTTGCAAGAGTGCTGATGAGCCAATAATTTTCACCATCGATCATCCCAGCAAATGCACTTCCTTGGATCGTGAATTCTGTACCTGTGAAGTTGTACTTTTCCCTATCCCCTGCTTGTTTATTGTTCGTTGTCAGGCAAGCCCAAAGCTTACCGTCGTTGTCAAATGAAACTTGTCCGAAGCCGATGTAAGCGTCTAAAGGTGCGTTAGCCATTTGTCGTAATTCCTTGTTGTTTGTAAAGTGTTTGTGTGTCGTGTGGCATACCATCACGGTTGTCACGGTTTAGTTAATTGATGAGTGTGAATTGAACTACACAACCCATGTCAGATGTGATGTGTACTTTTCGCACCCGATACCTCTTACCGAAAGATAGTCGAGTAAAAAGTAGGGTGTTTGTTTGGCAAAATACATCCGTCAATCTTCTGTAAACAATGTGTTCTATCTCGATAATTTCTTGGGCAGTGCTAAGTTTTTGCATCGTTGTAGTCCTATTTTTTAGCATCCTTGAAGGCTTGTGATAGTTGCTCTACTTGGGACGTAGGTAAGCTATTGAGATTGATATCTACCTTGATATTTAACTCTTTAGCGTCCCGTTCTATGTCTTTGATAAGTTGCGTTTTAGTGGTGTTATGCATACTTCTTGTCTAGGTTGATAAGTGCCTGTAAGTTATATGCCAACTCACCATACGACATAAGACCATGTTCCCAGTTTCGCAAGCTAAACCATACTCGTAAATAGTCGTTTTGTCGTGTTTTAAGTGTCTTTTTTAAGCAGTAACAAAGCATGTAATTCATGAGAGCATTATCGTCGTGTACATTCCCGGTGTAATGTAGAATCGTTCCAAGTCTCTGGCATTGTTCTCTGGCTGAAATACGCATCATTGCTGTCCCTCTTGTATGTTGTCAATATTGCTGTAAAGAGTATCATCAATACTATTTGTACTCTCATTATTATCGTTGCCGTGGTAAATGAAGTTGCACCAGTGGAATTATTTGCACGTTGTTTGTACGTTCGTTTGTGCAGTGTGCCATTAGAAGCAATCCGCTATAGAACAGCTTGTCTATACGATAAGTGTCAATCTTACCTACGAGTCCTATATCGCTTTGCAGGTGTACTATGCAGCCTACTGGGAAGTGTACTTTCTTTACAGCTTGAATAATACTTATCCACTGAATATCACCATGTCTATTGCTGTATAGCCATTTGCCGCCTATATATGTGAATTGTGCAATAGATGGAAAATACCTTGTGATACCACACTTTACATCGTCGTACAAAGTACATACGCATACATCCTGGGATACAACGTGCATAGGTGTTTGACGGTCTTTATCTACTACTATCTGATAGCTTTTAGTGTCGTATGGTGAAAGCTTTGCCTTAATAGTGTAATATTTGGTAGCTTCTGTAGGGTAAAGCCATTGTGCATATCCTTGTAGTGATGTCATAGGGAATGCTTGGTAGCTTCCTTTTTCATCCCCTATTATTTCAATTTTGCACATATCCTTATCGCGTAGTACTGGCGAGTTTGAGGAGATATCACTGCTATTTTGAAGTATCACTACTTCCTTATGTTTTGTGATTGCAGTATCTCTTTCATGATCCCAGTAGCAAGGCAGGATACGATATTCGCCGTTGATACCACAAGTTACTGTTGTTTCGTTTACATCTGACACTGTGATGCCACTTGTGTTGAATCTCACCGGTTGTATTGACGGGCTATTTGCATCTACCACTACACAAGCTTCTAGCCGTTCTAATTCACTTTTAAGTATTGAGTAATCGCTATCAAGTCGGCATTGCAAAGTAGCACCTTGAGTACGCAAATTTTTAAGTGCGTTCTGAATATCTCGATATCGCTGCATAGGTGTATT
Organism: Nostoc sp. KVJ3; assembly: GCF_026127265.1. Classification (GTDB taxonomy): domain Bacteria; phylum Cyanobacteriota; class Cyanobacteriia; order Cyanobacteriales; family Nostocaceae; genus Nostoc. Next base: position 1,161,099 of record NZ_WWFG01000002.1, read on the forward strand.
TTTGAAAGTGTCATTATTTATGTCAAAAAATCTGTCATTTAAAGTGTCATTATTTATGTCACTTTCCAAAAGAGGGTATCAAACCTCTGTAAGTGTTCTTTTTTCGGTATCCCAGTAGAAAACTTCAATAGGTGCCATGGGTTCCCAGTACTCAGTATTTAGTTCGTAATCCCAATCCATAGCACCTTCTATCAATGGTTCGTTTTCAGATTGAATAGCAGCACGCTCTTCGGTGTTATATTCGTCATCTTCGATGTCATCCAACATTTGATTCTCTAGCCGCATCCAGTGAATGACATCAATTAACTCGGCATCGGATAGAGGTTCTACACTATCTTCCGCATCTATAGCTTTATCTGCATTTTCCTCTTTTATCTTTGATGCTTGATATTCACTAACTTCCTCTACAACTGACTGCAAGGTGCTTAATGTTGTTACCTTGCCACAGGGAAATTCTACTTTATAGGCAGTAGTAGTCTTAGATAGTGTGATGCTGTAATCCTTTAGTAAGTCTTCAGATAGTCCTTTGAATGTTAATCTTGGCATTTTTACCTTCAGGAGAGTGTGTGGTGTTTTTTCTCTCGTGAGAACAATATAGCCACGGTGACATCACCATGACCTCAGTTTCATTACTTAATTCAAAAAGACACATCGGAGGTGACATTACCGTGACACCACGGTGGCTATTTTTACAACGATTGCCTTATTCTCAATCAATATATTGGTGTTGACCCCAGGGTGACATCATGACCATCTCAAAAAACAACGAACGCATTCAAGTGACTCTAGACAAGGAAGTAATAGGATTTTTGGATGAACAAGCACAACTTGAATTTAGAACTAGGTCGGCACAAGCTGCATTTGTGATAATGAAATACTTAAAAGAACGCGGCTATCCGATAAACATTGACACTAGCTCTAAAGAATAAATAGTTGACCTGGGCAAGTCTTGAAACTACCCAATAAAAAAGCGCCAACAATTGACGCTGTGAAGAAAATATCAGATGTAGACTAACTTCCAATTACCTTGAGCAAGAAATCAAAATAAGCTTCTCTGTTTTTGTCTATAGATTTTTCATGAATTCCTTCAAAACAGTTAACAAGGCTAAGAAGGTTTTTATCACCAAGCCCGAAAGATATTTCCCTTATTAAAAAATCCTTCCGTGCCTCTAGCAATTCTCTTGGGTCTGGCTGCATATTTGCTTTAGTAAGTGGCATATAACTTGCCTGGTAGTGGTAGATGCAACATCGTTGTTACCCATAGAGCATTCCCACTAAGTAGTTAAAATGCATCACCGCGCAATATTTGTACACACGACCTCAGTATGTCGCTAAACTGCTGACAACACACTACATAGGATGAAACACAATGACAAACTTAGTAGCTTACAACAACGACGGGCTAGAAATTTACATCGACAATATTAGTGGTGAAGCATTCGCCTCTATTAGCAGCTATGCGAGAATGTCAGGTTTATCTCAACAGGCTATTAGCAAGAGAGTCAAAGCCCACAACTTCAAGGAGATGAAAACAGCTGAAATACAGACTAGGGGAGGGACACAAGCCCACAACTTGTTAACTGAAGATATCATTGCTGACTGGATAGTGAGAGACAATCCTGATGTTGCAGCACAGTTCCTTAAGCTCGGTATCCGCAAGTTTATGCATACTCTTGCAGGATATTCACAAGCACAGGAAAAGCCACCCACATCTCTCACCCTCATTAACACATCAAACCTTACTGCACTCACTACGAAAGAAAACAAGCTACAAGATGAGGTAAAGATGCTTGAAACACGTCTGGCATCAATACGTAACGAGCTACAAAGCATCAAAACTGAGAAAGTAGCAATTGCTAAAACATTCGCTGCAAGTCACCCTGACGTGGTGAAACACGCTATCAAGTGCAATGAGATATTAGAGGCTTATGGTGATGGTAATAAGTACTTCTCAAATCCACTGAAGAGGTAGGCATACACCCTTCCACAGAAGTGACACTTAAAGTGTCAAAAAAAGTGTCATTATTTATGACAGAAAAAGTGTCAGTTTTAAAAAGAGGTATCAATGGCACGAAAACCAAGAGAAAGCGATTTACGACCAGGTAAATATATACATTATTGGGGGCAAAATAGACAGATATTGAGAGTATATAAAAACTTCCTAATACTCTCAGATACTTACTCATTTACGGGTGAGATACAGGTCGATAAGGGCAATGAATTTTTGCTGTGTTTTGATGAAATCAAAAAAGATGTGTTTGGGAGGGAAATAAAATGATAGGCAAAAAATTTATTCACAATACCTATGTGTTTATAGTGAGAAGTATTCACTGTGCCAATACATCGTATTGGTGCGAAAATACTCTCACTCACGAGAAACGATGGTTTTATGCGGAAGAGATAGAGGAGAGAGCGATTAGTAAGTTACCACAGCACAAAGAAGTAAAAATCAAGGAAGAGGCTAAATAGATGCAAATAATATTCTTCCGATACAAAGGGCACACGTTGGCAATAAACCATAATTACGCAAGCGACCCAAAACATCAGCTTGCAATAATGAAATGCAAAGACTGTCCACAGTATCAACACTTTAAAATGTTCATGGACAAAGCTATACGATATTTGGCTGATAAGGAAGATGGTGAGTATAGATTATCTCGTCAAGGTGATTGGAGAAAATATCCTCTTGATAATTCATTTTTTCTTCACGGCGAGCTAGCACTTGTTGACGATTAACGCACTTTCCACATAATTTACAACGCATAAGCAAAAATTACACCTTACTGTAAAAAGTAGGGTGTTTTCTTATGTGTAGGTGAATGATAAGTGTTTGTTATTACGATATGGGCGATCGGTAACTTTTTACTTATATATCAACAATAGATAAGTGTAAGTTATTGCGGTTTTGGCGATCGCCACCATTTTGCTTATTATTCAAATGAGCATCAGTTGAGCATCGATACTAAGTGACGTAAGTTACCAAAATAGGGTATTTTGTACTTAAAATGAGTGCTTTGAGCATTAAATGAGCATTTTTAGGAATGTTAAGGCTGAAAGTGTTGATAATACGTTGTTTCAAGACATCATCGCTGTTGGCGGATGTTTTGTGCAGGAGAGTTTACCGATAATCAATACACAATTGAAGGCACAACTTTACACGATCGCGTCCACACAACAGGCGATGGACAGCGAGGAGAAACTTGGCAGATTCGGGCGATTTGGCTGAAGTCTGAGCAATACAAACTCATCGGCAAATCTGATTTAATTGAAGCCGAATCAGGTCAAGTTTATCCAGTGGAATACAAACGGGGACGCAAAGGCGAATGGGATAACGATGAATTGCAAGTTTGCGCCCAAGCCTTATGTTTAGAAGAGATGACAGGACAACCTGTTACTACTGGATATATTTATTATGCTCACTCCCATCAACGGCAATTAGTAGAGATTAATGCAGAATTACGACAAAGTGCGATCGCTACTATTCAATCTGTCACAAATCTCTTAGAAACCGGAGCAATGCCAAAACCAGTTTACAGCAAACGCTGCCAAGGATGCAGTCTTTATTCGCAATGTTTGCCCAAAGCAACTGATAAGGTCAAAAGTTATCAAGAAGTTAATTTTTGAACATTATCTTGGCTAATAAAATTTACTACTAGTTTAATCATCTGGGTTTAAGCGTAAGTTTTACCCCTCCCTAACCCTCCCCTTATAAAGGCTACGGTGTACACACAAGTCTTTGAGAGTGGCCTCATAGGCTTTTGATCCCCCCAACCCCCCGATAAATTGGGGGGCAAAAGTCTCTTAAAGTCCCCCTTTTTAAGGGGGATTTAGGGGGATCTCCAAGGATTTTGGGTTTCTACAGAGATGTGTGTATACCCTCCCCTTATAAAGGGGAGAGAACTAAATTTCCTGTTTCCCCCCAATATATCGGGGGGATTAAGGGGGGTAATTCGACTTGTCTATACACCATTGGCTACTCTAATCTGATGGCGTATTGAGTTTAATAACTTTCAATTAATTAAGGATGAAATCATGGGAACAGTTTACGTAACACAAACTGACGCTTTTATTGGCAAACTAGACGAACGTCTCACTGTCAAAGCTGAACAAAAAACAATCTTAGATATCCCTTTAATTAAAATAGAGGGAATTGTAGTACTAGGAAGGGCTACCGTTTCCCCATCAGTTGTAAGTGAACTTTTAGATCGTCACATTTGTTTAACATTTCTCACAGAAAACGGACGATATTTAGGGCGTTTAGAACCAGAAGTTACCAAAAATATCTTTGTTCGGAAAGCCCAATGGCAAGCTATAGGAGAATCACAACACGCAATACATTTAGTCAGAGGATTTGTGCGCGGTAAATTGAAAAATTACCGCCATAGCTTACTTCGCACTCAGCGAGAACATCCTGATGTTGACCTGAATAATAACATCACTCGATTGGAAAACGCGATCGCACCAATCGAAAACACTAACAATATTGATTCCCTCAGAGGCTTAGAAGGTGCTGGTAGTGCAGCCTATTTTGGTTGCTTTCAACACCTAATTAAAACCCCAGAATTCCGATTTGAAGCCAGACGCCGCCGCCCACCAACCGATCCAGTTAACGCCCTACTGAGTCTTGGATATTCATTACTACGTCATGATGTGCAAAGTGCTTTAAATATTGTTGGCTTCGATCCTTATCTAGGATACTTGCACGTTGAGCGTTATGGTAGACCTTCCCTAGCCTTAGACTTGATGGAAGAATTTCGTCCTTTAATAGTGGATGCTGTAGTATTGTCGCTGATTAACAAGCGATCGCTCACGTTAGCTGACTTTACCACCGAACCGCTCAGTGGTGCCGTAAATTTAACCAAAGAAGGACTGCGTACATTTCTTAGCGCTTACCAACAAAAGAAACTATCGACTTTCAAACATCCAGTCATGGGAAACAAATGCACCTACCAAGAATCCTTTGAAATTCAGGCGAGGTTATTAAGTAAGTACCTCATGAACGAAATCGATAAATATCCCCCCTTAGTTCTCAAATAACTTTCCCATGTATATTGTTGTCAGCTACGACATTCCAGAAGATAAGCGTCGGACTAAAATCCATTCCATTCTCAAGTCTTACGGACAATGGATGCAACTGAGTGTGTTTGAGTGCGATGTTACTCCCACTCAGTATGCTAAACTGCGATCGCGTTTAGCCAAATTGATTAAACCCGACACCGACAGCGTGCGCTTTTATTTTCTCTGTGGCTGTTGTCAGAGAAAAATCGAACGTATTGGAGGAGAACAGCCACGAGACGAAACAATTTTCTTTGCTGAGTCTGCTTCTAGCTAGGTTTTTGCATTTCAAATGCGCGGAAGGGTAGGTGTACAAATTCTACAGCATCAAAAAAGTGCTTGTATCCCAACTCCAGCAAGGCTTTCAACCCATTATTGCCTAATCCTCATCCGCGCAACCTCTGAAATGCTTATCAAAAGACGATTTCAGCCTTTAAATTTTCCTGGCGCTCTTTCCAAATGAATTCTCTAATGCTATGATTGCCCTTGAAACGCGAAACTGCACCTTGAAAACTAAATACAGCTTGGGTTCCAGCCTCCTGCTATTGCAATTCATAAAAATCCCTATTAGGGATTGAAACGAGAGTAAGACTAGCTAATATCATCCAATCCAAAATTGCAATTCATAAAAATCCCTATTAGGGATTGAAACCCAGCCGCATCAGCAGGTTGCTCAATCAAAGAAAGATTGCAATTCATAAAAATCCCTATTAGGGATTGAAACAAAAGTTCCGAGTCTGTTCTTAATACGATGTTTTATTGCAATTCATAAAAATCCCTATTAGGGATTGAAACCTAATCCATCTCCATTTCCTACTCCTTCGCCTTCGCATTGCAATTCATAAAAATCCCTATTAGGGATTGAAACTTTGCCGGAATTCCTGCGTCGGTAGCTAATCCCGATTGCAATTCATAAAAATCCCTATTAGGGATTGAAACAAGTGTATCTTGCAAACCACAGACTCGAAAGAATATATTGCAATTCATAAAAATCCCTATTAGGGATTGAAACTTTATGCCTATACATGGATCTGACTTTTTAACTCATTGCAATTCATAAAAATCCCTATTAGGGATTGAAACAAAGCTTCTGGAAGTAAAACAAATGTTCAGCTTCCTGATTGCAATTCATAAAAATCCCTATTAGGGATTGAAACTAATTATCTAAGGGGTGCGACTTACCAACGCAATTGCAATTCATAAAAATCCCTATTAGGGATTGAAACCTGATCCGAAACTTGAGGAGGTATAAAATGAGAAAATTGCAATTCATAAAAATCCCTATTAGGGATTGAAACATAATGAATTAAGATCATGAGAAGATCGTGAGGGATATTGCAATTCATAAAAATCCCTATTAGGGATTGAAACACCCATAACCTAGCATTTGACCCCTTTACCTCAAATTGCAATTCATAAAAATCCCTATTAGGGATTGAAACAGTATATCCACCAAGAATACGAACGCATTAACAAAATTGCAATTCATAAAAATCCCTATTAGGGATTGAAACTGGTAACAGGATGATACCTAAAATACTCTTCAAATTGCAATTCATAAAAATCCCTATTAGGGATTGAAACAGACATCGTATTGGACATTGCGTATCCATACGAGTTTGAATTGCAATTCATAAAAATCCCTATTAGGGATTGAAACGGGCACTCATTCGATTGAGTAGCAGTACTATCAAATTGCAATTCATAAAAATCCCTATTAGGGATTGAAACCTTTTAAATTAGATACATTGGCAAAGATTACGACAGATTGCAATTCATAAAAATCCCTATTAGGGATTGAAACGAATATAATCTTTCTCATGGCTTGAAACACTTACCATGTATGGAATTGCAATTCATAAAAATCCCTATTAGGGATTGAAACGAATATAATCCTACAAAAGAAATGATTATTCCACAAATTGCAATTCATAAAAATCCCTATTAGGGATTGAAACGCTAGGTATATTAAATTACATTGCCATGACTCCAAATTGCAATTCATAAAAATCCCTATTAGGGATTGAAACCACAGAACAGTGGTAACAGGATAGCCCGAAGCAGGAATTGCAATTCATAAAAATCCCTATTAGGGATTGAAACACGACTCCTCAAGAATACGCTAGCAAGTACAAGATTGCAATTCATAAAAATCCCTATTAGGGATTGAAACTTTCCGTTAAAGTAATAACCGCCCTTTTAATCAATTGCAATTCATAAAAATCCCTATTAGGGATTGAAACCTTGCTTGAATTACAGCTAAAACAACATGGAACTAATTGCAATTCATAAAAATCCCTATTAGGGATTGAAACAGTGGCGGACAGCCCTGACACCTCGAAAAGCACTATTGCAATTCATAAAAATCCCTATTAGGGATTGAAACATCACGGACGTGCTGCTGCAAGGCTTTACGGCATATTGCAATTCATAAAAATCCCTATTAGGGATTGAAACCATAGGGGATGTGAGTTGCAAGTGGAATGCGCGATATTGCAATTCATAAAAATCCCTATTAGGGATTGAAACGCTGAAGAGACGGCCGCCAAGCAGAAAGAGATGGATTGCAATTCATAAAAATCCCTATTAGGGATTGAAACTGGAATCATGTATTTGCAATGTAGGGAGAAAACAAATTGCAATTCATAAAAATCCCTATTAGGGATTGAAACTAAAAATAGCATTTTGCCATGCGCGGGAAGGCATAATTGCAATTCATAAAAATCCCTATTAGGGATTGAAACAGGACTATAAGATGCTGCTAATCTAATAATACTTGGATTGCAATTCATAAAAATCCCTATTAGGGATTGAAACGATGGCAAAACCAGTGAGGCTGATCAGGAGTTGGATTGCAATTCATAAAAATCCCTATTAGGGATTGAAACTTTCACCTACAAGCATGCTAAAATAGCTAAAATTAATTGCAATTCATAAAAATCCCTATTAGGGATTGAAACGGGATAAATTTCAGGGAAACTAGGCGCATTTTTATTGCAATTCATAAAAATCCCTATTAGGGATTGAAACAGGTGTTGCCGCGATCGCACACCAAACAACTTAGATTGCAATTCATAAAAATCCCTATTAGGGATTGAAACTCCAACTATAGTAAATAATCCTTTAACTAATTTATCTAATTGCAATTCATAAAAATCCCTATTAGGGATTGAAACCTAACTATAGATTCACCTGCTTGAAATCTATTTATTGCAATTCATAAAAATCCCTATTAGGGATTGAAACGTTTGATAGCAGTTATGTTTTTGAGTACTTTATTGCAATTCATAAAAATCCCTATTAGGGATTGAAACAAAAAAGTGCGCTTCCCAGTAGGCACAATATGCCACATTGCAATTCATAAAAATCCCTATTAGGGATTGAAACGCCATCGCTGAGTTCGTCGGTGAACCAGTCACATTGCAATTCATAAAAATCCCTATTAGGGATTGAAACATAACTAAGCTACCCGTAGGATATTCAGTACCTTCATTGCAATTCATAAAAATCCCTATTAGGGATTGAAACACTTGCGATCGCTCTTTGGGCGGGAGGATCCCAAATATGTAAAAATATAAGCTGTCATTGCGAGCGTAATGAAATGGAGCGAAGCAATCGCAGTATCTAGACTTTGCGATTGCTTCATTCCGCTTCACTTCATTCGCAATGACTGGACTCTGATACTTCCACATTACAAATATGGAGAGCGATTGCTTCATTCATTCCGCTTCACTTCATTCGCAATGACAATCTATAGCGATTTTATTACTGCGGTGTTGATGCTGATTCAGTACGCGACAAGTTGCGATCGCTTGGCATTGGATGCGAAGATCCGATGGAGAATTAGGCCATCGCATTTAACTGATTAATCGTCATAGTCATTGTAGTATTAACAAGCAACTGCGATCGCACAAGTCATTTTTCTACCTTACCAAGCTTACCGCTATTTTATTGGGCGCGATGCCTGGTTTGGGCTACGCTTACGCACTAATTCCTACAAGCTCAAAGTTTATTTTTTAATTGCCGCAATTGCCACATTTTCCAGAAATAGCTAGAAATCCAATTGGTAATCATGTGAGCGACAATCGGCACTAATAAGTTGCCTGTCAACAAGGCACTATATGCCAATATCATGCCGACAATTGTTGCCCAAATCACATAAGGCCATTGTTGGGAACCGCTAAGATGCAAGATGCCAAAGCAAAGACTGGATATAATAACAGCTAGGTTATCCAAGCCTAAAGCTGACAGCATTACACCTCGAAATAACAATTCTTCACTTAAACCCGGTAGCAACCCCAGCCAAATTAAGTCGGGCAAAGTTAAAGGCTTGAGTACTACTTCTAGATAATAATCTGCACTTTTTCGATAGGCAGTCCAAAGGCGATAAGTTAAGCCACTTAAGGCAGTAATGACCAATCCCAATCCTACACCTAACAGCAAATCCTTCTCGTCCCACTTCCAGGAAAATAGGGAAAAGTTGCCAAAGTGCAACGAAAGTTTGGCGACTATCAACAAAATGATTGCAGTCGCTCCCATCGCCCCAAGTACTTGGACACGTGTCAAATATGGAATTTCTGGCTCTTGTTTTTGTTGTTCAACCACGGGTTTTTTAAGGGGGAAGGGGGCAAGGGGGAAGGGACAAGAGAGAAATAACTCCTAACTCCTAACTTTTAATTACTGGCTGCAAAGGTAATAATTTGGGACGGAGAGCGGAGGGGTTGATGCCCGCTTTGTGTGCTACTAATACACCTACTGCTTCTAAATATGAGTTTACCTGTATAACTTTGATTCCCAACGGTTGAGGAGGAACTTCGATTAGAGTTTTATTTTCTTCTACTGTAATTATTTGGCATCGTCTTTGGCTTAAACTAAGTAAAGCACTGCTACCACAAGCATTCGCAGGTGCGATCGCAGCATCGACTTCATCTACCCAAATATCTCCTTTCTCTGATGCACTCGCTCCTTTTTCTATTATAAATTGTGGGGCACGACTTAATCCTACAAGAACACAGGGCAAAAAGGTATAACCCAATTCTTCGGCGGCGGAACGGGGAGATAAATCAGGTTGTGGAGGTTCGCTCAAAAGGGCGGGAGAATGAGCGCAAGGAATTTGAAAGGTTCGCACTAGCAAATGGCTAATTACAGCTTCTGCACCCGCTAAAGGATCAACGCCTTCACCGTGGCGGTATTTTTGTACTGCTTCCTCATCCATATCATCAGGGAAACGCGCAACAACTGCGATCGCTTCTGCACCCGCTTTTTTTATTAATATCTCAGCCGCCCGTAATAAACTATCCGGGTTGCCAATTGTTCCCCAACTAGCTCCCGATGCTGTAGTCCGTAGTTCTACATTCAACGGTGCATCAGTAATTACATAATCTGTTAAAGTCAATCCGAGGGTTGCTCTAACTGCATCGGCGGCTTGTATATGTCGTAGCCGTAACTCTGGCTCAATACCTTGGTCTAAAAGCAAACCTACCTTATTGTTACGGACTGGACGTAACCCCCAGCATCCAGAGGCGAATTTGTCAAGCCCGTAACCTTCAACATAGAAAGCATTACGGAGATTCCAGTACAAACTTGCGCCATTCAGGACATTGGGGTGAGTAATGAGGCGATCGCAAACCTGTGCTATAACTCTAGCAACAGGTAAAGCATCTCCTGCATAACCGCCAATGGCAGCCCCAACGCCAGTTGGTACAATTAAGATAGCTGTGTATGGATGCATATTTGCAATTGGGAATTGGGCATTGGGCATTGGGCATTGGGCATTACTATTCTTCTTGTACTCCTCTGTTCCCCCTGCCTCCCCTGCCTCCCCTGCCTCCCCTGCCTCCCCTGCCTCCCCTACTCCCTACTCCCTACTCAGCACTGACTGTAGTCACCACGGCTTCAACTGTCGCTTTTTGTTCGTCAACATCTACAGAGGTAACAGCCCAACGGAGGGGTTCGCCTTGTTTCTTCAACTCTGTTTCAATTACTTCTAGTAATTCTGCGGGAGTTTCTTGTAAATCAATTTCTGCGGTAATAAAATGAGTTGTCATCTTGGTAAATCCTGTTGATTTGTAGTTTATAGAATAGCTGATGTGCGTTGCGATGAAATACTTATGTTATCGATCGGATTTGGTAATATTCAGCGAACAGTTATTCAGTTATGAATAATTCTCCGATATACTGATAACTGTTCACAGATTATTTGTCTTTGCCAAATTGTAACTGATAAACGATGTCTTCCTTTTCCGTCTCAAGTTTCAAATCAGAAAGGGGTTTGGCAACGCAAAGCAATAAGTAACCTTGCTTTTGTAAATCTGGACTAACGCCCATACCATCAGCTTGATTCACAGTTCCCTCAGATAGTTGACCGGCGCAAGTTGTACAAACACCAGCATTGCAAGAACTCGGCAGTTCCAAACCAGCAGCATCGGCAACTGATAAGATCGTTTCATCTTCGGGAACTTGCAAAGTATGAATTTTGCCTTGGTGATTAATTTCTACGGTGTAAGTTTTGGACATATACAAAGGAAGTGTGACACAGAGGACAAATAAATTATCTTATCTGATAAATAAGCACATTACCAAGTTAATAAAGACGAAAAGAGAATTATTTTCAAAGAGTCCGATCGGGAAAAATAGTTATACAGTGATAATTATAAGTCCTTGCTAGACAAAAAACTTAAAGTAAGGAGATTCACTTCCTGTTAATTCTATTTGTAAAGACTTGTGAGGTTGAATGCTTTTAAAACTAGGGAAGTGATGATACACACTTAAACGGTGTTTGGTTAAATATTTGGAGTGAAGTTAAGAATGCTGGAATCATATCGTAAACACGTTGCCGAAAGAGCAGCACTAGGAATTCCCCCCTTACCATTGGATGCGAAGCAAACATCTGAACTGTGCGAATTACTGAAAAATCCGCCAAAGGGTCAAGAGGATATATTATTGCATTTATTGAGCGATCGCGTTTCTCCTGGTGTCGATCCAGCAGCTTATGTCAAAGCTGGATTTCTCACCGCCATTGCCAAGGAGGAAATCACCAGTCCGTTGATTGCGCCCATCGAAGCGGTGCAATTATTAGGGACAATGATCGGTGGTTACAACGTGCAATCTTTAATTGATTTACTGCAATTGCCTACCGTATCTCTCTCAGACTCATCCGAAACCCCACTGGTAATGGGCGGACAAGGAAAGGAACCCATCGCCGCCTATGCCGCCAACGCTTTAAGCAAAATCCTCTTGGTGTACGATGCCTTCCACGATGTTTTAGAGTTGTCTAAAACCAATCCTTTCGCCAAGCGGGTGATTGACTCTTGGGCGGAAGCTGAATGGTTTACCCTTCGCCCCACAGTTCCAGAAGCGATTACTGTCACCGTTTTTAAAGTTCCTGGCGAAACCAATACCGACGATTTATCACCCGCCCAAAGCGCCACAACTCGCCCAGATATTCCCTTACACGCCTTAGTGATGTTAGAGTCACGGCAACCGGGAAGCTTGGCAACCATTGCTGAGTTGAAGAAAAAAGGGCATCCTGTAGCTTACGTAGGGGATGTAGTTGGTACTGGTTCCTCGCGGAAATCTGCCATCAACTCCGTATTGTGGCATACAGGAAATGATATACCTTTTGTGCCAAACAAACGCGCTGGGGGTTATGTTTTAGGTGGTGCGATCGCGCCAATCTTCTTTAACACAGCAGAAGATGCCGGTGCTTTGCCTATTCAGTGCGATGTCACTAAACTAGAAACCGGCATGGTAATTACCATTCATCCCTACAAAGGCGAAATTACAAACGAAGCTGGTGAAGTCATTTCTACCTTTGACCTTAAACCTGATACCATCCTCGATGAAGTCCGCGCAGGTGGACGCATCCCCCTACTTATTGGACGTACCCTCACCGACAAAACTCGTCTTGCACTTGGTTTAGAACCCAGCACCGTTTTCACCCGTCCCCAGCAAGCTTTTGATACAGGCAAAGGCTACACCCTAGCACAGAAAATGGTAGGTAAAGCGTGCGGATTACCTGGTGTGCGTCCCGGTACATCTTGCGAACCCATCATCACTACCGTTGGTTCTCAAGATACCACAGGCCCCATGACCCGCGACGAATTGACAGAACTCGCCTGTCTTGGTTTCAGTGCAGACTTAGTGATACAAAGTTTCTGCCATACTGCTGCTTACCCCAAACCAGTAGACATTAAAACCCATCACGAACTCCCCGATTTCTTTGCCTCTCGTGGCGGTGTTGCCCTGCGTCCCGGTGATGGTATCATCCACTCCTGGTTAAACCGGATGCTGCTACCTGATACAGTGGGAACTGGCGGCGACTCTCACACCCGCTTCCCCTTGGGTATTTCCTTTCCCGCCGGTTCTGGATTAGTGGCCTTTGCAGCGGCTTTGGGTGTCATGCCTTTAGATATGCCAGAGTCAGTATTGGTAAGATTTAAAGGAGAATTGCAACCAGGTGTAACTCTGCGGGATGTTGTGAATGCCATTCCCTACATAGCAATTCAAAAAGGTTTGCTGACAGCAGAGAAGCAGAATAAGAAAAATGTTTTCTCTGGGCGAATTCTGGAAATAGAAGGTTTGCCAGATTTAAAAGTTGAACAAGCCTTTGAACTCACCGATGCTAGTGCCGAACGTTCTTGCGCCGGATGCACAATTAAGCTGAGTGTAGAGACAATTTCGGAATATCTGCGTTCTAACGTAGCGTTGCTGAAAAATATGATCGCACGGGGCTATCATGATCCGCGTACCATGCTGCGCCGTGTGGCCAAGATGGAAGAATGGTTAGCAAATCCCGTGTTATTAGAAGGCGATGCCGATGCGGAGTATGCCGAAATAATTGAAATTGATTTGAACGAAATCAAAGAACCAATTGTTGCTGCTCCCAATGACCCCGATAATGTTAAATTATTATCGGAAGTTGCTAATGATCCAGTGCAAGAAGTATTCGTCGGTTCTTGTATGACGAATATCGGTCATTATCGGGCAACAGCGAAAGTTTTGGAAGGCGCAGGTGAAGTGAAAACTCGCCTGTGGATAGCACCACCAACGCGCATGGATGAACACCAATTAAAAGAAGAAGGTGTATACAGCGTGTTTGGGGCTGCGGGTGCGCGTACAGAAATGCCAGGGTGCAGTTTGTGTATGGGTAATCAGGCGCGAGTTGCTGATGGCACAACAGTGTTTTCTACCTCTACCCGCAACTTCAATAATCGCATGGGTAAAGATGCGCGAGTGTATCTTGGTTCAGCAGAATTAGCCGCAGTTTGTGCGCTGCTGGGACGGCTTCCTACAGTGCAGGAATACTTGGATATTGTGGCGAGTAGAATTCATCCTTTTGCAGATGATTTGTATCGGTATTTGAACTTCGATCAAATCCTCGGTTTTGAGGATGAAGGGCGAGTGATTGCGTTGGAAGATATGCCGAGACTTGAGGATATTTTGGGTATGCCGACTGTGGCGAGGTAGGTAATAATTAAAATGAAATACCCCAGGTTTTAATCTGTGGCTACATTAAGAAACCCGCATTAGCGGGTTTCTTAATGTAAATCCCTCATATTGAAGTCTTTGATAATACAAAAAATTAGTTATTATCGTATATGATACACAAAGCAAATAACAAGCATGAAAGCATCAGAAACAACTCTCCGTAACTTACTAGAAGGTGGTAAACAGTTTCAAATACCTCTTTTTCAGCGACCATACTCTTGGAAAAAAGAGAACTGGGAGACTCTGTGGGAAGATTTGATGAGTCTTTATAATGATGATGAAAAAGGTTTTTATTTTCTTGGGCCTATAATAACCCAAGCTGAGGCATCATACCTTATTTTTGCTTCTTTTTTTGTTTAAGTCCCGTTAATTGTTATGGTGTGTTCTACTGTGCGATCGCTTACTCGCCTAACTTAGGGATCGCCGACAATTGATGCTCCATAACATAGGGCCAACTAGCTATCATTAGCTAAGTAGTATGCCAGATACGACTGCAATACGATTTAGTTGGCAGTCTTTGATCAACTGCTTACACTTACACGCATAAAATTAGTTTTATCCACTTTCTATTCCCTACTCTCTATTTTCATCCGCATTACCTAAAAGTTCTCTCACTAGGTACAGGGTGCAAAAAATACAAAAAATTCCTCAAGAATCAAGATTAAGGATAAGGTTATGGCAACCGAACAGTTAACTAGAGACAGCGATAATCTAGATTTAAATCAGCTACTAAGAACGCTGAATGCTGTTAAACAAGGTGACTTCTCGGCTCGGATGCCCATAGATCATACTGGTGTGGCGGGTAAAATAGCTGATACGCTCAATGATATTATCGATCAAAATCAGCGAATGGCGGCGGAGCTACAACGAATTGGTAATGTTGTCGGCAAAGAAGGCAAAATTGCTGATCGCGCCTCTCTCGGAGATGTTCGCGGTTCTTGGTCAGATTGTGTTACTTCTGTCAATACTCTCATTACAGATTTAGTTCAACCAACAGCTGAAACTACTCGTGTTATTCGGTCTGTCGCCAATGGTGACTTATCCCAAACGATCGCTACAGAAATTGATGGACGGCCTCTGCAAGGTGAGTTTCTCCAAACAGCTAATATCGTCAACACGATGGTAGATCGGCTTGGTTCTTTTGCATCGGAAGTTACAAGGGTTGCCCGTGAAGTGGGAACAGAGGGTAAGTTGGGCGTTCAAGCCGAAGTGCAAGGTGTGGCTGGCACTTGGAAAGATTTAACTGATAACGTTAACTTGATGGCGGGTAATCTCACCGGACAAGTTCGCAACATTGCCGAAGTTGCAACTGCGATCGCAAATGGTGACTTATCCAAAAAAATCACTGTTAATGTGAAAGGCGAAATTCTGGAACTAAAGAACACCGTCAACACGATGGTGGATCAACTGAATTCTTTTGCAAGTGAAGTAACACGAGTTGCCCGTGAGGTGGGAACTGAAGGGAAGTTGGGCGTTCAAGCCGAAGTTAAAGGAGTGGCAGGTACTTGGAAAGATTTGACTGATAACGTTAACTTGATGGCAGGTAATTTAACTGCCCAAGTCCGTAATATTGCGGAAGTGACAACGGCGGTAGCGAATGGCGACCTTTCCAAGAAAATTACTGTTGATGTCAAAGGCGAAATTTTAGAGTTGAAAAACACCGTCAACATCATGGTGGATCAACTTAATTCTTTTGCATCGGAAGTGACAAGAGTTGCGCGTGAGGTGGGTGCAGAAGGAAAATTAGGCGGTCAAGCAGAAGTTCGCGGGGTAGCAGGTACGTGGAAAGACCTTACCGATAGTGTGAATTTCATGGCAGGAAGCTTGACGGCACAGGTGCGGAATATTGCCGAAGTGACTACGGCGGTTGCAAATGGCGACTTATCCAAGAAAATCACTGTGGATGTGAAAGGCGAAATTCTGGAGTTGAAAAATACCATCAACACAATGGTGGATCAGCTTAATTCCTTTGCATCGGAAGTAACGCGAGTTGCGCGTGAGGTGGGAACTGAAGGGAAGTTGGGCGTACAAGCAGAAGTCCGGGGAGTTGCGGGAACTTGGAAAGATTTAACTGATAACGTTAACTTAATGGCGGGTAATCTCACCGGACAGGTGCGAAATATTGCCGAAGTTGCCACTGCGATCGCAAATGGCGATCTATCTAAAAAAATCACCGTCGATGTTAGAGGTGAAATTCTCGAACTAAAGAATACCATCAATATAATGGTGGATCAACTCAGTTCCTTTGCCAGTGAAGTCACAAGAGTTGCCCGTGAAGTTGGTAGTGAAGGTAAATTGGGTGTGCAAGCCGATGTACGCGGTGTAGCTGGAACTTGGAAAGATTTAACTGATAGTGTAAACTTCATGGCGGGAAGTTTAACGGCACAGGTGCGGAATATTGCCGAAGTAACTACGGCGGTTGCAACAGGCGACTTATCCAAGAAAATCACTGTCGATGTCAAAGGTGAAATTCTAGAGTTGAAAAATACTATTAATACAATGGTGGATCAACTCAATTCTTTTGCATCAGAAGTAACACGAGTTGCCCGTGAGGTGGGAAGCGAAGGTAAATTGGGCGTACAAGCAGAAGTGCGCGGCGTGGCTGGTACTTGGAAGGATTTAACCGACAGCGTGAATTTCATGGCGGGAAGCTTGACGGCGCAGGTGCGGAATATTGCCGAAGTAACAACGGCGGTTGCAACAGGCGATTTATCCAAGAAAATCACCGTCGATGTCAAAGGTGAAATTCTGGAGTTGAAAAATACCATTAATACAATGGTGGATCAACTCAGTTCCTTTGCAAGTGAGGTGACGCGAGTTGCGCGCGAAGTGGGAACTGAAGGGAAATTGGGTGTACAAGCAGAAGTTAAAGACGTTGCCGGCACTTGGAAAGATTTAACTGATAGCGTAAACTTCATGGCGGGAAGCTTGACGGCACAGGTGCGGAACATTGCCGAAGTGACAACTGCGATCGCCAATGGCGACTTATCGAAGAAAATTACTGTTGCCGTCAAAGGCGAAATTCTTGAACTCAAGAATACTATCAATATCATGGTGGATCAACTCAACTCCTTTGCAAGTGAAGTTACAAGAGTTGCGCGTGAGGTGGGAAGCGAGGGTAAACTAGGTGTCCAAGCAGATGTGCGCGGCGTAGCTGGAACTTGGAAAGATTTAACTGATAGCGTGAACTTCATGGCGGGAAGTTTAACGGCACAGGTGCGGAACATTGCCGCCGTCACCACCGCCGTAGCAAATGGCGACTTATCTAAGAAAATCTCTGTTGATGTTAAAGGGGAAATTTTAGAGTTAAAAAACACCGTCAACACAATGGTAGATCAACTCAATTCCTTTGCCAGTGAAGTGACGCGAGTTGCCCGTGAAGTGGGAACTGAAGGTAAACTAGGCGTACAAGCAGAAGTTAAAGGTGTAGCCGGCACTTGGAAAGATTTAACTGACAGCGTGAACTTCATGGCGGGAAGCTTGACGGCGCAAGTGCGAAACATTGCCGAAGTGACTACAGCCGTAGCAAATGGCGACTTATCGAAGAAAATCACCGTCGATGTGAAAGGGGAAATTCAAGAACTGAAAAACACTATTAATACAATGGTGGATCAGCTAAATTCCTTTGCATCAGAAGTTACAAGGGTTGCTCGTGAGGTGGGAACGGAAGGGAAATTAGGCGTGCAAGCCTACGTTAGAGGAGTTGCAGGAACTTGGAAAGATTTGACGGATAACGTTAACTCAATGGCGGGGAACCTCACCGGACAAGTTCGCAACATCGCCGAAGTTACCAAGGCGGTAGCTAATGGCGACTTATCGAAGAAAATCACCGTCGATGCCAAAGGTGAAATTTTAGATTTGAAGAACACTACTAACACAATGGTGGATCAACTTAGTTCCTTTGCATCGGAAGTAACACGGGTGGCGCGGGAAGTGGGAACGGAAGGGAAGTTGGGCGGACAAGCGCAAGTCCAAGGTGTTGCAGGGACTTGGAAAGATTTGACAGATAACGTTAATTCAATGGCGGGGAACTTAACAGCACAAGTGCGCGGTATCGCCAGAGTTGTAACCGCAGTTGCTAACGGTGACTTGAAACGGAAACTGATGCTAGATGCTAAAGGAGAAATTGAAACCTTGGCAGAAACAATCAACGAGATGATTGATACTCTAGCGACATTTGCCAATCAGGTAACTACAGTAGCGCGGGAAGTGGGAATTGAAGGGAAGTTAGGCGGACAAGCTAGAGTCCCTGGGGCGGCTGGAACTTGGAAAGATTTGACGGATAATGTAAATGAACTTGCTGCTACATTGACAACTCAGTTGCGAGCGATCGCAGAAGTTGCTACAGCTGTAACTAAAGGTGATTTAACTCGTTCAATTGCCGTCGAAGCATTAGGGGAAGTAGCGATACTCAAAGACAACATCAACCAGATGATTGCCAATCTGCGGGAGACAACGCAGAAAAATACTGAGCAAGATTGGTTAAAAACTAACTTAGCCAAGTTTACCCGAATGCTGCAAGGACAGCGAGACTTAGAAACCGTATCTAAACTAATTCTCTCAGAACTAGCACCCTTGGTAGGAGCGCAACACGGCGTATTCTTCCTAATGGAGTCTGCTGAACATACACCATATTTGAAACTAATTAGTAGCTACGCTTACCGCGAACGCAGACATCTAGCTAACCGGTTCCATTTGGGTGAAGGTTTGGTGGGACAATGCGCTTTAGAAAAAGAGCGAATTCTGCTGACAGATGTACCAAGTGATTATGTCAGAATTACCTCCGGTTTGGGAGAAGCGTCTCCCCTGAATGCCGTGGTGTTACCCGTACTCTTTGAAGGACAGGTGACAGCCGTGATTGAATTAGCATCCTTCCGGCGCTTTAGCGAAATTCATTTGACATTCTTCGACCAGCTTACCGAAAGTATAGCGATCGTCCTCAACACGATCGCAGCATCGATGCGAACTGAAGAATTACTCAAGCAATCGCAATCTTTGGCTGAAGAACTCCAAACCCAGCAAAGCGAACTCCGAGAAACCAACAAGCGTTTAGAACAACAAGCCCAATCACTCAAAACTTCCGAAGATTTACTCAAAGGACAGCAAGAGGAACTGCAACAAACCAACGCCGAATTAGAAGAAAAAGCAGAGTTGTTAGCGATGCAAAAGAAAGAAGTCGAGCGCAAAAATCGGGAAATCGAACAAGCAAGACTATCTTTAGAAGACAAGGCTGAACAACTCGCCCTTTCTTCAAAATACAAATCAGAATTTCTCGCCAACATGTCCCACGAACTGCGGACACCGTTGAACAGCTTGTTGATTTTGGCGAAGTTGTTGTCAGATAACATTGATCGCAACCTTAGCGCCAAACAAGTCGAATATAGCCAAACAATTTACTCAGCAGGTACTGATTTGTTGGCGTTAATCAATGACATTCTGGATCTCGCTAAAATTGAATCTGGAACTATGTCAATTGACATGACCCAAATTCCCTTAGTAGACTTGGGTGAACAAGTTGAGCGTACTTTTCGGCAAATAGCTGAGACTAAAAAACTTGCCTTTGCAATTGAATTTACTCCTGAATTGCCCACCAGCATCTATACAGATGTCAAACGCTTACAACAAGTATTAAAAAATCTCCTTTCTAACGCTTTTAAGTTTACAGAGAAAGGGGAAGTCCGCTTGCAGATTGCCCTAGCAAAGCAGGGATGGAGCAACGACCAAATAACTTTAAATGGCGCTCAAAATGTCATTGCTTTCTCAGTTAGCGATACAGGTATTGGCATCGCCCCTGACAAACAAAAAGTTATTTTCGAGGCATTTCAACAAGCCGATGGCTCTACCAGTCGGAGATACGGCGGTACGGGATTAGGCTTATCAATTAGCCGCGAAATCGCCCGTCTCTTCGGCGGTGAAATTAAACTCACAAGTCAACCCGGACAAGGTAGCACCTTTACATTCTTTTTCCCACAATTAAGTCCTGAGTCAACATCAACACAACTCAGCACTCCTTACTCAGAAACGCGATTAATCGGGTCTAATACAGACGCGATGAATCGCGTCTCTACAATGATTAATGACGATCGCGCTACTATTGCTATAGGCGATCGCGTCTTGTTAATCGTCGAGGATGACGTAAAATTTGCCCGTATCCTCATAGAAATGGCGCAACAAGATGGATTCAAGGTGATAACAGCCCAAAATGGCAGTACAGGTTTAGCACTAGCCCAGCAATTCCATCCTTCAGCCATTTTGTTAGATATCAGGTTGCCAGAAATGGATGGCTGGACGGTATTAGATCGTCTAAAACATGACCCAAATACCCGTCATATTCCTGTACATATCATGACAGTTGAGGAAGGGAGACAGCGCGGTTTGCAACTAGGTGCGATCGCATATCTACAAAAACCCTTAACCAGCGAGACAATATCTGAGGCGTTGACTAAAATTAAGGGTTTTGTTGAGCGCCAGGTAAAAAATTTACTGGTAGTCGAAGATGATGACACTCAACGGCTTAGTATTGTCGAGTTAATTGGCAACAGTGATGTTTCTACTACTGCTGTTGCTACTGGTACAGAAGCCCTAGAAGCCATCCGTAACCAGCATTTTGATTGTCTCGTCCTCGACTTAGGGCTACCCGACATGACCGGGTTTCAACTGATCGAGCAGATTAAGCTTCTACCCAACGGCAAAAGCTTACCAATCATTGTCTACACCGGTAGAGAAATTAGCAAAGCTCAAGAAACTGAACTCAGACGGATTGCGGAAACAATCATCATTAAAGATGTGCGATCGCCCGAACGTCTCCTTGATGAAACAGCATTATTTTTACATCGAGTCCAAGCAAATTTACCAGCACCCAAACAACAAATACTTCAACAACTCCATTCCATCGATTACTTACTCGCTGGCAAAAAAGCGCTAATTGTAGACGACGATATGCGTAATATTTTCGCGCTGACAAGTATGCTGGAACGTTATCAGATACAAGTGTTATACGCCGAAAACGGCAGAGAGGGAATTAACCTGTTAGAAACTACACCAGATATTGATGTCGTTTTAATGGACGTAATGATGCCAGAAATGGACGGTTACGAAACAACAAGCTTAATCCGCCAAAACGAGCAATTTAAATCTTTGCCGATTATTGCACTGACCGCTAAAGCCATGCAAGGCGATCGCGAGAAGTGTATTGAAGCCGGTGCATCAGACTACATTACCAAACCCGTTGATACTGAGCAACTCCTTTCACTCTTGCGCGTTTGGCTATATCGTTAGCGATCGCTATCACTAAGCACTCCTCAAAGCCACAATGGGGTCGAGTTTTGCCGCGCGACGGGCAGGAACAACGCCAAAGAATAAACCAATACCACCAGAAACACCAACTGCCATACTAATCGCTACCGGAGAAAGACTCGCTTCTAAAGGAGTCAAAGCTCCCACTAACAAAATGCCACTAACACCAACCGCAGTCCCAACTAATCCGCCAGCTGCGGAAACTATCACCGCCTCAATGATAAACTGGAGCAAAATATCTTGCTCAGTTGCGCCGATCGCTTTTCTTAATCCGATTTCTTGAGTGCGTTCGGTGACGGAAACTAGCATAATATTCATAATCCCAATGCCGCCGACAAACAAAGATATGCCAGCGATCGCAGCTAACATAATTGTCAAAGCACCTGTAATTTGACCAACAGTTTGCAAGGCATCCTTTTGAGAGCGAAGCGTAAAATCATCTTCACCATTAATTTTGTGCCGTAAGCGCAGCAAATTAGTAATTTGAAACTCTGCTGCATCCACGCTCTCGGAATTACGAGCGGCTGCAACGAGGTAATCTAAAGAAATACCATAGGGAGAATTCTTTCCCACAAGTCGGTTTGCCGAGGTGGTGATTGGTATTAAAGCAGCATTATCATAATCTGCTCCCACGCTAGAACCTTTGGCTATTAACGTCCCAATCACTTGAAAGCTGGTATTTCCAACTCGCAATTGCTGACCGATGGCGTTACTATTACCAAATAGTTTTTCTGCCAAATCTCCACCTAGCACAACGACTTGATTATTTCGCTTGATATCTACCTCAGAGAAAAACCTACCTTTAGCTGTTTCAAAATCCCGCACCGATAGAAAGCTGGGAGTTGTGCCAATGATATTGACATCGGTGTTTCTGTTGCGGAATATAACCACCTGTCTGGTGTTTAACTCTGGTGCAACTCCTACTACTGTTGGCACTTGAGAAGCGATCGCTTCCGCATCTTGTAACACCAGAGTTTTTGGCACTTCAAAGGAGATCCGCTCAGTTTCTCGATTCCCTGGAAGTACAAATAGCACATTTGGCCCTAATGACTCCAACTGTTTATTAACGTACTTTTGCCCACCTTCGCCAATCCCAATCATGGCAATTACTGAGGCATTGCCAATAACTATACCCAACATCGTCAGGGCGCTACGCAGCTTATTTGACAACAGGGTTTTCCCCGCCATTTGGACACTTTCTAAAAAATTCATGTCTTAATAATTACAAATTATTCTGTTTTTCTTTGGCTTTTTCGATTTTGTAGTCTTTGGGTGGATTAACAAAAATGCGATCGCCTTCTTTAACTCCCCCTAAAATCTGAGTTTGGTCTTTGATTTGCGCCCCGACGGTAATTTCGCGGAACTGGGGTTTATTTTTTGCATCTGGTATAAGTACGCCAGTCTTACCCTTTTCGGTGACAATTGACACCGTTGGTAACACTAAGGCATTATTAACGCGATCGCCTAAAAAAGTCAGATCCACGTTTAAGCCAGAACGCAATTTATCTGTGCCAGTATCAAGAGCAACCCGCACCTGGAAGGATGTGACACCTTGTTCCACAACTGCTTCTGGAGCAATCAGGCGCACATGACCTTTAAAAATGCGATCGGGATAGGCATCGGCGACAATTTCCACTTGCTGCCTTTGTTTAATTCTGCCAATATCAGCTTCAGGAACTTGAGCTAATATTTCTAAACCCCGTGCGACAGCGACAATTGAACTGGAAGTTGCCGACGCACTCGTAGAAGCAGAAGTTGTCGGTGTCACAAAAGCCCCTGGTTCGGCATACTTTTGCGTCACAATTCCCGAAAGGGGAGCGCGAATAATGGTATCTTCCAACTGCACTTGCACACCCTTCAACTGAGCCTCAGCACTGGCAACAGCCGCTTGTCGTTGGTCGATTTCCTCAGAACGAGTGCCATCTTGTAATAGAATCAATGCCGCCCGTGCTTCATTTACAGCTGCTTGTCGTTGGTCGATTTCCTCAGAACGAGTGCCAACTTGGAGTAACGACAATCGTTTTTTAATTTCTTCTAAATTGGCTTTAGCACTTTTGTCTTCGCTGATAGCTTGATCGAGTAATTGCTTGTTCTCTGCACCCTCTTTGTATAGATATTGGTAACGCTTTACCTGTTCGCTGGTATAGTTCACCTTTGCTTGAGCCGCATCCACTTGGGATTGAGATTGGGCAATCTCTTGGGGACGATTACCAGCCTTAGCTGCGGCTAGTTGGGCTTGAGCTTGTGCTAACCGCGCCTTTCCTTGAGCGATTTCTTGAGGACGGCTACCAGCAAGGGCTTCGGCTAATTGTGCTTGACTTTGGGCTAAGTTAGCCCGATACTGACTTCTTTGAGCTTCAATACTCGCGCTATCCATGCGGGCGAGGATTTGCCCTTGTTGAATGCGATCGCCTTGTTCTACGTATAATTGCGATAACACTCCGGGGTTCTTCGGACTAATATTTACACTCTGAACTGGCACGACTTTGCCACTAGCTGTAATCAGCAAAGTAACGTTTTTCGCTGTGACTGGCACTGTTAATTCAGCAATGTCTTCTTTATTTGTCCCTTGATTTACCAGGGTGTAGGTTGTCACACTACCTACAACCAAAGCACCACCTGCCATCAGCCCAATCAGCCAGCGCAATGGATACTTAACTTTGCCAATAACTGGAATTTCTATGTGAGTAGCCATATTATATAGAAGCCTGTCAAAATTGCTGTGTAGGAATACCTTTTAGTTAAAGGGCAAGTGCAGAATAGGGAGTTGGTAAACCTTTGGGATTTAAATTTTTATTACTAAAGTAACAACTAAACGCATAATTAAGCTTCATAGTTGCTTAATATTCCTTCATACTAGGCATTAGTATTTGTGTATGTCTTCACCTGAATGGGTGACTTTTGCCACTCGTGGGTAAGATAGTTTATTTGCTATCTACCAAAAAACCAAGATCCCCGACTTCTCAAAGAAGTCGGGGATCTTTCATATCGATCGCGAATAATTCAGGATGGCTATAGAGAAGGGGTTTATAATTATTGCTGAAATTGAATCCTTACAAATAGTGCGTTACGGGTTTCATCCTATAGCGTTTCCTAATCATACAAGGTACATCATAGTCCCCTCATCGCTTGCGGGGAGGGGGGTGGGGTTCTTGTACTACAGTGACTACTTTTGTTCAAAAATCAAATATGATTCCTCTACTTGTGTAAAACTACTAAATTGGGGCACAAATTTTCCGCCACACCTTTCTGTACTTGCTTCATAAGCATGGAAACAAATTTATCAAGGTCGCATGGTTTAAGTAAATAGTCTTCAAACTCTACATCTGGAATTTGGTCATAAGTACCTCTGGTAGATGTTGAAGTCACAATCACTGGAATATGATTGCCATTATCTGCTTCCATCGCAGTCAATTTATTCAGTAATGTATAAATACTTTCACCTAAGAACCTTATCTCACACACTACAATATCGGGGGTGAAACAACTCAGGATTTCTAAAGCTTCTTTTACTGAACCAGCAGTAATCACATTTGCGCTCAAGTCTTTGAGTAAAAATGCATACAAATCTCTACTATCGCGATCGTTGTCTACAACGAGTACTTGTACACCATTGAGTATCCCAACTGCCAAGCAAAAGCCATTGATTAAATTCATAACAAGACCTGCGATTAGGGATTTAAGTGCAAAGTGGGCTGAAAAATCCGTAGTAGAGATACGAGTTTTTGCGTCTCTACTGTATTAGGTCAAAAGGTGCATTGATTTCAAATAGGGTATGGGGCATTGCAAAACAGATTTTCATCTTTTATTGTGGGTGCAACTAATGGATTCTCTTCCAAAAGTAGCTTTTGCAAGAGCAGGGGTTTTTTATTACCCCTTTCCTCTTTACCCTTTTACCAACTTCTGTAAGAAGTCTATTAGAAAGGTTTCCTTACCAACTCGAAGCAAGCTTCTGGCTCAGGAGAAGAGTAGTTACAGAGAAAAATATCCAAAGAATAATTTTTGCTAGAAATCAAACAGAAAAACTTTCTTTCTGTAATATGGCAGGGCGTTGTTTGATTTTCTAAATTAGTTGATTAACAACGATATAAAACGTAATAAAAACAAATGTGGCAACCAAACTATTTCAGTAATTACGCGGTCAAAATCTGAAGCCTCCTTCGCGTAGCGCACCGATGTACACACAAGTCGAAAAATGCTCTTTTGTCAGAGTGAAAGTATCACACTGACTGACACGCCCAGAACTGAAGTTCAGGGCTGATAGCGAAAGTCTACTCAAGTGGACTGAATTGATCTTGCGATCGCAACGAAGTGGAGCGAAGCAATCACCAGGACTCTGCGTTCGCGAAGCGTGTCCGAAGGACTTATGCTTCACTCCGTTCGCAATGAAAAGTGTTTAACCGGACATGATATTACATATTTTCATCCGCTACTAAGGATATTTTTTATACAAAAACAATGAAAGTTTAGGGTGCGGAATGTGGGATTTAGTCCACTTGAGTGGACTTTAGCTATGAGACTCGGAATTTATTCTGAGGTGGGATAGAAACGCAGCGCGAGAAAAGACATGGAATTATTTAAGGGGGTTGAGGGATCTCCTGGGCGTAAGTCATTTGCATAATTAACTAAAAGAATTATTGCCATTCCCTATCCTCAAGTTCCTTTTGAGGCAACAATAAGGTGGCTTCAATTTCCTGCCTAATAGCAGCCGTTACTTCACAATTGCTATGCAGACAATCAAGTAGTAACTGATTGGCATCGTAGTATCGTTGCAGCACTTGCTGTTGTTCAGGGCTAAACTGCCACTGGTGGCTAATGTTACGATAATTAATGATTGTTATCTTTAACTGTTCAGCCCAAGCTGAATAGTTTGTCTGCCCCCATAACCCAAGCCATTCTTCACTTTGGCGATAATTTGGCAATTGCTCAGAGAGTTGTTGCAGAGATTTATGGAGTCCAACATCCAGAACAATACCCAGAATGTTCGAGAGAGCATCACCACAGGCGTGAATGTGAGCAAAGTCCTGGCTCCCATCAATTGCACACTCTAGAAGCAGGTCATCTAAAGCCGTATCCAGAAACATTCCCTGGTCGAGACTGCTGGCTAGGGCAAAGTGAGAAGCTATGTGAGGTGTGCGACTCAAGGCAAGGTAAAATGCTCGAATTGTCGCATCTTTTGCAAGGCTTGGAATAGTACGAGATTTTTGGCTTCCCCAGGTCAAAAACTCTTGTAAATAAGGGTCTTGGCTAACCAGTGCATCAATCTGTTGCTTCATCAACTGTACCAGAGAGTCTGCACTTCGGAGCATGGTAGCTGTTAACAAAAAAATTTCGTGCCAGTGCGGGTCTGTAATATGGCTAACTAATCCTTCTAAAGCTTGCCCAAAAGCTTCTAGGTTATAGCTGGCAACAATTTTTCTGGCCGTGAAGTATTCTTGAAATGCCAAATAGGAGAAGGAAAAAATTCCCCGCGCCCGTTCTGCCAGTAGCCCATGTTGAGCCTCAATTGCTTTTAGCGCTGCTTCACTTTCTATTTGCAGTTCTTCGACATCCATTGGCACGTTGCTCAGATTTTGAATGTAGTCACCAATGTATTGTTCAACGATGCGTTGTTCAAAAAAGTATTGACCTTGCTCAAATGTCGCGGCTGCAATCTGACTCAATAATTTGAGCTTTTGTGGTAACAAAAACCCTCGGTAAACGTCATCTCGTTCAATGCCTCTAGCTTGATCCCATTTGCCCAATAGAAGGTCTAAACCTTCCTTATAAAAGTCAGTCCGCTTAGTCGGAAATTTTTCTTGGCCATGAAACACCCAGCAAGCAAGATGCAGAAATAGGGGTGTGACTACAAGTTGGCGAAACTGCCAGTTTTCATCTAACTCCAACTTCTGAATAAACTGAACGGACTGCGCTTCACCATCTTGAATGTTGGTTTTGGTAAATGTCACAAACCATTTTTGAGCGAAGGCGATGATTTGTTCTGAGGTAAAGGGCGCAATCTCAACATCAGTAAAGCCTCGAAGTCCGAGTTTTTGAGACGCTGTTCGACAGGTCGCCACAAACTGATTTTTATGATACTTTTCTGAAAACCTGCGAATTTCGCTTAAGATAGCATTGCTTTGTTGGTTAAGAATTTCATCCATGCCGTCAAGTAACAGTAACACTCTGCCCGCACTAAGTAAAGTTTCAATTACTGACGGATCGGAAATTCCAGATGTGAGGAACTCCTGGCGGATGTATTTTAATAGGCTAAACTCGTTGGTGGCTTTAGATTCTTCCGCAAAGTTTCTCAAGGTGATGAAGATTGGAACTAAGTTCGCCGCAAATGCACCTTGGTTACATTGAATAGCGAGATATTGTAAAAAAGTAGTTTTACCTACCCCAGGTTTGCCTAGTACTCTGAGCTTGGAGTATTTTTCAACTGCCTGTGTACCAGGTATCTGTTTTTGATCGACTTCACCTAAGCCAAAGCGGTTAAATTCTTTTGGATCGAGCTTTTGCAATTCAGTGATGTCTAACGATTGAAGACTAGCAATTTCCTCCAAAATATTCAAATCTATATATATGTCATCGATTGCAATAGGGCGGCTAATATCCAATAATTGCAAAATTCCACACTGGTCTTGAATTTTGTCGAAGCGTTGCGATCGCACTTTTTCCACCAAGCCATCAATACCTAGTACTGGGGATCGGCTATATTCTTCTAATTCCATAAATTCTGCCGGCGGATTAGTAGCAATCTTCCGCCAATTCAGTTCTAAAACGGAACAAATTTCAATAAAGGTATGACGCTCAACCGGACGACCACTGAAAAACCGCCAAATCGGTTGTCTAGTTTTGAGGTTAACTTCGGCTGCTAAATTGTCTTGCGTCCATCCCTTGAGAGCAAATGCTCTTTTAGCTTCTTGAATGCCAGTAAGTGATGCTTGGAGCGATCGCTTGACCATAGGACAATAACCCTGCTCCTTAAATCATGGACTTTAACTTTTATTAATATCTGCAATTTTATAGCTTTTGCTGCGATGCTAACATTTCATGCGCATAAAGTTATACAAAATACCAGAGTATGCTCTCAAATTTTTAAATTTTTGTATCAAAATCAAACGTTATCCATTTATCTTATACATTTCAATCTTTTAGCAAGACTTGAACTCAAACACCCGTCTGCAATACTTTAAGCAGATATTGGATGTCGATTTAATGGTTACTAACTTGATGATTGATCGTAGCTACATTACATAGACATCATCCCAATTTTTCTTTTGCATTGAGAAGTTTTTGGTGAGACAACTGGCTAAGTTATCTCTATTGTTAGATTTCTGCTTTTTGACTCAATATAGAAATATGAACTTATTAGTAATTAACAAAATATATAAAATTATTGAAACAGCTGAATTAATCTATTTCCCTTTGGGAGACAAGAAAACAAATCAATCAGAAACATTTGTAGACAAATTGTCTAATTATTTAGAAGATTTTCAGATTACAGGAAGATGTTCAGTAAACATCTTACAGAAATACATTAACGAATTCTCCCAAGAAGAAAAAGCAGAGGTAATAGCTCTCATGTGGCTTGGTCGAGGTGCATCAAGCGAACAACCAGAAAACTTCACCAATTTGCTTACTTTGGCAGTAGAGCTTATACCTCAAAATTATGCAACCAGTTATATTATCGAAAAACCCCTTTTAGCGAAATATCTGCGAGATGGGCTTCAAAAACTAGATACTTGGACTTCTTCTTTCTCCTGAAAAATCGTCAATATATGAGGCTGACATTGCTTGACGAGTGCAATGATGTCTCTGGCTTCTTCCTCATATAAGTCTTCGACATATCCACTTCTAGAAAGTTGTGCCTCTTTTTCACTATCAAAAGGGCCAAAGTAATAAGTACAGCGTGGTACAGTAGTGTTGATTTCTACCCACCAGGCAAACTCTGATTGATTAGATTGAAATAAATTCATGAGGGATACCAATGATTAATTTAACTTGATTAAAGATATTCTCGATCTTGTTTTTTACACTGGCATTTCTTGATAGCAGTAGCTACAACGCCAGTAAGCTCCCCCTGAACTCACGTGACGGAGAACAGCAAAGACAAGTATACTTTGCCTTCATAGATTGACTTATTTCTGTAGATATATGATTTTGGCTGGAACCAGTAATCAAATTATTTTGATTCGTGAATAAATGTTTCATTTTCAACGTCTCAAATTTTAAATAAATTTAGCTGAGGTTATTTTTATTGATAGGGCAACTTTGAAGATGAATAATATTGCCATCTAAAATTGACTAAGAGGATGAATGAACAAGTCCTCTTCTTGGTAGCAAAACATTCTAGATCCCCCTAAATCCCCCGATAAATTGGGGGACTTTGACTCCGGTTCCCCCTTTTTTAAGGGGAGCCAGCGCGGTCTTGGGGTCTCCCCAAGTGGAGCGACTGGCGTGGGTTAGGGGGGATCTAAAAGTGTTTAAAGTCACAGCGAAATACTTTTCAAACAACCTCTTAGAGTAAAAAAAGTAATAATCGCACTTCATTTCAGAAGGTCTGTTCGCGCAGCATCTCGTGAGAGAGCAACTGCTTAAAAGGTAAGGAAAAAGAAATAAATATTTATTTCGAGATGCGTAGCGCACATTTAATGCGTCTTTACTTCAATCCCCTAGATTTATCTCTCTTGGTTACTCAGCACTCAGCACTCCTGAACAGATGTCTATTATTTACGAGGAACCAACAATGATGTGGATGACACCGTTATCATCAGCAGCATTGGATTTTGAGGCTGTGAATTATAATCTGCATTAAAACTATTGAAAGGGTCAATTTTAAAACTTGAACCTTCCACCGGCTTTATGGGCATAACCTTACCAGAAACTACATGATACGTCAGGAGTTCTTGGATCTTATTAATATTGTCAAGCAATGTCTCTACAGTACCTGCTGGAAGCTTTGCAAATGCTTGCTCTGTAGATGCAGAGGCGATAAACGAGTCAACCTCTTTTAGAGTATCAATGAGATTGGCAGCCTTGATTGCATCAACCAGGGTGCTAAAAGAACCAGCATTAACGGCACGATCAATAATATCAGCCATTTATTTCACTTAGTTGTGTATAATTTTGCTAATTATTTTTAGCATGACATCCTAGTGTTAGAAATCATGTTTGAGCAAGGGGTTGATTAGCGTATAAATTGTATTAAATCAGCTAAAAAAAATTAAATAATTAAAATATGGCAGAGTTTAAGATTTAGGAGTCAATGGAAAAATCTTGTTAGCGGCAATCCAAGATTTTTTATCAGGTTTGTGGTGCATTACAGAATCTGTAATAGACTATACATTATTTTGAGTTGTTTGCGTCTATCTACTTATATCTAATCTGCTCAATTACCCACAGGACTTACACAATATTTGATTTCTGAACAAAATTAGGTATTTGTAGGGGAGCCAGTGCGTTGCGGAGTTTCCCTCCGTTGTAGCAACTGGCGTTGTGTTAGAACGCAGTTCGTAACGCACCCTACAATACCTAATTTTGTTCTATATGTAGAGGTTTTAGTTATTTCAATTTTTCAAAACTACATGGAAGGAATTTAAATACCCAGTAATAGTTTTAGCTAATGTCTTATGCTGTTTTTTTGTAGTTATCGCCATTACTTGATATAGTCTTCCTTGGGCAATATACATTCTATTTATAGTGATTTTACCTCCAGAATTTATGTACTCAATTTCCTTACCAGGATGATTATTAGAACTACGAATATTTCGTTGACTGATTAGATTACTTTTCGTAGTCTTTAAAGCCATATCTCGTGCATTATTAAGTACAGCTTGGGGGTCAGTTATTTGACCATAACTATAAGGAAAATCATTGTAAGCAACTATATAAGCTACTTCCTGTTTTGGTGGTTGAGCAACAAATATTTGTAAGGCAATTTCCCCCATATAAGTTTTTTGGTATTCAGTATTTCTGTTGGGGCTTCCCGGCATCAAAATACTAAAGCGTCCATCTGGAGCGGTGTATAACTTCCATTGTGGCTGCACGGGTTTAGAGACAGTTGGTTTGACAACAGGTTTGACAGCCGCCGCCGGAGGTTTGGGTTGACGCGCTTCCACGATAAAAGAACCACCACAGACTAAGGTGGCGGCGATTAATGGCAACAGACTTTTAATTGTCATAAATTTTGCCTTTTGAGATCCCGATCTCACTGATGATGCTAGCTGTTATAACCTAGCAGCACATAAAGCAGCACCTATTAGCCCTACTTGCGGGTTGAGGATAACATACACGGGGATCTCTTCTAGGAGGCGGCGCATCCTGCCTTTTTGGGTGAAGTTTAATAAGAAACCGCTATTTTGGATTAAGGGCAAAATTTTGGGCGCAATTCCACCAGCGATGTATAAGCCACCATAAGGTAGAAGTTTCAAGGCGAGATTACCGGCTTCTGCACCATAAGCGTCTATAAATAATTGCAAGGTTTGTTCGCAAAGGCGATCGCTACCTTGCAATGCAGCTGTACCAATAGCAGCACCAGGATCGACACTTTTCTCTTCTTGTCCAACTTCTTGTTCCCAAGTTCTGACTATTTGGGCGATATCTGGTGATTCGGTGGCAAATTTGCGATCGCGCAAAAATTGGTAAATTGCCACAATTCCCATTCCAGAAACGACTCGTTCTACAGAAATGCGCTGGATATCATGTTTACCCAGCAGGTATTTCAACAGTTGAAACTCGATTTCGTTCCGAGGGGCAAAGTCAGCATGTCCACCTTCTGAGGGAAAGACTTGATATTGGTTTCCCTGTCTAATTAAAAATCCTTGCCCTAAGCCAGTACCAGCACCAATAATCGCAATTGGGGCATCCTCTGCGGATTTACCAACCTGCAACGTCAGCAAGTCTTGTTTTTGTAAACCTAAAATACCATAGCCAACGGCGGCGAAGTCGTTAATTAAAGAAATATGCGGGATACCCAACTCTTCTTGTAGACGTTCTGTATCCAAAAACCAGACTAAATTGGTTAGCTTGGCAGTATTTTGGACAATTGGCCCTGCGATCGCAAAACAAGCTTTTTCTGGTATTGGTGTATTAGCTTTGACCAAAAAATTCTGCACTATAGGTACTAAATCGGGAAAATCAGCACTGTGGTAACTTTCCTGATAAATAGTATGTATTGCTGGTGAATCTGATGTTTCAACCAATCGCAGAATAGTTTTCGTACCGCCGATGTCTCCTGCTAGTAACAATGTCATAGAAATTATTCGCGAATTAATTACTTTTTTTGTAGGATATACTCAACGTAGCAGAAGCCATGAATGCAAATCTCTATCAGAGGTTTAAGCAAATCGAATAACTTCTTCGATATGGGTTAAATGGGAAGTATCTCCCTTTAGTTCTAATAACCATTCTGGATCTTCGCGTACCACTTTTACCAACGAACACAAAGAAGCTTTAACTTCTGTTTTGGCAATTTCCCCCACTAGCCCCATCGCTCCCCCCAACACAGATGCCCCATGTGCTACAAGCAAGATATCTTCTGGGAAGAACTCAGTAGCTAAACATCTAGCAGTTTGCCCAGAACGTTCTCGTACTTTTTCGTGAGTTTCAGGGTATTTGGCGGCGATACGCGAAGTATAGCTGGTGTCAATCCTGGGGAATAATTTTGCTAACGCTGGAGTTGAGAGTCTTTCGGGTTCTTCTGTCATCCAAGCTGGATTTAGCCATTCACTCAAACCTGTTTCCAATTTAATCGGCAAGTTGAGCATTTCTGCAACTGCATTTGCCGTTTGTACGGTTCGCAGGAAAGGGGAAGCGAAAATATGGCCAATATTTTCTTTTTTCAAACGTCTAGCTAACTGCTGTGCCTGTACCATGCCATCATCAGACAAGGGTGGATCGTAGCGTCGTTTGGCGGTGAGAAACCAATCCGGGTTTACGAAATCGAGGCGGTTGGCATGTCTTGCAATCCAGACTATTTGACTCATGGGTTTAATGATTCCGGTGAATAGAATTCGCCGCTAAACAAACAAATATATATATCTGCAAGGAGGGCTGCAAATATTAATATAAGACATTATTTGTAATAATTTGTAATAATATAAGTTATAAGTAAAACTTATTAAATATGTCAATGTAGCTTTTATTAAAGCCTTTTGAGCCATTTTTCTAAAGCTACCTCAACTAATCCATTTAGAGAATCATAGCGATCAAATTTATATGTATTAAGTCTTCCACCCCCGATAACAAGAGTAAATTCATTCTTTAGTATTCCCAAATCCAGATATGATTGATACGATTGCTTATAACTTCAACCATCCAAATAGTTCCCCTACAGTTAATTTATTAATTACCCTAAATAAGCTTTTTTAACTCGCTCATCACTAATTAATTCTGATGCTGCGCCTGTTAAGGTAATAGAACCAGCTTCCAAAACATAACCGCGATCGGCAATTTGCAGAGCTAGACTAGCATTTTGTTCAACTAACAGAATAGTCACGCCTGTAGCACGGAGATTTTCAATAATTGAGAAGATTTCCCGGACGATCGCAGGGGCTAAACCTAAGCTAGGCTCGTCTAAAAGTAAGAGTTGTGGTTTACTCATGACAGCCCGTGCGATCGCTAACATTTGTTGTTCACCACCGCTCAGAGTTCCTGCTAGTTGATTGCGTCTTTGTGACAAACGTGGAAATAGCTCAAATTGCCGCTGAATATCTGCTTTTATCTCCGCTTTATTGGAGCGAATATAAGCACCTAAAAGTAAATTATCAAATACTGTTTGTCGTGCTAATACTCTTCGTCCTTCAGGACAATGGGCAATACCAAGTTGTACAACTTCGTGAGTTTGGCGGCGGGTAATATTATGTCCGTCATAGATAATTACGCCACTTTTAGGATTAACTACTTTAGATATGGCCCGGAGTGTAGTAGTTTTACCAGCACCGTTAGCACCAATTAGAGTAACTACCTCGCCTTTTTTAATAATTAAATTAATCTTTTTTAGAGCTTGAATACCAGCATAGTTTACATCCAGTTCTTGAAGTTCTAGAATTGTATAGTCTGGTTTACTATCGGATTTCATCGGTGGTTTCCATCCTGAAATATTGATTTAAAACCTAAGATACATCAATCATTATAATTCGTAATTCGTAATTAAATAGGGGCTAATGTCCTCGTTTATAGAAATTGTTTAAATATATCTTAAAACAGTGCGTAGGCCTAGGGCATGTTTTCAAACTACTCGTTTAGCCTCCTAACTTTTTAGATCCCCCTAAATCCCCCTTAAAAAAGGGGACTTTAAGAGACTCTTTGCCCCCTTTTTTAAGGGGGGTTGGGGGGATCTAAGACTTTGAAAACACGCCCTAGCCCATTGTAGACAATTGCTTCAAGTTAAAAATCAACGCCAGAATATTGCAATCTTTATGATGTACCATTAATTACTGATAAAGATATTAAGCGTACTGTGGCAAAAGCAGCAGATATTGGTAGCAAACGATTAATTAATTTAGCTCCCGATGCATGGGTACAGTGGGTGACACAACTTCCTGAAGTTGTGGCTAAAGAAATTATCGGTTCTGAGTTTCAGTGGATTAGCCGGGAAACAGATGTGTTGGTGAAGGCATACAGTCCTACTCACGGAGATTTTCTAGTACTAAATGAACTACAACTGCGTTACACAACACATATGCCTCTACGCATGAGAGCATACACAGCTTTGGCACAAGAACGCTACCGATTGCCAACTTACCCAGTCCTCATTAACATTTTGCCGCCTCCATCCACCTTAACTATTGTCAGTAGTTACGAGAACTATTGTCAGTAGTTACGAGCAGGAATTTCTGGGATTACGTGCCATCCAAGATTATCGCGTAATTAATTTGTGGGAAATCGATGCTGAAATAGTGTTTGAGCAACCACTACCATCATTATTACCCTTTGTGCCAATCCTGCGAGGAGGGGGAGAGGTATTAGTTGTGCAACGCGCATTACAGGCGCTACAAGCAGACCCACAGTTGAACCAATTAGAATCATTGCTAGCATTTTTTGCTAGCTTTGTCTTAGACACGCCTTTAGTGCAACAAATCATGAGGTGGGATATGGCAGTATTGCGAGAATCGCCTTGGTATCAGGAAATTCTCAACGAAGGTGAGGAACGCGGTCTTCAGCAAGGTCTTCAGCAAGGTCTTCAGCAAGGTCTTCAGCAGGGTGGACGACAGCAGTTAATTCGAGTATTGCGACGACGTTTTGGCGAAATTCCTCATGAAGTAGAAGCAAGGCTTGAGAGCGAAAGTGTGGAACAATTAGAAAATTTAATGGATAGCGCGATCGCAGTGAATTCTTTAGACGAATTCGTGCAAATTTTGTTTACATGAATTCCACTTTGTTTTAGAGAATACGCTCGTTCAAGAAATCATGAGGTGAGATATGTCTGTACTACGTGAATCACCTTGGTATCAAGAAATTTTACGCGAAGGAGAAGCACGCGGGGAACTGCAAGGAATACTTTCTGCGATTGAAATTAATTTAGAGTTGAAATTTAGCGATCGCAGCTTACAATTAATGCCAGAAATTAACCAAATTCAGGATTTGGAGCGTTTGAAGACAATTTTACGAAATATTGTCACTGCAAATACTATTGAGGAATTGCAACAGATTTTGTAATTCTCAAGTTATTTATTACTCATTACCCAAATAAGCTTCAATTACAGCCGGATCGTTTCTAACTATAGATGGTTCACCCAAAGCAATCAACTGTCCAAAATCTAACACGGCAATGCGATCGCACAAACCCATAACTAAGGGTACATGGTGTTCAATCAAGACAATCGTCAAATTCAACTCTTGTCGCAGACTGCGGATAAATTCACTGAGTTGCTGCTTTTCGTTGGGGTTCATCCCCGCCGCCGGTTCATCAAGAAGTAAAATCTGCGGTTCTAGGGCTAAAGCGCGGGCAATTTCTAGCCGACGCTGATCGCCGTAAGCAAAGTTTTTGGCTTTTTCGTCAGTGCGATCGCCCAATCCCACCATCTCCAACAATTGCAGAGCTTTTCGCCTACTCTTCTTCTCTTCCCGACGGGCTGGTGGTAATCCCAAAAGTCCTGTTAATAGATTACTTTTATTATGCAAATGTCGCCCAATTATTACATTTTCTAACGCTGACAACTCACCAAATAAACGAATATTTTGAAAAGTCCGAGCGATACCTAAACCTGCAATTTGATGCGGACGTAGCTGGGAAATATTACCACCTTGATAGTATAATTCCCCACTAGAAAGGGGAATAAAAGCTGTAATCAAATTAAACAGTGTTGTTTTCCCCGCGCCATTAGGGCCAATTAATCCAAAAATCTCATGTTGATTGACTGTAAAAGATACATTATTCACCGCTACTAAACCCCCAAAACGGCGAGTCAGTGATTTGGCTTCTAAAACAATGTTATTTGTCATTGCGCTGCGGCTTTAATCAAATCGGCTGCTTTTTCACCAATCATAATTATCGGTGCATTAATATTTTCGATAATAATCATATTTAGCCTTCATAATATTATGTTTATTAATTTGTCTGTTTTGAGGTTTTAAAAATTAACTTTATCAATTGATTTTTAACTTTTTTCAAAATATCTGGAGTGACAAATCCTTGGGGAAAAAATATAGTTCCTAAGACTATTAATATACCATAAATAATTAATCTACCATCTCGGAAGAATTGTGCTAACCAATTCGGTAAAATCCCTATATCGGCTATTCTTCGTAAGACAATTTCTAATAAAACTTTCAATACAATCGCACCGACAACCGAACCTAAAAAAGTTCTAGAACCACCAATTAGTACAATCGTCAAATAGGTAATACTAGCATCAAAAGTACCTTGTCGCGCATTCCAAGTATTGAGAAAATGAGCGCTGATTACCCCGACAATTCCGGCAATAATTGCTCCGAGAGTAAAAGCTAAAACTTTGTAGTAGGTGGGGTTAATTCCCATTGCACTGGCGGCTAATTCATCTTCGCGGATGGCGATGAATGCTCTACCTGTGCGAATCCGTTCTAAACGATAAAATAATACCATACTAACTAATAGTAATGGTACGGCAATCCATAAATATTCAATTTGGCTTTGGAATGGTTGAGGAATACCAAAAATACCGACAGCACCGCCTGTAATATCTAGATTTAAGGATACAACTCGCAATACTTCTACAAAAGCAATAGTTGCGATCGCTAAGTAAATTCCTCGCAACCGCAATGCCGGAATTCCCACTATTACAGCTAATATACCGGAGATTAAACCAGCTATCAACATCTCCAATAAAAGTAATGGAATCGGAAATAAGTTATTACTAGATGGGAAAACTTTTGTAGATAAAATTGCTGCAATATATCCACCTAAAGCATAAAATCCAGGACTAGCTAAAGACAATTGTCCAGCCATTAAGGGTAAGTAAAGCGATAATCCTAATAAAGCCTCCAATACCATGTAGACTATTGGTGATTCATAAGTAGAGAAAAATTCAGACATTATAAAATATTTTGATTAAGCTATCATTTTTATCAATTTTTAAGCTGTTAATATTTGCTCTGCTGTCAGCGCCAACTCAGGAAAAGTTTGTGACACAATTCGTTCTGAACCTCTAAAATGTGTACGTTGGTATTTACCCTCAGCATCTAATAGAAAAACAAACACAGTTGGAACTTTGGGATTTCCTAGATCCTCTCTTAATCCAATTGCTAAATAATCTACAATCCAATATTCTGTAATACCTAAACGTTGATATTCATCCAATTTATCAATGTAGTCATCTTCCCAATTAGTTGATGTCACCTCTATAGCTAACTGGATGGGTTCTTCCGATGCAGAATAAGCAGAACGATTTGAACGCCATACATCTTTATCTATCACACTAACATCAGGCTTGCGTCCTTGTTCTATTCCATTGGCAGTTATAGTTCTAAAGACTGCTGTGTTATTAACTACATAATTTAGGTTTAGTCGTCTAATTTCATCATTGAAACCAAACAACATAAAATTAGCGACATCATCATGATTTCTTGTTGCACGCACTTCTACAATTTCTCCATCCACAAGTTCATATAAACCTTCCTCTGGACACTGTTCCAAAAAATCATCAAAAGTTAATTTTTGTTTAATAGATGTTTTCATAGCGCTACGTCTTTTTTTAAACTTTCTGAATAAACCGTCGTCCTAGCAAACCTTGGGGTCTAACTAACAACATGATAAATAATATTCCATAAGCTACAGCGTCCTTGTAACCGGAATATTCGGCTGGAACAAAAGCTTCAACTAATCCAATTACTAAGCCTCCTAGCACCGCACCGGGAATGCTACCTAAACCACCTAAAACAATTACCGCTAAACCCCGTAAACCAAAAGCAATGCCGAAATATGGCCCAGCAATACTAACACTGGAGGCGACTAAAGTTCCTGCTAATCCTGCTAAGAAACTGCTGATGAAGAATGTTAAGATGATAAAGCGATCGCTATTAATGCCTAACAAACTAGCTGTAGTCGGATCTTCTGCGATCGCTTGCATTGCCTTACCATATTTAGTCCGATTGATAAAATAGGTAAGAATTGCCACAATCACCACTGATACAGTAAAAATTACCACCTGAACACTGCGAATCGGAATTGGATTTTCTGAACTACCAAAGTTAATTGCAGGTGGCAAATTTCCGTAAGTATCTGCGGGGTATGTGTAACTTTCTGCCCCTACTAAATACTGAATTAAATTCACAATTACCACTGCTACCCCCAAACTGGAAACAACAGTTAATAAGGGATCAGATCCTTGACGGCGCAAAGGTTGAAAAGCAATCCGTTCCATTAATACCCCTACTAATCCCGCCAAGGTACTTCCTAAAATCAAGGCTATAGCAAATGGTAATTTTATCGGTAAGGCTGCATTAGCCAACAAGCCATTAAATCCAAAGTTACCACCTATAAGTGCATAAGTAAAATATGCACCCAAAGTAAAAATTGCCCCATGAGCTAAATTAATGATGCCCAAAATGGAATAAACCAAGGTATATCCTAATGCAAAAATTGCATAAACGCTACCAATGGATAACCCATTTAATAATTGCTGCAAAAACAGATTGATATTCATGTAGCAACTATTTTAGAAATGTGAATTTACCTTGACTCCCGTCTTTCGCCATCTTGATTTGGGCAACATAGAAATCTTTTTGCACAACTTCACCTATGGGAGTAAAACCAATTTCACCCAGTGGTGTATTGTATGTTCCGATAAGTATCTGTTTGTTTAATTCTGTCCGCAATTCTGGTAGCTGTAATTTGTTGACTTTGCTCTTTTTATCTAAAGCTTGCAGCGCTTCGACATAAACCTGTACTGCTGCAAAAGCTTGGGCGCTAAATTGGGGTGGCTCTTTTTTGTATTCCTCAGCATAGGCTTTCCGAAATGCCGCGTTAATTTCACCTGGATGTTCTGGACTGTAAGCTTGAGCAATCAATACGCCATCACAAAGTGCTTTACAAACTGGTAATATATTTGATGTATTTAGACCATTACCACCGACGATTAAGCCTTTATAACCCAGTTCCCGCAATTGTCGCACCAAATTACCACCATCAGCAGCCAAACCAGAAATAATGACCAAATCTGGTTTGAGATTAATGGCATTGGTAGCTTGGCTTTGAAAATCTGTATCACTGGTTTGGAATTTTTGGACTGTTACTAATTCCAACCCTTGATCCTTAACTGTTTGTTGAAATATTTCCGTTTCTGACTTGCTAAATGCATCATTTTGAGCATAGAAAACCGCGACTTTTTTAAGTTGGGGATTTTGCTTAAGTGCCGCTTTCACAGAATTAGGTGCAACAATAGAAACTGGTGCAGAAACACGAGCAATGTAATCACCAATTTCGGGAATGCCTTTAGCAGTATTCGATGGCCCAATAATTGGTACTTTTGCCCGCTCACCAACGGGATCAGCACTAAAGGCTTGCTGTGATAAAGTTGGCCCGACAATCCCAATAACTTTATCTTTATTAATTAAAGTTTGAAAAGCGTTAATTGCCCCTGCTTCATCACCGCTAGTATCTTGAAATACTAATTTAATTGGTGTGCCATTAACACCACCTTTACTATTGAAATACTTTTCGGCAAGTTTGGCTCCAACAACTTGCTCTTGACCGAGTAATGCAACATTGCTAGTTTGAGCAACAGCAATACCGATGGGAATAGCACCCGATACTGTACCCGTTGTGGTTGCGCTATCAGTTGCAGTGTTATTGGTGGTACTACTTGGAGAACTTGTCACAGTGCTACCGCCACCGCCACAGCCTGTTAGTAGCAAAGCGCAAGTTGATAATAATGCTGTTGTTCGAGCGATCGCATTGTTCATCGTTAAATAATCATGTAGTTATTAGATATTCAGCAAAAGTTAATAGTAATCTTCATAATCTGCAAACCAAATGATGCAGATTTACACTTTCGCCCGAATTCTATTAAATCATTCTTATTTGACCATGCAAAGACAAATATTCAAAGTGCTTCTAAATACAAATTATTGTAATTAGTGATGATTTTATCATTCCCCATCAGTTTAGTTGATTACTCAGTCAGGGCTTTTAAACTCCTTTTTCGCTACTAAGTAATCCTTTGGGTTCGTAGTGACGACAACCGTTACATGGGCCGTCTGGGTTGACAGCACAACGCATATAGCCAGATCGGGCATTAAATTTGCAGCTGATATCGCCAATTAGATAACCCACCCCTTCTAAATAATAGCGATCGCCTTCAACTGCTCTAACATTTTGCCGTCCCTGCACCTCTGAAAAATTCATGGCTGCTTGTCTCAACCGTAAACGCGATCGCGCATGGGTTTTGCGGATCGCCCACAGGGAAATCAGGGACGGTAAAAAACCAACGGCAATTACTAAAAGTGTCTTTAACACCTTCTTTTTACCTCTTCTGGGCGCTGATTGATTGTCCCTGATGTTGCACCCTGGTTTTACGGAAGTGCAAATATTAGGGCAGTTGTGCCTAATTGCAACTATAGTTGGTGGCAATTAGCAATGGCAGTGTGGTATCTAGCAATTTTAACGAAGAAGTTCCTTCTGCCACTTCAATCAGCATAACTGTTACAACCCCAGGCGGTAACTGCCGTTGAATGTTGATAATTTTAAGATTTGTTGACTAAGACTTTTTTGCAAAATTGTCCTGTGTGAGTCTTCGTCCCACCCTTGTTTTTTCTATGCCGCTGTGATGCTAATCTTTTTTTTGTTTGCTGCCGAAGTTGCTGTGCTAGCAGTGCAGCTTCTCTTTCGGCTCGGAATAAATCAACTCTTCGCGTTGTCAAAATAAATGATTCGTCAGCCTTTCGTTTCACCCAAGGGACGCTAACTGC
The DNA here is from genome assembly GCF_026127265.1 of Nostoc sp. KVJ3. Lineage (GTDB taxonomy): Bacteria > Cyanobacteriota > Cyanobacteriia > Cyanobacteriales > Nostocaceae > Nostoc. The sequence goes on from NZ_WWFG01000002.1 coordinate 1,203,309, forward strand.
GAAATACTGACAAATATTTGCGTCTACTTCTTTTTTCAAGAGTGGATAACGTTTTTGAGTATTGAGTGTGTTAGCGATCGCTTTTAACTCTAATATCGCTGCTTCTAACTCTCCCGCCATCCAGTTGATCCGTTCAACTTGTGCTATTAAACGCTCCCGTTCACTGATGATTTTTTCCTGTTGGGGTTGCAGTGGCGCTATGGCAGTAGTTACAGATGTATGCTGCAAAAGCGAAACTTTGAGCAAAATTGGCTTTTTGTGCGTGTCTGGGATTTTTTTCATACTACCTCAAGTAAGGCTAGCTGACTTTTAAGGCATTTTAGCAGAAAATAGTATATTTGTACTATATAATTGATACATATAGCAATCCTGAGTCAAACGCACAGAAATAAGACCCCCGACTTCTTTAAGAAGTTAGGGATCTCAGTAAAGGGACTTAACTATCTTTTAAATCTACTAGTGAACCCCGACGAAACCGGCTTGTTCAATAGCTTTTTGCCCTTGGTCAGTTAATAAAAGTTTGGTATATGCATACCCAATCTGCTCTTCCCGACCTTTATTCTGCTTAATAATCACAAACAAGTTAGCGATAATCGGATAACTGCCATCTTTGATAGCCTGAGTATTTAGCTGGTTGCGCTGACGTGGACATTGCTCAGGCGATATCATCGGTTCACGGTAGGGGGTAATTAGCTGACCAGAATTCTGACCCAAGGGCAAAGCTTTCACACTACATTGAGGAACTACTGAACGGGCAGAAGCATAATACACAGCACCAGGGATTTTACTGAGTTGGCGCACTGCTTCTGTAGTAGAGTAGACATATTGTACATTAGAGCCAAGTGCTTGCCCCTTCAAGTCGCTGTTGCTAGAGAATATGACTGTATCTGCGTCTTCTGGTCGTTGAGACAAAGGTGTAATGGGTAGATTTGGCCCACCTACTTGATTCCAGTTAGTAATTCGCCCTAAATAAATTTGCCGCAATTGATCGACAGTTAAACCTGATACCTTCAGGGATGGGTTAACTACCACTGCTATCCCATCCATACCCACCTGACGTTGCTCAAGGCTGAAGCCTCGTTCTTTGGCAATAGCTTGTTCTTCATCTGTAAGAGGACGGGAGGACTGAGCAAAGTCTAGTTTCCCATCAAGCAACATCCGAATACCTGAGCTAGAACCAGGGCTACTATTAACAGGATCTACATAGCGTAATTGTAGTTCCGGGCGATCGCTTTGGATCTGAGAATCTACTAATTGCCGAATAGATGCCCAAGCTGTACTACCTCCGTAGTTAAACGCAGCATTGGGGACATCAGTAACGGTCTTAAAATTCGATGCAGTACTGGAGACTCTGTTGAAACTTTGATTAGAGGAAGAATCAACGCTACTGCGGGACGATAAATTCGGTTTCAGTAACCACCATAACAGTCCGCCAATAACCATAAGTGTCAGTACTTTACCAATAATCAAACCTCTGAGAAAGAGGGCGATTTCGCTGTTAATTAAAGCTTTTTTGTGATTTGTATTGTCCATATTTTTAAATGTTGTTTATTGTATGTATATTACATGAATATCTAAGTATTTCTCCTTGAATAATCTTTAGATTATTCAGGTTAAAAGTAAACATAACAATAGCTAGTTAATAAGTGTTTTTATGATTGCTCCTAGATGATTAACTCTTTTTCATATAGTGAGATTCATTTTGCTTTTTTAGTAGTATTTACAATGGGGCAATTGCTTTTACACACTTCTCTATTAAGTAGGTGATTTGATTACTAGGCTATTAGTATTATTTAACTGTGAGCCAACAAATCTTTCTATCAAGTTCTTTAGTTGAGTAGGTTGGTTTGGAAAGGATGTACCCGTACTGACAAATGTATAGATTAAAACCATTATTATCAAACTAGTGGTAGCACCAAGACCTATCCCCAGCAGCAAAGTAAAGTTTTTATAGGTTAGCAAATCGCTATGATCAGTATTTTGCTTGATGTCAGCAGATTGTGAAGACTGTGACAACGCTAGATTTGAATTAAGTGCTTGCAAAGCTTCTGTAGCAGATTGATAACGCTGGTTATAGCGATCGCGAACCATTGTATCTAAAATATCTGCTACAGCATCACTTACCTCTGCCTGTTCGCGCCAGACAACTTCTCCAGTATTGGGATCTTCTGGTAGCTGTTCAGGTATTACACCTGTCAAAGCTTGAATGCCAATCATCCCTACTGCATAGATATCGCTGCAAAGTTTTGGCTTTCCTTTAGCCTGTTCGCCTGGCATATAACCAGGAGTTCCAACAGAAATTGTTAAGCCTCCTCCTAAAGCACCAATTTTCTTAATGCTCCCAAAGTCAATTAACACAATTTTTCGATCGGAGTGCCGCCGCATTAAATTTTGAGGCTTAATATCCCGATGTATAATATTGTGTTGGTGGACAAATGCCAGCACTTCTAGGATGTCTCTTAATAAATTTAAGACTGCATTCTCACTAAGACGCTCACCTGGTGTAATTTCTTGAGTTAAGGCATGACCGTCAATAAACTCCTGGACTAAATAGAAATCTCCATCTTCATCAAAATGGGCAAACAGTCTAGGAATTTGATCGTGATCGTTGCCTAGTTGGTATAAAACTTCCGCTTCTCGATCGAATAGGCTTTTAGCAATGGGTAAAACAGCCGGATTGGGATCTTTTGGGTGGAAATGTTTGACGACACAATGGGGTTGTCCTGGTAAATCTAAGTCTACGGCTAAGTATGTGTCACCAGATCCTCCGCTTCCTAATTGTTTAACAATTTCAAAGCGATTCCGAAGTGTTTTTCTAGCGAAGGAGTATTTATTCCTGTTACCTATAGAACCTGTTAACAAGTAAGTATTTCCAGATTCTCCGCTTCCCAGCAGTTTGACAGTCTCAAAGCGACTTCGGATTGTTTTTCTGACTAAAGGGTTCTGGCTCATGTGGCGTATACTACTTGTTAATTTACTGACCATTTAGAGCTTGAGTGAGGCTATGAATACCAGCCACTAGATTTGTTGGTATTTGCAGCAATTGGGTTTTTAAACAGGTTAATTACCCTTCCTGTTGCCATCATTCTACCACTTAAAGGTGTCCTGCCCTGAGCTTGCCGAAGGGACGGGGTTTTAGACCCAAAATTTCGATAAAATTTATTTTTTGAATAAATCAATACTTGGATGCAATCGTCATCACCCGCTCACAATCGCCACTTTATGAGTACATGGAAGGTGGGGACTTCCGCGTACTGTTAATAAAAAAGCCCCCTATTGGGGGCAGATTATAAGTTGTTCGCGTGGAGTAAACAACTAAATAATTAATACTCACAGTAGATACAGTAATCCGAACAAAATAATCCAAATCACGTCCACGAAGTGCCAGTAGATTTCGGCTGCTTCAATACCAAAGTGCTTTTCGCTACTATAGTGACCCGGAAGGCGCGATCGCCACAACACAGCAACAATTGCTAAAACCCCAATAGTAACGTGCAATCCGTGGAAACCAGTCAAAACGTAAAATGCACTGGCAAATAAATTGGTAGTTAAACCAAATTCTAAATGGGTATATTCATATACTTGACCCACCAAGAAAGTAGCGCCCATGAGAGCGGTAATTGCTAACCAGATTCGCGCACCCCGTGCATCGTTCTTTTTAATAGCAGTGTCAGCATTGTGCATGACAAAACTACTCGAAATTAGATTGATGGTGTTCACTCCAGGTAACAATAGTTCTAATTCTGGAGTCCCTGCTGGCGGCCACACAGGTAAGGTAGCACGGAAAGCTAAGTAGGCTCCAAACAGCCCCATAAAAATCATCCCTTCAGCAATCAGGAAGACATATAGCCCAAACAGGCGATGATCTGGATGTTCTTCGTGATGACCGACAGACGCTTCCGCCGCGTGGTGATGATTGAGTTCGGTTTTAGCTGGGTCAATAGTTTGACTTTGCATGAATTTTGATTAAGTGGGGAATTGGGCATTGGGTATAGGGGATTGGGCATTTAAAAAAGGTAGAGGGGCGGGGTGCTGCTCTTGCTGAGGGGAAAACTTTTCTCCCTTGCTCCCTGCTCCCTTGCTTCTTCGCCAGTCCCCTGTTTATTTCCGGTCTTCGGGATTAGCAGCAAAGGCTGGATCTGGTTCTGCTCTTAATACTGAGTTTGGCCCGCCAGACAAAATTGGATTGGGATCGGATAAAGGCACATCTTCGTTAGCCCTTTCCAAACCGTAGTCGTAGGGGCCTGTGGCCAGTACTGGGGTTCGATCAAAATTCTCGATCGCAGGTGGTGAGGTTGTCATCCACTCTAAGGTCAATGCTCTCCAGGGATTATTACCAGCCTTCTCGCCGTACAACCAACTCCAAATAGCATTGATGATGAAGGGAAATGTCGAAATCGCCAGTATGTAAGAACCATACGTACAAATTTCGTTCAATGTGGTGAATTTGGGGTCATATTGAGCGATCCGGCGATTCATGCCCATTAAACCCAGTTTGTGCATGGGTAAGAAGGTCATGTTTAAACCGACAATAGTCAAGGCAAAGTGAACCTTACCCCAAAATTCGTTTACCATCCGTCCCGTCATTTTCGGGAACCAATGGTAAATAGCTGCAAAAATTCCTAGCACGCTACCACCAAATAGGACATAGTGCAAGTGTGCCACCACAAAATAAGTGTCGTGGACGTGAATATCAAAGGGCACTGCTGCCAACATTACGCCACTGATGCCGCCAATTACAAAAGTGCCGACAAAGCCGATGGCGAACAACATAGCACTATTAAGCTGGATTTTTCCACCCCACATAGTTGCTAACCAGCTAAAAATTTTAATCCCTGTGGGTACGGCGATGATCATAGTGGTGATCATGAAAAACATCCGTAACCAGCCGGGGATACCACTGGTAAACATGTGGTGTGCCCAAACAATTAGCCCCAAAAAGCTGATAGCTAGAGATGAATAAGCGATCGCTTTATAGCCAAAAATCGGCTTCCGGGAATGGATGGGGATAATTTCTGAAATTGCTCCAAAGAAGGGCAAAATCATGATGTAAACCGCAGGGTGGGAGTAAAACCAGAACATGTGCTGGTATACTACAGGGTCTCCACCGCCAGTTGGGTTAAAAAATGTTGTTCCGGCAATTAAGTCAAAGGAAAGCAGAATCAAACCTGCCGCTAAAACTGGGGTTGATACCAAAACCAGTGAGGAAGTAGCGAACATCGCCCAGCAGAACAAGGGCATTTTGTGGATGTCCATACTGGGAATACGCATCTTCAGCAATGTCACCAGGAAATTTATCGACCCCAAAATTGAGGACGTACCTAGCAGCAGGACACTCATAATCCAAATGCCCTCACCCACTTGTCCTGTTACCAAACTCAGGGGAGGGTAGGAAGTCCAACCTGCATCTGGTGCATCACCTACTACTAAACTGGCGATGAGCAACACACCCGCAGGGGGAATCATCCAAAAGGCGACAGCATTCAGCCGAGGAAATGCCATATCTTTTGCCCCAATCATCAGGGGAATTAGATAGTTAGCAAATCCTGCCCCAGCTGGCACGATCCAAAGGAAAATCATGATCGTGGCGTGCAGCGTGAATAGACTGTTGTAGACTTCTGGGGTAACAAAATCTACCTCTGGAGTTCGCAGTTCTGTGCGAACCAAGTCAGCCATCACACCGCCAATGCAGTAGAAAATAAACGAAGTGACTAGGTATTGAATCCCAATCACCTTATGGTCGGTTTGAAAGCCAAAGAAGTCTTGCCATTTTCTAACCCCTGGTTCCTCAAGAAGGGCAGGGATATTGGCAGTTTCTTGCAACTGAGCTTGTGTCATAAGAGTGCTGAGTGCAAAGTGTTGAGTACTGAGTGACTAATGGTGAACTTGATGGAGGATTTCTGGTTTAATTCCCATGTCCTTGGTGTAAGGAGCAAGAAATTCGTTTGGGGATAGATTGGCAGGGTTAAGAGCAACAGCTTGATTGAGTGTTTCTTTGCTGGCAACTAGCTGTTCTTGCATCCATTTGTCAAAGGCTTCTTCTGACTCAACAACTACTGGCGCTCTCATTGCACCGTGGTAGGGGCCACAAAGTTCAGCACAAATCAGGACATAATCTCCTGCTTTTTTGGGGGTGAAGCGAATCTCGCTTTGCCTACCGGGGATCGCATCTTGTTTCAGGCGAAACTCTGGAACCCAAAAGGCATGGATGACATCGTTGGCTGTCATATTGATTCCCACTTCTCGCCCTATGGGGACGTGCATTTCACCTGTAGTTATACCAGTTTCAGGATAGGTGAAAATCCAGGCATATTGTAGACCTGTGACGTTCACCTGTAATTGTGCTGGTTTACCTGCCTTATCAGGAGTTCCCCCAATTGTGGGAGCAACACTACCGACACCTGGGGCATTCCGCAGTTGGGGAATTTGGTCAGCATTACGAACTTCTGCCGTAGCTGGATCTTCCATTGCCTCATCAGATTTTTCTTGATTGAGGTTGGGTTCGGTGCTGCCAGGAGTATCGTTTAAAGTTGCAGCCATAGCACTACCCGGCATTGCCATCGACTCCTGGTTCATCGGCGCTTGATGGATAGCATGGGGATCAAAGCCACCGATTTCGTTGTAAACATCAAAGCTGTAAACAGAAATGCCGATAACGATAATTGCTGGGATCGCCGTCCAGAGGATTTCTAGAGGTACATTACCCTCAACTGGCGGGCCATCTTCATTGTCACCTGCACGCCGACGGTATTTAAATGCAGAGTAAATCAAAATACCTTCGACTAACAGGAATATACCTGTAGAAACGATCATCATCGCGTTGAACAGACCATCCACCAAGACGGCTTCATCCGTGGCTGCTGCTGGCAACAGACCGTGATTTTGACCGTACCAAAGGCTGGCTAGGGTTAGCACGATGCCAATGAGTAATGTCCAGATTGAACTTGGAATCTTCACGGCTTACTTAATTGAATTTACTACGTTATCTTAAAGCTGCCCACTTACTAAGGTAGTCTAGGCTGGAAGGTATAGAGTCCAAAGGTCTGAAATTTTTATTAAGTTTTTTAACTATTTTACTAATTTTGGGTACAAGGTGACTAGCAGGAAAAAGCAGGTAAGTAGCTAGGCGCAAATAAATTAAAGTTTTGTAGTCGGGACTTTAGTCCTGGTAATCCTTGTTTTGAGCGATGAATCGCTCACTACGAACTAGGATTTTATTTTATGTTTAATTACGCCTACCTACTTACCTCCTGCCCGACGCTCTCTAGGAGACGCTAAAAGGAACGCGGACTCGCTATCTGCCCCTACCTCCTTCTCTCAGAGAAATTAGTATAAAAACTTAAGGAAAAATTTAGAATGTTTAAATTAATTGTCATCAATCAATTTTTCACATCTTGAAAAATACCTAAAGCTTCAGGCAAAACCTTTCTGGAGTGATTCAAAGTATAAGTGAGTGCTAATCTATAAACCCTTAGCCTATACGCTAGGGTGAAGATGGGACGCTAAAAGAAAATTGAAAATTTTAAGAGAGCCACCAAGAGCGGGCAGAAGGTATCATTCATGAGCGAATTTGTCCTACAACAACAAAATGAAGCGGCAGTTGAGCAGCAAAAGCCCAAAGAAATGATTCGGCGCTTGGTGTGGAAAATATGCATAGCCACCTTAATTTTGATGGCAATAGGCAGTGCCACCCGCGTGATGAATGCTGGACTTGCTTGCCCAGACTGGCCCTTATGCTATGGCGAACTCGTGCCAGCCAAGCAAATGAACCTCCAAGTATTTCTGGAGTGGTTTCACCGATTGGATGCAGCTTTAATTGGTTTAAGCGCGATCGCACTCTTCGGCTTATCCTGGTGGCATCGTCGTTTCTTACCCAGATGGCTGCCTTGGGCATCCACATTCGCCCTGTTTCTCATCGTCTTCCAAGGCATCTTGGGAGGACTCACTGTTACCGAACTGTTGCGGTTTGATATTGTTACCGCTCATTTAGGAACGGCACTGTTATTTTTTAGCACCCTCCTGATTATCGGCACGGCACTGACACCCTATCAGGGCAATGGAACTGTTGGTAAGTTGCCTTGGGTAGGTTTAACTGCTGCTGTTCTGGTTTACCTGCAAAGTCTCTTGGGTGCTTTGGTAGGCTCTCGCTGGGCGCTACACCAATGCCTGGGCGGTTCTCAACTTTGTACTGTAATGTACAGCCATATTGCTGGTTTGGTGCCGCCAACAGTGACAACCTTGGCAATGGTATTTATCTGTTGGCGGACACCAGCGCTACATCCAGCCTTGCGGCGACTAGCAAATATAGCTGGTGGTTTGTTGACCTTACAAATCATGTTGGGATTCGCCACCTTCAAATTACATCTCCAAGTCGAGCCTCTCACTGTCTCTCACCAAGCGATAGGGGCAGCTTTGCTGGGTACTTTGGTAGCTTTCACAGTTCTTGCACTGCGTGACTCAGTTAGTGCTGAGTAGGGAATGGGGCACTTGTACTGAGCGAAGCCGAAGTAAGCCGAAGTAGTGGAGTCGAGGTAAGTCCAAGTATTGGGCAGGGGCATTGATCCTCCTCCCTCATCTCCCCACTCCCCACTCCCTACTCAACGATGAAGAACGCAACGGCGAGTATTGCGACCCAGACAGGTGCAGAAGAAAATCTGTGTTTTGTTTGTCTGAAAGAGCCGCTTGAGCATGGGCTGTATATAAGTTGTTGAAAAATAAGGAATCAGAGCCAAAATGATTGAGACTAATGTCTCTCGCCACCACGAAACATTTTTCCAGGTAGTTCAAAGTTATTACCAGCTAACGAAGCCTCGGATTATTCCGTTGCTTTTGATTACTACGGCTGGGAGTATGTGGATTGCTGCTAAGGGAGAAGTAGACCCATTGCTGTTGCTAGTAACTCTCACTGGTGGCACTTTGGCTGCTGCAAGCGCCCAGACGATTAACTGTATCTACGATCGCGATATTGATTATGACATGGAGCGGACACGCCATCGTCCCATACCTTCCGGGAAAGTTCAGCCGCGCGATGCTCTAATTTTTGCGATCGCACTGGCGACAATTTCCTTTACACTCCTAGCAGTATTTGCCAATCTGTTAGCCGCGCTATTAGCTTTCTCTGGCATCGTCTTTTATATTTTGGTCTATACCCACTGGCTAAAACGCCACACCACCCAAAATATCGTTGTTGGTGGGGCGGCTGGGGCAATTCCGGCTTTAGTGGGTTGGGCGGCTGTCACGGGCACTTTAAGCTGGTCAGCATGGTTAATTTTTGGTATCGTCTTCTTGTGGACACCGCCCCATTTCTGGGCTTTAGCTCTGATGATTCGGGATGATTACGCAAAGGTGGGGATACCAATGCTACCTGTGATTGAAGGTGATACGGCAACCGTGAAGCAGATTTGGTATTATACGCTGCTTACCGTAGTTGCAACCGTGTTATTAGTTTATCCCTTGGGCGCGAGTGGAATTCTTTATGGTGCGATCGCAGTAATTCTGGGAGGATTATTTATCCGCAAATCTTGGCGGTTGTTGCAAAATCCAGAGGATCGCGCTGTAGCTAAAGAGTTGTTTCTCTTTTCCATCTCCTACATGATGCTGTTGTGTCTGGGGATGGTAGTTGATAGTCTTCCCGTTACCCATAATTTAATTAGTGCGGTGAGCAATTATCTGCATTTTATTGGTTAGGGGCAAGGTTTAGCGATCGCGTTTGGTAAAGTGGCGCGATCGCATATCAACATTTCCATTCAGACTCAGGAATTTTCGCCCCTTGAAAGATACTCCGTAATGTACCGATAGGTAAAGTGCGCCCTCGATGTTCAGGGACAATTACTTGTAGTCCCAAGTCTTCACTTCTCCATTTGCGGTGGCTACCTTTTTGAGAAATCAATTGAAATCCATATTGTCTCAGGATAGTTTCAACTTCTCTAGATGTCATACGCCGGATACGATCGCTCATGAGACAATAATCTCTCGTGCGATCGCACCAGGGGCTAACTCAATTGATTCTGGCTGTAAATACAATTGAATTGCTTCTTTAATATTTTCCAAAGCTTCTTCTTCAGTTTCTCCTGCTGAAGTACAGCCAGGTAACTCTGGACACCATACAGCCCAATCGCCTGTTTCTCGGTCTGATTCAAGAATCACGCGCCATTTCATAGCTAATCCTCCGGGATGTAAACTACTAAATTCTACTTAATATTACATTTTTCGAGTTGCAAAACTAGACAAGAAAATCTAGAAGTCCAATTACCAAACCCCTGATACAACATAAAAATTCCACTTGGTAGATGTCCTTTAGGTGCTGATAAAGTGAAGTCAAGGTCACTATAGTTTTTCCAAGAACTGTTCATACACCATCCCACCCTATTACCAAAATCACACCAGATTTGATAGCTATTAGAAGAATTTCCCCCAATGCTATCCCAAATTAACCTCTGCACAGTGAATCCAAATTTTCCATAGCTGTAATCCACCCAGAGGTTGTTTGTTGTGTGTATTAGCTGATGGTGGAATCTGCTAATATATCCTAAGTCAAACCACTTATCTATTTCTCGACCATATACTTTGAGAAAGATAGCCATAGTTTCTTCATCAGCATCTCTCCATCTTTGTTGTCTTAATAAGTTCTCCAGTTTTTTGTAATCTACCTGCGCGAACATACGATAATTTTGTTGGGTAGATGTATTAATTTTTATATAATTTCCATATCTGGATGTAGAGGATGGATAAATTATAGGATTAAAATTTTTCATTACCTCATCAACAGATTGATAGCGTTCTTTCACATAATCCTGAATTAACTTATCTAAAACTTGCCCAAAATCAGGAGTAATACTTCTACCTTGTGGTAAGTATTTCCTCCAAATCCAGCAACCTCTGAGCGCATCATAAAGTTCATCAGAACCATCTGCATTTGGTAAACATTGAGTTAATAGCCGAATACAAGTTACACCCAAACTATAAAGGTCACTTGCAGGGAAAACTTGACCACGCATTTGCTCTAATGGTGTATATCCAGGTGTTCCTACTGTTGTGCCAACACCTGCAAAAGTTTTTGTAATTTGTTTAGAAACACCAAAATCAATTAATATTAACTTGCCATCTAGACGGCGCATGATATTTTCTGGCTTGATGTCTCGATGAATTACACCGCGTTCATGGATAAACTTCAGGATAGGCAATAAATCAGTTAAAAGCTGTTTTATCTTTTCTTCACTAAAGGCTCCCTGCTGCTGCAATTCTTGTAATAAATTCTGCCCCTCAATTAACTCTTGTACCAAATAAAGCCGCTTATCCTGTTCAAAATAAGCAATCAGCCGGGGAATTTGCGGGTGTTCTCCCAAATCATAAAGACGCTTCGCTTCTTGCTTAAATAACTCCGTTGCTTTCTCAAGTGCAGCTGTTCCTTGAACTTGAGGGACAAATTGCTTAATTACGCAAGGTTCGTCTATCTTATCTGCATCCCTAGCTTCATAAGTTTTGCTAAATCCACCCTCACCCAAAAGTCGTATTACCCGGAAACGGTTTCTGAGTAATGGTGTTAGTGTTTGTCCACACTTAATACAAAACTTATTGTCATCAGGGTTAAAAGGATTTGAACAACTGGAATTAGAACAGTAAAGCATATTTGGGAATAAGCAGATGGTGTCTATTAAGTTTTCTCATTTTCTGCTTACTCGGTTTCACGAGACTTAATATTTTTGAGCAGATTTATTTCTAGCGGCGTGTACAGTCTCAAGTTACTTTTGCTAGCGTAGTGATATAAGGTTTATCGCTTCCCAGTAAGCAGATGAAAGCAAAAGGATTAATATGGCTCATTTAAATCAGCGTCGTCCCCAAAATGTCAACGGCGATTTTTATGTAGATAGTACCTGTATTGATTGTGATACCTGTCGCTGGATGGCTCCTGAAGTATTTTATGATGTTGATGATCAATCGGCTGTTTATCATCAACCAACCAATGAGGCGGAAAGATTAGCAGCACTGGAAGCACTTTTGGCGTGTCCTACGAGTTCTATTGGCACAGTTGAAAAGCCAAAAGATATTAAAGTTGCTCAACAACAGTTTCCAATATTAGTGGCGGAAAATGTTTACCACTGCGGCTATCATTCTGAAAAATCCTATGGTGCTGCTAGCTATTTAATTCAACTTCCAGAAGGGAATATTTTGGTGGATTCGCCCCGGTTTACGCCTCCTTTAGTCAAGCGTTTAGAAGAATTGGGGCCAATTCGTTATATGTACCTAACTCATAAGGATGATGTGGCAGATCATCAAAAGTTTGCCGAGCATTTTCAGTGCGATCGCATCCTCCACATTGATGATATTACTGCCGATACTCGCAATGTGGAAATACAGATAACTGGCTCTGAACCATTTCCCTTGACACCAGATTTATTAATTATCCCAGTTCCCGGTCACACCAAAGGAGAAACTGTTTTACTTTATAAAAATAAGTTTCTCTTCACTGGCGATCATCTCGCTTGGTCAGAAAGCTTGCATCAACTGGCTGCATTCCACGGTGCTTGTTGGTATTCTTGGTCAGAACAAACCAAATCAATGCGTAATTTGGCTAATTACTCTTTTGAGTGGGTTCTACCAGGTCATGGACGCAGGTTTCATGCTGATAGGGAAACCATGCGCCAGCAGATGCACAAGTGCATTGAGTTGATGCAATCTTTGAAATAAGAGACTGCCGAATTAAGTAATGATAGTAACTATCCCTGTATCCAAATCGTAACGACCCCCGACGATTTTTAATTTACCCGATCGCACCTGTTCAGTTAAAAGTTGCGATCGCTTCAACGTTTCAATTTGATATTGCACATTTGCCACCACAGCATTCTCAACTGCGTCACCGGGCTGATCTTTGACTTTTTTCACGGCTGGCTTAATTGCCTTCACAAAAGTACTAATATCACCGAGTAACGATTCGTTTTGTACAGCTGCGGTTACAGCGCCACAACGCTCATGTCCCATCACCATCAGCAATGGAGAACCTAATAAGACAACGGCATATTCAATACTACCGATCGCTTCATGTGTGGCAATATTTCCGGCAATGCGCACATCAAAGATGTCCCCAATGCCCTGATCGAAAACAATTTCTGCGGGAACTCGTGAATCAGCACAACTAAGAATAGTTGCAAATGGATGTTGAGCTTGAGCAACTTCCTGCAACCGTAGCGCCGATTGATCGGGGTATTGGGGGTGATGATCGACAAATCGCTGATTTCCATCTATCAGCTTTTGTAATGCGGCATCAGGACTGAGGGATTGAGTGGGGGCTGGGTGTATTTCGTCAGCTTTAGCCTGTTCCACCCGCCAGAGTAAATCGCTGGCAGTTACCGTCATTCCAAATGCCCCGGTGATTCCTAACTTCAAAAAGTCACGACGTTCCATGAAATGCTTCATCTCATTTATAATTTTTTACATCGAAGCAACACATCTGACAGAGCGAATTTCCATCACATCGGAAACGTAGCAAGTACCTCCGAATTTGTTGAGAAGTGGTTTGATATTTTCGACAACAGGCTTGAGTTGATCTGGCATACAAAACGCCAGGATGTAAACATTATCAAGCATAGTCATGTCTAAATCTTCAGTCGTTCCTTGTAATCCTTTACCAGCAACATTGCGGATTACAGCATGCCTATGTACACCAGACTTGTCTAAATTATCTAAAATTTTGGCAAGCTCAAAGGAGTTGGCAATAATTTCTATCTTTTTAACGACGTGCATATTATTAGCTCCAAAATAGGTTAATTCCGTAGAGATATAACGGAATTCCCACAATAATATTGAACGGAAATGTCACCGCTAGAGCGGTAGAAACATACAGACTGGGATTTGCTTCTGGAACAGTCATCCGCATAGCTGCCGGGACAGCAATGTAAGAAGCACTGGCACACAATACGGCGAATAACAGCGAATCTCCACGAGGCATACCGATGAATTTGGCGATCGCTAACCCAATACCTGCATTGACTATTGGAATTAGTATGGCAAATAAAATCAGGAAAACTCCGGTTTTTTGCAAGTCTTTAATTCTTCTGGCAGCGACCAATCCCATGTCAAGTAAAAAGAAGGTGAGAACGCCATAAAATAACCCTTGAGTAAAGGGTTCTAATACTTTCCCACCGCGTTCTCCTGTCAATACACCTATTAATAGACTACCGACTAATAGAAAAACTGAACTATTAAGAAATGCTTCTCGCAAAACTTCCGGCCACGAAAATTCTTGCTTGCCATCGGTGGTGAATATATTCACCAAAATTAGACCAACTATAATCGCTGGAGATTCCATCAGGGCAAGGGCTGCCACCATATAACCATCAAAAGCAATGCCAAGCTCAGTCAAAAAAGCGCTCGCGGTAATGAAGGTAACGGCACTGATAGAACCGTAGGTGGCAGCGATCGCCGCCGCATCGTAAGTATCCAATTTCCACTTCAGAATAAAAAAGGTGTAAATTGGAACAACGCAAGCCATCATCATGGCTGCCGCCAGTGTGAGAACTACTTCCTGAGTGACACCGCTTTTGATTAGTTCTACCCCTCCCTTAAAACCAATGGCAAACAACAGATACAACGAAAATAGTTTAGGTATTGGTGCAGGAATTTCTAAATCTGACTTGACAAAAACAGCAGTCATGCCTAAAAAGAAAAACAGGATTGGCGGATTCAAAATATTGGATACAATTAAGCTCAGATCCATATCCACCCCACGTTGTATTCGTTTAACCTGAAATTAAAGAAATTTTTCATCTTTAAAAACTTAACGGTTGAATCATGATGTATTGTGTCTAGCTACCCAATATCAATTGGGTACTCAAGGAGTGAATTGCCCTATTGGTGACAATACTTATTGGTTAGGTATTAAACAGCGCTGAGAATAAAAAAGTGAGAGCTTATCCAACATTTTTTGATGTTAGATTCCCCGTCGCTGATCTTACGACAGAAAGGGTAAGAAGAACTGGCGATCAATCTATTTAGCGTAGAAAAAATTAACGTGTTGTAGGGGCAATTTATGAATTGCCTCTACACAAACCTTGCTTAAATCCCAGCATTTTTTGATTTACAAAAGTTTTGTAAATCCCGCTTGCTCAAAATGACGGTCAGATGTAGAGGCTTGAGTAATCCTCAATCATGATAGAGTACCATTCTGGTTAAAAATATTGCCAAACAATCTTTATTGACCAAGTTTCGTTAGGATGTTGTAACCTGGGCAATAGCGACAGGCGATCGCTTTTTCACATCCATGACAACAACCATCGACTTTCTCAGTCACCTTAACCCTAGTCAGCGTCAAGCCGTCGAACACTACTGCGGCCCGTTACTAGTCGTTGCTGGCGCAGGTTCCGGCAAAACACGAGCGCTGACTTATCGCATTGCCAATCTGATTCTGAAACACCATGTTGATCCAGAAAATATCCTAGCGGTTACTTTTACCAACAAAGCCGCGCGGGAAATGAAAGAACGGGTTCAACGGCTGTTTGCGGAACAATTGGCAATGAAACAACACGGACAGCGTTTTGATTTGTTGACAGAATACCAACAAACGCAACTGCGATCGCAAGTTTACAAAAATACGATCAAAGATTTGTGGTGTGGCACTTTCCACAGTTTATTTTCTCGCATTCTCCGCTTTGATATTGAAAAATATGTAGACGAAAAAGGACGCAAGTGGAATCGCAATTTCTCTATCTTTGATGAATCAGATGTGATGACTCTGATTAAAGAAATCGTCAATAAACAGCTAAATTTAGACGATAAGAAATTTGATGCCCGCTCTGTTCGCTACGCTATTAGTAACGCTAAAAATCAAGGTTTATCGCCCCAAGAATTTGAGCAAGATCAGCCCAATTATCGCGGACGGGTAATTGCTCAAGTCTATAATTTATATCAAGATAAATTAGCAGAAAATAACGCCCTCGATTTTGACGATTTGATTCTCGTACCAACGAGATTATTTCAACAAAACGAGCAAGTATTGGGTTATTGGCATCGCAAATTTTGCCATATCCTCGTAGATGAATATCAAGATACTAATCGGACTCAATATCAACTGATCCACTTATTGGTGACTAATGGCGAAACTAGAAAGAGCGAATGGCAATGGCAAAATCGCTCAGTTTTCGTTGTCGGCGATGCAGATCAATCAATTTACAGCTTTCGGATGGCAGATTTCACCATCTTGCTGGGATTTCAGGAAGACTTTGGTGATGGTTTGGTAGACGATGACACCCAAACGATGGTTAAGTTAGAAGAAAACTATCGTTCTTGTGAAAACATTCTGCAAGCGGCTAATGAACTAATTGAAAATAACACCCAACGGATTGATAAAATCCTGAAAGCGACGCGGGGGCCGGGTGAGCAGATTACTTGTCACAAAGCCGATGAAGAACTTGCAGAAGCGGCATTTGTGATTAATCAAATTAGCACTTTAAAAAACCAAAATCCTGAATTAGATTGGGGTAGTTTTGCGATCCTTTATCGGACAAATGCTCAATCTCGGCCATTTGAAGAATTGTTGGTGAAATATCAAATTCCTTACACAGTTGTGGGAGGAATGAGATTTTACGATCGCAAAGAAATCAAAGATGTCATTGCATATTTAAGAGCGATCGCTAACCCATCTGATACAGTCAGTTTATTACGAGTTATCAATACTCCCCGGCGAGGAGTTGGCAAAACCACTATTGATGCTTTGATGAACGCCTCGCAACAACTAGGAACAACCCTGTGGGAAATACTCAGCGATGAAACATCAGTTAATACATTAGCTGGAAGGGCAACAAAAGCTGTAAATAACTTTGCCGCAATGATTAGCCGTTGGCAAGGACAAATCGGCACGCTTCCCGTGACTGAGGTTTTGCAAGGAATACTAGAAGATTCTGGTTACGTGCAAGACTTGATGAGTCAAGGCACAGATGAAGCCACAGATCGGGTACAAAACGTCCAGGAACTTTACAACGCTGCATTGCAATTTCAAGAAGAAAACGAAGAAGTTTCCCTCCAAGATTTTCTCAGTAGTGCCGCCCTCAGTTCCGATTTGGATAACTTAAAAGAAGGGCAAACAGCCGTTTCTTTGATGACTTTGCATGCATCCAAAGGTTTGGAATTTCCCGTAGTCTTTTTGGTGGGATTAGAACAAGGGCTATTTCCCGGCTACCGTTCGCTGGGCGATCCCGCATCTTTGGAAGAAGAACGCCGCCTGTGTTATGTAGGAATTACTCGCGCCCAAGAAAGATTATTTTTATCACACGCACGGGAACGGCGTTTGTATGGTTCGCGGGAACCTGCGATGCGATCGCAATTTCTCGACGAATTACCAGAAGAATTGTTATCTACCAAACGCGCGAGTCGTCAAAGTTATACCAAAAGTGCCTCTACTCCTAGTGGGAAACAAGACTCAACGCAGAATTGGCAAGTAGGCGATAGAGTATTACATAAAACTTTTGGTCTTGGTGAAATCACTCATGTCTTCGGTACGGGTAATAAGATGTCTGTGGCAATTAAATTTTCTAGCTTGGGGCAAAAAATTGTTGATCCAAGAGTAGCGCAGTTGCAAAAAGTTTGAAAACAAAGCCACAGATCCCCGACTTTTCAAAGAAGTCGGGGATCTTGTTTTTCATATTTCAATTTCTTCAAAGTGTTCAATAATGGGAGATGGCTCATAAAAATGATGTAGAAGTTTTTTCCACTCTTGAAACTCAGCAGAATTTCTAAATCCTACAGTATGAGATTCTAAAGTTTCCCATCTGACAAGTAATAAATATTTATATTGGACTTCTATACATTTATGCAATTCATGGGATAAATATCCATCCATTGAGGAAATAATTTTAGAAGCTTTTTTAAAAGTAGCTTCAAAATCGGATTGCAGATCAGGTTTGACGTGAAGAATAACGGCCTCAAGAATCATAAAGTTTTGCAGTGAAAATTAAGCTAATCTTATATTAATTAATATTTCGCCAAGCGGATCGCTATCTCGGCTCAATAACGTTTTTTTGCGATCAAAGCATTTTTTCTCTAACTCCTTCACAGCAGAGTTTTTAAGTTTTAGGGTGCAGTCAAATACAGCGTTTTTCAGGTAAATTAAGTACACAGGTAGGGCACAGCAATGCTGTGCCCTTAAGATCGCCTGTACCTCACCAAATTCTAATCTGATGTATGTCTTCAATATTTTTATACCAATTAGGTTAAGTTTTATCAAAAATTAATTATAGCCTTAACCCGTAGCTTAACTACGTTGTGCTATTTACTCTCTTAATGTAAGTTCAGAAGCAAGGTTTGTCTATTAAAAGTGCTAAAAAAAAACTTGGTCAACAGGTTGCTACCATTCGTAAGCGAAAAGGGTTAACTCAGGAAAACTTGGCTGAACTATCAGGCTATTCAGTTGAGTTTATAAGTTTAATAGAGCGTGGTATTAACGCTCCTACTATCGACGGTTTAGAAAAACTAGCACAAATTTTAAACTGTAAAGTTGAAATCTTATTTCAAGAGGCAGATTCTCAAGACAATTCGCTGAGTTAGATTAATTTTTTTTAGGTTGGCTTAATCTTTAATGAATAATTTGAAATATACAGGCTTTTGTTTTACTTTAAATACAAATGATGAAAATACTTTAAATTTATATATTTCCGATAAGACAAAAGCTAATATTTTTGAAAATTTAAATTTTTATTCTTGTTTACTTCATTCCTTTAAACCCGATGAAAATTCAATTTGGCAAAAACAAAAACGTCTTGATGTTGAAATAAAAGGATGGCCATCAAGCGTAGAATGGAAAAGATTAAGTTTTACAAATTTTCAAGGTAGAATACAAGTTGATTTTAATTTTGAAGAATTTGCAGAAACCTTAAATATAGCGTTTAAAAATATTATAGAAAAAACAAATACATACTATAAGTTTGAGATAGGAAATAAATCTCATTGGAATCAATATTTATTTAAATCTCGTGCTAGGGAGATTTTTGGATTATGTGTTCTATATGATAAAGAATTTCATACTAGAGATGAAATTGAAGTTACCATAGAAAGCCAATATAAGCCTTACAGTCGCAGCTTAGTTCCTTTTGGAAATAACGATACAAAAACTTCTAGAACATATGGAGATCCTAGTAAAATAGTTGATTATCTGAGAAATGAAGGGTGGACAAGAGAGGGTGATAATGCAACTTTAATTACTAAGCGTCACAATAGGCAGGAAAAATATAAATTAATTAGTGTTCAACAAGATATTGATTTACAAGTTTCTCGATCAACCATCAAGAGTTCATGGAAACATCAATTATTTAGTCTTCATGACAATACTTGTAGAATCTGTCATACAAAATATGAAAATATTAAATTTTTGGCTCCTGATCATAGAATTCCAGCGATTATTCAGGCAGAAAATTTAACAGATGAAAATTATAAAGAAAAATTAATGACATTATGTACTTTTTGTAACCAAAGAAAGAGAGAATTTACCAAAAAAGTTACTCTCGACTACGATTGGGAGAATAGCCCTTGGGCATACCCAGAAAAATTTCAGCAGAAAAAAATAGTTGAGGATATTGAGAGGTATGCTATTGCTCACAAAAAGTCAATTACTGAAGTTATAGACGAAATAATACTGCTTCTCAAAAAACACACTAGCAATTCAGACAATTAGTTAGTCAGCGCTTTGTAAACTGAAGATGCAACTGCTTCTGCAACAGGGTAGGGTAGTGCATTAGCAATTTGGCGGTAAACAGAAGTCATTGAGCCAATAAATTCAAAGTCGATAGGAAAGCCTTGTATATAAGCCATTTCCCTGCACGTTAACCTACGTTTATTTGAAGGGTGGTGCATTACCATTGCTCCTCCTTTATGATCGCCTCTAGCCGTAATTGTTGGACATGGTAAGTCAGGATTAATACGTCTATTTGATATATATCCATTAAACTTTAGTTTAAATTTGGAATATACATGATTTTTCAAATTGTGTTTTTTGTCAGGATCGGGAAAATTTGAAAGTGCCTGTCCCACAGATATATGCGATTTAAAATCACTGGGTTGGGGAGGAAATTCGATTTCTATTGTTATATCTTCTCTCTGTCCTAAAATAATCACTCTTTCTCTAGTTTGTGGAACTCCATAGCCCGCAGCATTTAAAATAGCATATTTACATTTATAGCCGCATTTATTAAATTCTTCTAATATATTGTTGAAAACTTTCCCTTTGTCAAGGCTAAGAATACCTTTGACATTTTCAGCAATAAAAATTTTCGGCTTTTTAATTTGTATTACTTTTACAAGATATTCATATAGGATATTCCTATCATCATCAATGCTACGTTTCATATTGGCTATTGAAAAACCCTGACATGGAAATCCACCTATAAGAACATCACAATCAGGAATCTCGTTTAGGTTGTAGTCTTCAATATTACTATTAATTATATGATTACCGATGTTTTTTCGGTATGTTTGCACCGCATCTTCAAAGTTGTCAATTGCCCATACAATATCAAACCCAGCTTTTTTAAATCCTAAGTCCATTCCTCCCGCGCCAGAGAATAAAGAAACAACATTGATTTTTTTAGTTTCTCTAACTTGTTTTTCTCTAAAAGTTTTTAATCTATCATTGGCTTCTATAAATTCTTGTGCTATTTTTTCTGCATATAATATAGGTACGGCATTACCAATTTGGCGATACATTGAGGTTATGCTTCCTGTAAATTCAAAATCGGCTGGAAAAGTTTGAATAAATGCTGATTCTCTAACATTTAATCGCCGTATTCCGTTAGGGTGTGGAATTGCACATACGCCGCCCTTGCCATTACCTCTAGCGATAATTGTCGGACATGGTTTATCACCATTAGTTTGTCTATGTCCCGTGTAGTTTCTATATGAAACTTTATACTGTGAGCCTACTAAATTCGTCGTTGGTTTCAATTTTTCCAATTTTTCCAATGCCAAATTAATCGTAATCCATTTTTTAAGATTTTTATTTTTTTCAGAATAGTCTGGCAATGGATGCTTGACTCTAGCTTCTAGAGGTAGGTCATTTCTTGTACCTAAAATAATAACTCGTTTTCTAATTTGTGGAACTCCATGATCAGCCATATTAACTAGTTGATATGTTACATAATAACCAACTTCTTCTAATTCTTTTAAAATATTTTGAAAAACAAGCCCATCATCTAGACTTAAAATACCTTTTACATTCTCAGCCATAAACCATTTAGGCTTTTTTTCTTGTATTACCCTTAACATTTCATGATAAAGTTCATTTCTCGCATCATCTTTTGAACGAAATTTATTGGCTACTGAAAAGCCTTGGCATGGGAATCCACCAACAATTATATCGGCATCAGGAATTTCTCTCGAATGAACATCACAAATTGATCTATTGATAATATGATTGCCTATATTTTTTTTATATGTTTCTACGCAGTCTAAGTCATTATCAATTGCCCAAACAATTGACAATCCTTGTCTTTGAAATCCTAAATCAATACCTCCACACCCTGAGAATAGACTAATAACAGTAGGTTGACTATTTTGAGTATTTTTAATATTTGTCATAAAATATTAATAGTTTCGCAAAAAAAGAGTATGAAAAAGGAGGGCTGATGTGGTGTAGTTCACCATTGATGCCAATAAGTACAGTTAGTTCAGCCTCATAGAAATCAAGCGTCAAATCACCGATTCCACGGAAAGATTGCATTTGTAGACGCTTGACTTTCATAATAATTACGCGGATTTTAATTGAATAATACCTTTATCAAAAACGCGATTATCAGTAGCGATCGCACTTATTTCTATTCTATCTTTATACACGTCATAAGAGGCAAAACTTAAATCACTGGTAGAATACTCTGTCCACTCAGAACGACCTACAGGACGATTGCCAGCACCTGCGCCACAAATTAAATAAGTTGTCCCATCAATAGCACGAGTGCGTTCATAACTATGTTCGTGACCATTGATATAAAGTTGAACGCTGTATTTTTTGAATAGGGGAGTAAAAGTTTTAATAAAATCTGGATTAGTCCCATATTGACCCGATGAATAAATCGGATGATGACCAAATACTACCTTCCAAGGAGCATCACTCAGACTTAATTCTTTCTCTAACCAAATTAGCTGGTTTTTCCAATCAGCATTACTATTAGTATCTAAAGCAAAAAACTGTACTGGATTACGTTTAAATGTATAGTAACGTCCCTTCATATTAAAGCCAGCATACTTGATTTGTGGCTCACCGTTGGCAGTACGAATATCGTGATTGCCTAAACAAGCCTGAAATTTCACACCTTGTTTTAGCAAAGGTTGATAAGGACGCTCAAAAACTTCGCCGATTTTCTCAATTTCGCCGTTGTTGTAAATGTTGTCTCCAGCTAAAACTACTAAATCATAAGGATTTCGCTTGTGATAAGCATTCATCGCTCCAGCTACAGCATACTGTCCTTTAGCTCCAGTCCCCGTATCTGCTACAGATACAAAACGTAATAACAAGTCTTTTTTAGCTGGGTTGGCGGCTATAGCTGTTGTTGAATCGGTAATCTCAGCACTTTGATTATTTTGACGAACTAACATCCAGCCTAAAAATCCTGCCCCAATGGTGGTGAGGCTACTTAAAAATAAAAATTGACGGCGTTTCAGGTTCATAATTCACCAAATTTAATAAATAGTCAGTTTTCGCACAAGGAATGTGCAATGAAATGATAGATTAATGCAAAAGAGGCAGCATCAGTAATAATGTACGTTGTTTGTCTTTGATTCGCTGCTTTTGGTGAAAGTTCCATGTCACAAGACAATCAGTCAAAACCGACGGATGAGCCGGTAAATCAACTTCCTCAAAAACCTTACCAGAGAGTTCAGCCAATTTGGAAGGCTAAAATTATCCAACTTCTCCGGGGGACGATTGGGGTTTTAGAAGTAACAGTAGACAAACTGGAGACAGCACCCCCGCCAGGTACTGAGGAAAAACCCGACTTTTTCCAGCAGCTTCAGTTGCGATGGGGTGGATTGTTAAAGACAATCCGCTTGTTTTTGCCATCAAATTTGTCAACAAAGTTATCAGATACAGCTTTGACGGGAATTGTGGCTGGAATTGCTGTAATTCTTGTTTGGACAACTACAACTGTCTTTACTGGTAAACCTACTGAAATAGCAACAGTTCCACCAGTTGAAGAGGTTCCTGCACCGACACCAACGATAACTACTTCACCGGAGGCAGTTTTACCAGAACCACAGCCACCAGAGGAAATTACGCTGCCACCAGAACCCGAACTCAAACCAGAACCAATTCCCACCCCAACGCCAACACCAGTTATAGAATTGACACCGGAGCAAGCCTTGATTGCGGCTATTGAAAATCAGGTAGCTGAAATTAGCGATCGCATTGCCTCTGGTCTGATAAAGTCAATTCAAGCCAACTTCCGCACAAGTAACTTGACTGTCAAAATTAGTGATGATTGGTACACTCTCAACGAATCTCAGCAGGACAAACTAGCTGCGGAGATATTACAACGTTCTCAAGAACTTGATTTTACCCATTTAGAAATTACCGACTCTCAAAATAGGCTGATAGCGCGTAACCCAGTGGTTGGTACTGAGATAGTAATTTTTAAACGGCAAACAACTTTGTAATTCGTAATTATTCGGATTATTTCAAGTAGAGTATGTGTTCTGCGATAATTAATCCGAACACTTAATTTAGACGTTGAATTTTAAGTATTTATGTTAGATAACCTTTCGCTATTGCTCAAAGCTTGTAAAAACTTAAATGTTAACTATGAAATTATTCATCCGGCTGAAAATTTAGTAAAAATAAAACTGAATAATAAACAACATTACTTTTGTAATTATAGTACTCCGATAATAAATCAGGCAGTAGCACAAATTATCAAAGACAAGGAATATACATACCATATTTTAAAGAAGAAAGTTAAACTTCCTCGGACAGTAGGCTTTCTTTCACCTTTTTGTGACCTGCAATATAAGATTTACTTAAAATTTCCTAGTTTTGAAGATATTATATTAGAAATAAAAGAAAACTTTGAAACACCCGTAATTGTTAAACGAAATTCTGGTTCAAGTGGACATAACGTTTTTTTATGTCAGAATACAGATGAAGTTGAAACTGCTTTAAAAGAGATTTTTAATATCAATAATAAAAAGTATGATTACGTTGCGATCGCTCAAGAATTCATTCACATAAAATCTGAGTATAGAGCCGTTTTTTTAAATAAAGAGTTAGTTCTACTCTATGAAAAAGATATAACTGATGCAAAATTTATAGGTAATCTCAGTCCTCTCCACTGGGATGGTGCAAAAGCAAAGTATATCAACAATCCAGAAATATTGTCAGAGATTGCTAATTTCGCTAAACCAATTTTTGAAGAATTAGACATTGATTATGGTGGTTTAGATATTGTATTAGATCGAGATAATCAATATTGGTTAATTGAAATCAATTCTCACCCAAATTATAGTATTTTCACTAGAGATAATGGAGAAGATCCTGTATTGAGAATTTTTGAAAAGATGCTCCTTAGCCTAGCCTCCAAATGAAGAGAGCAGGGGGAGCAGGGGGAGCAGGGGAAGCAGGGGGAGCAGGGGAAGCAGGGGGAGCAGGGGGATTAAACTAAGCCAGACACTTGGGGTGGGGTTTATTCATTCCAAGAGCCAAAATAATTTCTAGCAGAAATTCCTACTTGTTCAAGGGCTATTAATGTATTAGCAGCCCTTGAACCCTTAAAGCAGTAAATATATACAATTGACTCCGAAGTAATACCTACTGACTGACAAATTTCTCGGACTTCACCTGGCGATCAAAACGTGGGGATTTCTAATTCGGAATTCATCAGATGATGCCATTCTAACCATACAGCGTTAGGGATTATACCTCTGCAAGGACAAAAATTAGGATGGTATGGAGAAGAACTCAAACCAAGCCATTCAGTGCGATCGCGTTTTGTATTCACGCTTTCATGCTTCTGTTATTCTACCATTAGGCATTATCGCCCTCAGTAGATTTGCTTTTTGGAATGCAAATCACAAAAGAGGAAATGTTGAATGTTACAAGATAACTTTTACAGATGTATTGTTTTAAAGCTAACTATTACGTCACGGCGTAAATAAGCCACTCATTGAAAATCGCTAGATATTCTACAAAATCAGCATTTTTTCTTTTTACTTTTGCCTTGTTGTATGCTAATGAGCATTTAAGTTGCGTAAAAGCAGGGCTGTTCGCAAAGTGTTGCCGTAGGGAAGCCCTTACTACAAGCAAATCATTCTAGAAAAAAGAATGACGATTAGTTTACTAGGTAAACTCAAAAAAGCTAATAGAATATACGAATTTTATTGAAATGCTTGTTTATTACCTAATATTTAGTTTTGTTTATAATTTAAAGTAAAGGCAATTTTAATGAAACGTGTTTATTAGGCACAAAATTTATGCTAAAAACTAATTGATATTTTATAGCGATCGCAGAAATTTTTAATATAATGAAATCGCCAGGGTGACAATAAACTTAGTTCCCTGTCCAAAGATTGAAAAACAGTTGATTTCTCCCTTGTGTTTATCAATAATAATTTGGTAACTGATAGCTAATCCTAGACCAGTTCCCTTGCCCACAGGCTTAGTTGTAAAAGATGGCTCAAAAATTCTAGCTTGCACTTCAGGAGGCATACCCAAAGCATTATCTTCGATGCAAATCGAAACAGTTTCTTGCTGATGTTCAAATGATGTAGCGATCGTGATAGTGTGAGGGACAGCAGCTGTAATATCTTGAATTGAGCGATTTTGATAGAGGTCATCAAATGCATCAATAGCATTGGCAATAATATTCATAAATACCTGATTCAGTTGTCCAGGATAGCAAGTGATTGGAGGTAAATCGCCGTATTGTTTGACAACTTCGATTTTAGGGCGGTCTCCTTGGTCTTTCAATCGATGTTTTAAGAGCATTAAGGTACTATCAATTCCTTCGTGAATCTGAAACTCGACCACAGATGAAATATCAGAGCGAGCAAAGGTTCTCAAAGAGAGGCTAATGTCCTTAAGACGAGTAATTCCCTGGTGCATTGATACCAGAATTTTTGGTAAATCTTCAGTCAGATACTCTAAATCAATTTCTTCAATGAGTTCTTCAATCTCCGAATCTGGGTGTGGTAATTTTTGCTGTTGGAGATTCACCAAACGCAGGAGATCATTCATATATTTTTCAATATAAGAACAATTTCCACTAATGAAACCAATCGGATTATTGATCTCGTGACCTATCCCTGCAACCATTTGTCCAAGGGTGGACATTTTTTCACTCTGGATTAGTTGTAGTTGGGTTTGTTGTAACTCTTGTAGAGATTGGCTTAATTCTGCGGTGCGTTCTTGCACTCTTTGTTCTAGGGTGCGGGTAAGATGAGAGATTTTTAGATGTAACTTTAATCGGGCAATGACTTCTTCCTGCTGGAAAGGTTTGGTAATATAGTCAACTGCACCAATTTCCAGTCCTTTTACTTTGTCTGTAGCATCGGCCAAAGCAGTCATAAAAATGATCGGAATATTCTGAGTGATGGAATTGGATTTTAGCCTACGGCAAGTTTCAAATCCATCAATCCCCGGCATCATCACATCCAAGAGAATGAGATCGGGTGCAGCATATTCTGTTTGTTCGATGGCAGATTCTCCATCGGTTGCCATGAGTGTTTTCCAGCCACATCCCTGAATCGCTTCTGATAACACTTTGAGATTGTTAGGATTGTCATCTACTAAAAGGATATGTATTGGCTTCAAGAGAGGTTTGATCATCATTGACGTGACTCAGTTGTTACAAAAGATTTAAGGAACTTACGGATTTTTCCAGTTTGGAAGTTGACAGTAAATTTGCTTAACTCAGTTGCAAAGGGAGTTAGCTGACTGTCTTGCTGAATTAACTCTTTTATGATTCCCTCAATTGCCGGAATATCTCCCATCATTGCCAGATGATAAAGTTGTTGCAAAATATCTTGTGATGGCAGAACCAATTCAGCATCAGCTTTCTGCTCAGGCTGGTAAAGTGACTTTTGAGGTGTAGATTGAGCATAAATCCACTCCACTTTTAGCAGCGAAGTTTTCGCTGCTAACTCGAATGCAGAATGCAGTGCATTAAATAGCTCATCAACTTGTATGGGTTTTGGCAAAAATGCTGTGGCCCCCGCTTGCAAACTCCGTTGGCGATTCTCCTCAAAGACGCTGGCACTAGAGACAATAATCGGAATAGTACGGGTTTGTGGATTTTCTTGTAAGTGAACCATTAGCTCAAAGCCATCCATATTAGGCATAGCCAAATCAAGCAGAATCACATCTGGATGATGTTCAGTTACCATCTGTAGCCCATGTTTGCCGTCGGTTGCTTCCAGGGTTCGACAGCCAATTCCTTGAAGCAAACTAGTCAATATAGAACAATGGTTAGTATCATCATCGACAATGAGAACTTGAGGCGCACTACCTCGAATGCCGATGATTTTCTGATGGGTTGGGGCTGCATTTATAGCTGGCGGGGATATCCCTTCTATCTGCCAGTCATGAGAAACTGGTACTGGTACTGTCAAATCCAGCCAAAACAGACTACCTTCACCCAGATGACTCTCTACTTGAATTTGGCTGCCCATCAATGCGGCAATTCTTTGACTGATTGCCAATCCTAAGCCAGTACCTTCAGATTTCCGCCCTGCTTCACCTACTTGCTCAAAAGCCAAAAAGATTTTCTCTAGTTGGTCTAATGACATTCCAATCCCTGTATCTTCAATCTGGAAGCGAATCTTTTGATGTGTAATTTGTTGAGACTCTTGATTGATGACATCTACTTTCAAGGTGACGCTACCATTGTCTGTGAATTTGATAGCATTGCCTAGTAAGTTGATTAAAACTTGCCGTAGCCGCTTTTCATCAGCTTCGATGGCAACTGGTAGGCGATCGCTGATTAAAATATTAAATGCAATCCCTTTCTGTCTTGCTCGGATACTGCAAATCTCGGTGACACCATGTAAAAAAGTGGACAGATGTATATTGGTTGCAACTAATTCTAATTTCCGAGCTTCAATTTTTGAAAGGTCGAGAATGTCATTGATGAGCATCAGGAGGTGTGTCCCACATTGGTAGATAATGCTGACACCTTCCAGATTTTTCTCGGTCATATTTGGCGATACTTCTAGCACCTGAGCAAAACCAAGGATGCCATTCAATGGTGTGCGTAGCTCATGACTCATATTTGCCAGAAACTCGCTCTTTGCTTCGTTAGCAGCGTCAGCAGCTTGCTTCGCCTCCAACAGTTCATGAGTTCGCTCTTCAACTTTGAACTCTAGAGTTTTGGAATAATCCAATAGTTGGGCATTGGCAATTTCTAGTTGCTGATTCGTTTCTTCTAACTGCCTTTGTTTATAAGCATTTGTTGTCGCAATTACGCTGCTGATGAATGCCGCTAAAGTGGGGGTGACTGGTATGAGAATGCTATGTAAAAACATCCCATAGCCACCCCCGACAAACACGCCACTAATGCCTACAGTTGCCCAGAGAATTTTGCCCCCAGGCATCTGCAACCTGCGACTGGATAAGAACCAACTACCACTAGAACCGATCGCAGACCATAAAACAATCCAGAGCCACACAACCTGGCCAGAAATCCCGTGCAAGTTTCCTTTCCCTGTTTTTGCCCCTTGCACCAGTTGATGGGCAATATTGGCATGGACAACAACCCCAGGCATGGTTTTTTGGGCAAATATCCACGAGGAACTGAAGGGTGTATTGAAGAAGTCATTAGTACTAGCGGCAGCTGTTCCAATAAATACCATGCGATCGCGCATCATATTGGCTGGAATTCTCCCTGCTAAGACATCTCGCATGGCAACTGTCCGAAATGCCGCTTCTGTTCCGTGCCAATTTAGCAGAATTTGATAGCCGCCTAAATCAGCATCGGAGTAACCTGCTTCTTGATTGTTCAGTGGTAGGTAAATTACCTTACCCAACTGAAACTTTTGCTGCTTGGGGTCAATGCTTTCTAAGGAAATCTTATCGGCTTCCAGGTACTTGAGCGCCACCTGAGTTGCTAGCCCAGCTTTGAGCGTGTTTTGTTCTTTGGCATCAACTGCCGTCAGGAGGGCACGACGCACAAAGCGATCGCCATCCAACACCAAATCTGCTAATCCGACTTGATCGAGTTTCTTCAACTCTGGTGGCGGATTGACGCGCTCCCCGGTGATTTTCTCAACGCCAATCAAATTGGGAGTGCTGCGAAAGACTCTGACAAGTTCTTGATGTCCGCTTCCCTCCGGTAAATCTCGATAGAGATCCAATCCAATGGCTCTAGGTTGTTGCGCCCGAATCTTTTCTAATAATTCTGCTAATGCCCAATCTGGAATTGGCCATTTCCGCACCGATTGGATATCGTGCTCATCGATTGTCACAATCACAATTTCATCAGCGATCGCCTCTTGCGATCGCTGACGAACCCATTCATCACGAATTTTCCATTCAAGTAAATTGAAAAATCCCAACGATTGCCCAACAATGACAGTCAAAGCAACAGTGGGAGTAATAATCAAAACGCTGCGAGTGCGTTGAATAAAGGTCTGGAATCTGCGCCACATGGTCACTGGTGATTAGGGACTGGGGAGCGGGGGCAGGGGAGAAATAATGCCCCATGCCCTATCCCCAAATTGATTAGTTCGTAGATGCCAATAACGGAACTGTAACAATTTCCTTCAAGCTAACCGAGGAAAGGAGTTCTTCCCATTGCTTGGTAAGAGTTACATTGCTAGGTTGGGCACCATGTAGGGCTGCAAGTGTTTCCACGCAGTCATACCAAATGCCATTTTTACCAAAAGCCGCCGCCCGCTTCAAAGCATCTCGCTCTTGCATCGCTGTTACCAGTTCAGCGCTTGGCTGGATGCGTTGAATCCAACCATCGACATAAGGCGTACTTGGGCTGAGTTGTCCATCAACTTTCACAGCTAGGAACCAATGGTAGTTTTTCCCTATTACTAAAGCGGGTGCATCAGATGGTAATTTGATAGCGATCACCCCAGCTTTAAGAGCAATAGGAATAGTCATTTGATGCTGTGTATTACCAGTTTCATCCTTGAGGCTAAAGACAACTTCTTCTGCATTAGAAACTGGAAGATATACCAGAATTGTCGGACGTTCAGACACTGTTGTGCCATAGAAGCTTTGAGGTAGGAGTGCGATTAGGGCTGCTGGGCCTGTCGATCCGATACTTGAAGGATTTAAGTAGTAATTACCAACGCGTGAGGCTCCCCCACTTGCCTGTTGAGGAGTGCCCTTATCAGCACTAGGTGTAAAAAGATTACCACGGGAAGCTCCTCCTGTTGCCTGTTGGGGCGTACCCTTACCAGCGCTAGGTGTAAACAGATTGCCTCTGGAAGCTCCTCCCGTTGCTTGTCTGGGAGCGCCTTGACCAGCGCTAGGTGTGAAGAGGTTGCCTCTGGAAGCTCCTCCCGTTGCTTGACTAGGAGCGCCTTTACTAGAAGCAGGGATAAAGAAATTACCACGAGAAGCTCCCCCGGTTGCTTGGCTGGGAGCGCCATTGTTGATTGGTGGGGTAAATGTAACAGCATAGGCACTGTTCCATGTACTACTAGCAAGCAAAGCGATGACGCTTAATGCAGCTAAATATCGACGTTTCATAATGTTGCACTTCCTTCAAGAAAAGGTAATAGTAAATACATTTATTCTGATTGTGGGAATAGGCTTAAAAATCTTTTCAGCTAGCGCTCAAAGGCTTAAATACTTACTAGAAATATAAACGAAATTTGACTAATATACCGTAAAATTTCGTTTATATTACTGCATCCCTACTCAGTAAAAATACGTTGTTAGTGAGAGAGGCAACAGGCAGATCGAAGATCGTGATTGACAGCAGTTTGCTTTTTAAGCGAGGTACAAGTGTCTAACTATGGGGATTTATATCTTTACTTTTTAAAGCCAGTTACCAACCAAAACGAAGGCAGACCAAAAGAAAGGATCGTGGAAATCAGTTTGGCGGATCATGTTGATTTGGGCTTGTCGCAGTGCTTCGGCTTTAGACATTTTGGGTTGTCGCAGTTGGTCATAGAAGCGCGTCATCAGCATTTCGGCTGCTTTGTCTTTGACGGGCCAGAGAGTGGCAATGGTTGAGCGGGCACCAGATTTGACAGCCAGTCCTGCTAATCCCAGAACGGCGCGATCGTCTCCTGCGGCTGTATCACAGGCACTCAGTACTAGCAACTCAATGGCTTTCGATGGCTCGTTACCCCGATTTTTAAGGAGTTCAGACAATTCCTTAACGTTGACTTCTCCATCCCAAGTTAGTAGGAAGGTATCTTCAAGGCGGGAGCTAAACTGTCCGTGGGTTGCCAGGTGGACAATATCTGCACTACTAGATTTGACACGATTAGCCAGGGCTTGACTAGTAAATTGCTGGTTGAGCAACGTCGAAGATGGCACTGTCTTCGAGATTTGTTTAACTTCTGATTCCACAGCAGGTAAAGCGCTAAAGCCATTACGAGATTCGCTGATGCCGCCGACGATCGCACCAATATGATTTGGCTGGAGCGATCGCGCAGCCATTAGTTGCATTCCCGGTGAGAGGGCAACAGCATACTTTTCGATCAGATATTGCTTACCATCATACAGGGCTGCTATGGGGATATTACGTAATCTACCATCTAAAACAAATACCAGTGTTTTGCTATCTTTAAAGGCTTGCTCAATTTCCGCCGGACGAATTAGCCAACTATAAATTTCCTGGGACAAGCGATCGCGCTCTTGAGAATCTGAGACTGGATTGAAGCTAACTAATAATTTATCTAGAGTTTGTTCGATGTCAGCTTGAGATTTTTGTGTTGCATAGTAACGCAACGGTTGTCCAGTTTTAGAGAGGATGATTGCGAGGCGATCTGGTAAGATAATCGGATAAATAACAGTTGCATTGGGGTCAACTTGGTCAATCTGCTGAGACCTATCTAAACAAGCTTCCCGGAAAAAGTTATCGAGTTCTGCAACTTGCAGTGCCTCAATTAAATCACGGGCTTGTATTAGTGCTGCCTGACTTGGTTGCCGATCTAAAAGTAAACCGACCAGTTCTCGGTAGACAGGTTCCACACCTTCACGGAAGGAGAACTGCACATCGGGGTTAACAGCTACTAAATCTCCCCGGATTGACTTTAAAGCTTTGACCGCTTCAGTATAAGCACTAATTGCTTCTGAGCGATCGCCTTGTTCTTTATACAACTGTCCTACCTGCCAAGCCGATTGAGCAATAATATCCTCAGCTTGGAGTTGACGCGCAATGTTGAGGGATTTTTGAGTTAACTCCTGTGCTTGTGATAACTGCTGTGTCCGCCGATAGAGTTTTCCCCACTGATGCAGCGCATAAGCTTCTGCTTGAGCATCTTGAATTTGTTGTGCAGACTTGACTGTAACTGCCATCAGTTGCGCCAAGTCTTTGAGTGGTACGATTTGGTCAGGATTTGACTGCCGATTCAGAGTCGCAACAAAATTGATCGCTGCGTAGAGAGAGGTGTGGCTAGGGGGGAGTTCTGCAAGTTGTTGCAATAGTTGAGGTGCAAGTGGGGTAGCCAACTCAGACTTGTTGTAATCGAGAAAAAGTTTAAACTGAGCTAAACGAGCTTGTAAGCGATCGCCTGGATTACTGGCTACCTGTTGGGCTTGTTGAAAGTAATCTAATGCCGCTTCTGGATCGTGTAAATCAACGGCGGTTTTTCCTAAGCTCAGAAGAATAGAACTCAACTGAGGTGTAGTTTCAATTTTACGAGCGATCGCCAAACTCTGCTCTAAAACCTGTTGACTCTTAGCAGAGTCGCCAATCACTTGTAAAGCTAAACCAAGCGATCGCAGCCCACTCACTTTAATTTCTGAATCTGGCATTGCTCCTAACTTTTGAGTCAGCATTTCCAACTGCTGTTTAGAACGGCGATAAAATCCCAAACTTTGTAAAGCTTGTGCCTGATTAATTTGACTGCCCAAGCTGCCCATTTTATCGCCCGCTTGCTCATAATATTTTTCAGCTTGTTGCCAATTTTCGAGGGCAGTTTCGGCTTTGCCATTATGTAATTGCAAATTTGCTTGGGTATTGAGTGCTTGCGCCCACAGAATTGCATCAGCAGAAGGAATAGAGGTTTGCAACAGTTTCAGACTTTGTTCAATAGATTGACTGGCTGCTTCCCATTGGTTAAGTTCCTGTTGTGCCAGTGAAAGGTAACTCAAGCTTAGGGCTTCGTTGGTGCGATCGCCTTGGGTATGATACTGCTGTGCTGCCGTTTGCCAAATCTTCACGGCTTCTGTAAAGCGTCCTGAACGGTAAAGATTTCGTCCCTGTTCTAACTGGTTAGTGGATGCTGAGGCATTCAGAGCAGAGTTTGCCGATACTTGCACAGATGCTCTCACAGGAGTAATGGTGACAGCCAAACATAAGCTCAAAATACTCAGGCTAATGTATAGTAGCCAACGACATTGTTTAATTGGGAAAGCCATAAATAATTACTATAAAGGGTAATCACAGCACTCATTTAAATATTGCCCAACTAATCATGGGATCTATCAATAGCAGCTTTTACCGTTTAGTGTTTGTTGAGCGATCGCATAAAATTAAAAATGACCAATTATTGATTGCGATCGCAGTTAATTTTGCCGCAATCAATATTTTCGCCCTCCTATTTTTATCGCAAACTCGTGTCGATGCTAATACCCGATGGCATTATTTATCAACCAAAGAAAATATTCATCCTGGAATTTCAATGATAAATTCCGTACCTTCACCAATGACAGAGTTCAAACTCAATTTACCACTGTGAACTTCTTCGACAATTTGCCGAGCGATCGCTAGTCCTAATCCCGTCCCTTTGCCAACTGCTTTAGTTGTAAATAAATGGTCAAAAATCTTTTGCTTGACTGCTTCAGTCATCCCTAGAGCATTATCTTTAATATTAATAATTACTTTCTGTTTATTATCGCTAATCTTGGTGGTAATTGTGATGCAATTGGGATTTGTTTTAATCTCTTCAAAACCACGTCCAATATTTGACTCTTCTAAAGCATCAATAGCATTTGCGATAATGTTCATAAAAACCTGATTTAACTGTCCAGCAAAGCATTCTATAAGTGGTAGCTGACCATACTCCTTGAGAACTTGAATTTCGGGGCGAGTTTCTGAAGCTTTGAGGCGATGTTTAAGAATCAGAATAGTGCTATCGATGCCATCATGAATGTTACAGGCAATAGGGCGATCGCTATCAGCACGAGAAAAAGTTCGTAAGGAAGTACTAATATCTCGAATTCGCTTCACACCTTCTCGCATAGAATTGACTAATTTGGGTAAGTCTTCGCGGATGTAATCGAGGTCAATGGCTGCGATTTCATCTTTAATTTCGGCATCAGGATTGGGATATTTATGCTGATACAAATCTACCAAAGCAAAGATATCTTTGATGTAATCTAAAGCAGGTTGAATATTGCCACCGAGGAAACCGACAGGATTGTTAATTTCGTGAGCTACACCTGCAACGAGGTTTCCTAGTGCAGACATTTTTTCACTCTGTACCAGTTGCATTTGGGCCCGTTGAAGTTCTACAAGTGCTTGTTCTAGATTTTGTTTTTGTTGTTTGAGTTCTTCTTGTGCTTGCTGACGTTCTGTAATATCTTCTGTTACTAATAAAATACCGAATAGATTTCCATTGACATCGCGTAGAGGCATTTTATTAGTATCCAACCAGACTTGCTGACCATCTGCTAGCTGCGATTGTTCAATGATGTGAAGTTCTGCTTGACCAGACTCGATTACACGCTTATCCCAACTACGATACAAATCTGCTTCTTCCTCGGTTATCGATAAATCATAATCGGTTTTACCCACAATCTCATCGGGCGAATTTAAGCCTATTACCTTGGCAAAACCCTGATTACAGCCAAGATAAACTGAATTGAGATTTTTCCACGCTACCCACTGCGGGACGGTATCAAATACCAGGCGTAATAATTGTTGGGTTTGTTTGAAGGCTTCAACTGATGTAAATAATTCCTGGGTTCGTTGAGCCACTCGTTCTTCTAGTTGCTCAGTAAGTTGTTTGAGTTCGGCATTTTTCGCTTCCAGCGTGCGGCTCAATTGGTTAAGCTTTAAGTGCGATCGCACCCTTGCTAAAACTTCGCTTTGTTGAAATGGTTTGGTAATGTAGTCAACGGCTCCTAGTTCAAAGCCTTTGATTTTGTTCACCGATTCAGATAAGGCAGTAATAAAGATAATCGGAATATTTTCGTTTCTGGGATTAGCTTTGATGCGCTGACAGGTTTCAAAGCCATCCATCCCCGGCATCATCACATCCAGTAAAATCAAAGACACAGGTGTATATTCTAGTTGTTGGAGGGCGCTTTCACCACTTGTCGCGATCGCCACTTCCAGACCATCATGGGCTAAGGTGTCTGAAAGCACCTTTAAGTTATTTGGCACATCATCGACGATCAGAACAATGCCATTATCTAACAAGTTTGTAACGTGATGGTCAAATGTGATTGAATTTCCAGAGAGTTGTATCATGGCAAAAATGATAATGAGATAACAAAGGCAATTAGGCTTAGATACTGGGGATTAGATTAGAATTACAATAAATTTTTCCTACTTGCTCTAATCAAGGGAGATACTTTTCAATAAATGTTTGGATCCTTTCAATCTGAAAATTGTCTGCATATTCCCGAATTTCTTTCACAAATGGCTGGTACTGCTCGTCGGCTTTTTCCAAAGTTTTTAGCTGCTGCTCAATGGCCATCAAGCGTCCCTGCAATGCTAATGTGTGTAATTGCGATAAAAATTCATTAGTTGGGGGAACGATCTCAGATGAAGTTGATGGGGGCGTTTCTGTAGAGTTAAATGGTACTGATTCTCCAACCTGGGAGTTGTCTTCATAAATCCATTTCAGATTCAGGTATTTTTCTAACAACTTCAGCAACGCTGAGGCTTCTACAGGCTTGGGCAAAAACGCATTAGCTCCGGCGGTGATACTCTCATTCTGGTTACTTTCAAATACACTAGCCGAAGAAGCGATCGCTGGAACATTCTTCAATTCAGGAATCTGTCGCAACTGGCGCAGCATCTCATAGCCATCCATTTCTGGCATCATCAGGTCTGTAATAATCAGATCGGGAAGAATCTCCTTCGCCTTTGTTAACCCTTCTCGACCATTGCTGACGGCAATCACAGCAAAACCCAAAGGTTCTAGTAAACTGACCAATACTGATTGATTCTCCCAACGGTCATCTACTACCAAAAGCTGGCGTTGGCTGCCTTCAAATCCCACAATCTTGCCTTGCTTAGTTGTTCGCAGACTTGCTGCCCAATCTTTGGCTTCGGGAAATTCAGCTTCAAACCAGAATGTGCTACCTTGTCCAAGTTGGCTATCCACATTTAAGGTGCTACCCATTAGAGAAACGATTTGCTGACTAATTGCTAGTCCGAGTCCAGTCCCTTCTCCTTGCTTCTTCATATCACCTACTTGCTCAAAGGGCTGGAAGATTTTTTTAAGTCCGGCTGGTGATATCCCCACCCCTGTATCTTCGATCTCAAAGCGAATTTGATAGTTTGGAGTTTCTCGTTTGTAAGTTTTAACGCGAAACGTCACTCCGCCTTCGTCAGTAAACTTAATGGCGTTTCCTAACAAATTAATCAACACCTGGCGCAGACGTTTTTCATCGACTGTAACTCCCACAGGTAAATCAGAATCCGGTTGATAAGTGAAGGGAATTCCTTTTTGGCTAGCACGAACGCGCATCATCTCAGCAATGCCTTCGAGCAACGCCGGAAAATACGCATCTTCGGGATACAATTCCAATTTACGGGCTTCAATTTTGGCGAGGTCAAGCACATCATTAATCAGATTCAGTAAATGATTGCCGCACTGATAAATGATATCGATACCCTTTTTCCCTCGTTCTGTTAAGGGTTCACCATTTTGAAGAATTTGGGCATAACCCAGAATGCCATTAAGCGGTGTTCGTAGTTCATGGCTCATGTTTGCCAAAAACTCGCTCTTGGCTTGGTTTGCAGTATCGGCTTTCTCTTTTGCTTCTGCTAGTTCTAGCGTCCGTTCTTCTACCTTTTGTTCTAAGGTAGCAAAGGAGGTTTGCAACTGGCTGGCCATAGTATTAAAGGATGTGGCAAGTTCTCCCAGTTCATCGGTGCGTTCGCTCGGTAGAGTTGCATTCCAGTTTCCCATTGCCAACTCTTTGGCGGCATTATTGAGTTGTAATACGGGCTGCACCACCAGCGATCGCGACAGCCAACGAACTACAACTAGGGTCAGTAACAACACGGTGATAAAAGTCATCAGACCCAATCCAGCAACCCAAATTTCCCGGCGCACCACAGAACTTGCATCCAGTTCAATCACCAAAAATCCATTTACCCGACCCTGAAGATTGGTAATTGGTGCATAGCCGTAAAGAACGGTTTCGCCATTTGCAGTCTGGTGAAATTCCTGCCCAACAAACGGTGCATTCCTTGCCACGGCTACATTCAAATCATTTAATGACTCTTTATAATCCATTCCAATCAATACCGTTTTGTCTCGATCGGCAGGATCGTAGTTTAAGACATAGACAAATTTTTTATCTGGTTGTCGCCTTACCGTATAGATACGGAGAATATCTTTGCTAGTTCCTTGAATAGCTACAAGCTTATCTTGATTGATTTTGTAAAAGGCTGAGGTGCGATCGCTATGCTGAAGAACCAATCCGTGATAATCGCTGTCGATTTGGGGAACTGCCAAACTGACAATCGCCAAAAGACGATTATGAATTCCCTGCCGTTGAGCAGAACGCAACTGCCAGTACATTCCCGAAGCCAGTGCCCCAGCCATCACCGCAATTAGCACCGAATAGGAAACAATAATTTTTGTGCTGAGGTTCCAATTTCGCACTGGTGTAGCTCCTTTCAAGCCCCAAACTACTCGGATTAGTAATGCATTGTTAGTTACTTCCAATGCTATTTTTGCCCAATTGTTCCTAGAATGCCCACTTAATTTATCAAATGAACAATTTAATTGGGAATTGGGAATTGGGGAAGAAACTTGTTAAATAATTCTCCCTTATCTCCCTGCCCCTTTGTCACCCCCTCAGCACAAGAACATTCAGCATACGGTATGCGATCGCAGAGTTGTCTCCATAATGTTTTAGCGATTTCTGGCAAGATGCCGAGGGTCTTGAGGAGATCCTATTGAACTAGCAGTCTCTCTAACAGCTTCTCGCAACCGCTCCACATCACGCATCGGTGGTGCGCCAAACAGCCGCTTGTACTTCCTGAAGTACGAGGCATCGTCTTCGTTTTAGTAGCGTTTATTTCTAAGTTTGCAGGATTGTACAACGATTTTAGACGATCGTTTTATTGCTTGCCCTTGAGAATTCTTAGAATGAAACTAAAGCAATGAAAGTGATTCCGGTTTCTTGTAAGCATTCTGGATTTTTATCTAGGAGAAAACGCTATGGAGAAAAATAATGATGACGAACGAGAATGGAAACTACACAGGAAAAGTTGCCTTTGTGACTGGAGCCGCGAACGGCATCGGTCGAGCTACGGCGCTGGCGTTTGCACGTGAGGGCGCTAATGTAGTGGTCGCTGACATTTCAGAACAGGGCAATCAAGAAACAGTCCGCATGATCGAGAAACTCGGCAAGAAGGCGATCGCTGTCCGGTGCGACGTGACGCAGACCGAGGATGTGAAGGCGGCCCTAGCCAAGACCATTGAGGCTTTTGGGCGGCTGGACTTCGCCTTCAACAATGCGGGCATTGAGCCGAAGAAGCCAGCTCCGACCGCGGAGTACGAGGAGGAGGAGTGGAACCGGATCGTAGACACCAACCTCCGTGGTGTTTTCCTGTGCATGAAGTACGAGATCCCGCTGATCCTCAAGCAGGGAGGCGGCGCGATCGTCAACACGTCATCGGGTGCGGGAATCATCGGCATCAAGGGCAGCCCCGCGTACACCGCCGCGAAGCACGGTGTGATCGGTCTCACCAAGTCGGCGGCCCTCGATTACGCCGCGCAGAACATCCGCGTCAACGCCGTCTGTCCTGGCTACATTAACACCCCGATGATGGATCGCTTCACTGGCGGCACGTCCGAAGGGCGCGCGAAGGTGATTGCGGAGGAGCCGATCGGACGGATGGGCAAGTCCGAGGAGATCGCCGAGGCCGTCATCTGGCTGTGCTCGGATGGGGCTGCCTTCGTAATTGGGCACGCTAT
The DNA here is from genome assembly GCF_026127265.1 of Nostoc sp. KVJ3. Lineage (GTDB taxonomy): Bacteria > Cyanobacteriota > Cyanobacteriia > Cyanobacteriales > Nostocaceae > Nostoc. The sequence goes on from NZ_WWFG01000002.1 coordinate 1,242,567, forward strand.
GGTCATCGACGGCGGCCAAACGGTGCAGTAATGGTCGGAGCAAACAACAAGAGGAATAAGATGATTAAAGACAAAGTTGTGATTATTACTGGCGCATCATCAGGGATTGGTGAAGCAAGTGCGAAATTGCTTGCAAGTAAAGGAGCTAAAGTCGTATTAGGCGCGCGACGCGAGCAGCAATTGAGACAACTGGTTGATGAAATTCAAAGAGCTGGCGGACAAGCAGTCTATCAAGTGATGGATGTGGTTAACCCATCTGATAACGCCCAGATCGTCAAGCTTGCCAAAGAAACATTTGGAGGCGTTGATGTTATTTTCTTAAACGCTGGCATCATGCCCACTTCTCCACTTTCTGCATTAAAAACGGATGAATGGAATCAAACGGTTGATATCAATATCAAGGGTGTACTAAATGGTATTGCTGCTGTGTTGCCAACGTTTATTAGCCAAAAGTCTGGGCATGTTATCACAACTTCATCGGTTGCTGGATTAAAAGCTTATCCAGGTGGTGCGGTGTATGGTGGGACAAAATGGTTTGTACGCGATTTTATGGAAGTTCTACGCATGGAGTCTGCTCAAGAGGGGACTAACATTCGTACTGCGACAATTTACCCCGCCGCAATTAACACTGAGTTGTTAGATCGGATTACCGACCAAGATGCGGCTGAAAAAATGACAGCCTTGTATAAGCAATATGGCATCTCACCAGATCGAGTAGCCAATGTTGTGGCGTTTGCGATTGACCAGCCAGAAGACACAAACGTGAACGAATTTACGATTGGCCCAACCATGCAGCCTTGGTAAGGATAAGGCTGGCGGTTAGACTGAGTGCGATCGCTGTCCGGTGCGACGTGACGAAATCCGAGGAGGTGAAGGCAGCCCTAGCCAAGGACGTTGAGATCGGACGGAGTGGCGGCGTTCATTGAAGACGCGACAACCTCGCAGCGAGCAGGGCTTATCCCTTCCCACTGCGAGGTTTCACGTTTTCTTAGTGACATTCCCCTTAAAGCCCAAGGCTAGCGCGGTAAGCTGTGCGTTGAGACTCGCGCCCTACTTGGTTGGTAATTTGCTCCCATCCTTGTGCAATCTGCTGCATTGCTTGCTCTTTTGTAATTTGGTTTACTAAGAACTTAGATACAACAGCATCAAGAACTTCAAATTGATATTGCTGATTGTGGGGAATGCTTAAGTTTAAAACTATGTTGGCGTTGTTAAGGCTGACACCGATCGCTCCGAGATAGTTGTTGGCAGCTTCAGACGACAGCCCTGATTTAATCCAGGGATCTGAGTTTTCAAATTGCGAAATTCGATAGGGGTTGAAGCCCGTTGTGCCGATTGTCACATCCACATTAGACTGAGTGGGTTGACTCATATAAGAGAGAAACGTATAAGCGGCATTCTTGACGTTTGCTGCTGCTTTGGCATGAATCACACCCGTCCAACCGACATTGGCAGCGTAGGGTGCATGATTGACACCATCAATGGCATAAGGACAAGTAAACTTATCACAAGCTATCAGTTGATTGGTTTTGCGATCGAGGACTTGAGTTGTACCTGGAGTGATGACAGCACCCACTTTATCCATCACTTTAGATACAGATCGATCGATCGATAGAGGCCCAATATCGCCCCAATCAATAGTCAAAGCGCACCTGCCAGTAATGAATAATTCTCTTGCTTTAGAACCACCGAGATTTTCATCCTGGGGAGTTCCATAATCCATAGTTTGTTTATAAATATCCAGTGCTTTGGCAAAAGCTGGATTGTTTATCAGAGGCTTCATAGTGTCTGGGTCAAAAAATGCGCCTTGTGTGGTTCCCAGAGATTGCAAAAAAGGAGTGGCAATAGATATCAACATGCTGGTACTATTTTCATGGGCGCGTTTGGAAATACAAGAGCCATAGTCTGGTTTACCATCACCATTTAGGTCTTTGCCATGAAACCGTTTAGCGATCGCTAAATAATCATCCCAGGTTGTCGGAGGCGTTAGTTCTGCTTCCTTTAACAAATCACTGCGATAATACACCATATGGAAATCGCCATCTAATGGAATACTGTAGATACGTCCTTTATAAGTCGCACTGACATTCCGAAAGATGGGTGCAATATCTTCCCACTGCAAGGCTGCATCAGACTTGACTCGCGCTGTTAAATCTTCCAGAAACTTAGCATCGATAAAGTCGATCAGCCATTGAGGTAAGATTATTGCCATATCATATTTTGAAGCGCTGCCAGACCAGTTTTTCTCCAGGATGTTGTAGAGATTTTTAAAGGGAACGCCTGTCAGATTGACCTTCGCTCCAGTCAAGGCTTCAAACCCAGCAATCCGTCTTTGAGCGCCTGTATAAATGGCTTCATCATGAGTAATGACATTAATCGTTACACCGTCAAAGCGTTGTGCAGTCAGATTGATGTGGGTAGACCCAGGAGATGAAACTGTTTGAGAATTAGGTGGGGAGAGACTGCAACCTGGAATCCCTAAACTCAACCATAGGGCAACTAGGAAAATCAGATAATATCGGACTCGCTGTAACTGAGAGCAAAAGTTTTGCCAATTAGACATTTTATAATTCCCTCCCTATGGCTCTTAACTGCCAAATCTTGACGATTTACAGATTTATTATTCCCAGGTGTGTAGCGCTTGTTATTGGGATGCAGTAAGTCGGCGTGAAAATTTCAATGTATGTCATTGCGAATGTAACGTACCCCTTCTCAAAAGCCAGCTACACGATAGCGTCTCCAAGAGTTGTGGAATGTAGCAATTGCAAAGGTCTTGTGGTTTTTAAATTCTATCCCTCTTTCAAGAAACAGTATTTCTTCTTTTTATTTCTAGGACTTACGCAAAAACCCTCTTAAACTCTCATTTATCCGTGACCTCTGCGTTCTCTGTGGTTCGTTTTCCATTACCCGTGCGTAAGTCCTAATTTCTTCTCTTTGCCCACCCCACAAGATTGAATAACTTATTTTATTTATCGGAGTTTCCTAAAAGCCCCCTTTTTAAGGGGGTTGGGGAATTTCTTGTGTGTAAGTTTTATTTAGCTCATTTAAAACAAGTCCAAATCGGTAACAGCACCAAGACTGCTAGAAGATACCAATTTGGCATATTTCGCTAACACGCCTTTGGTGTAACGGGGAGCGGGGGGTTTCCAGTTGGCACGACGACGGGCAAATTCTGCTTCAGATATATTCAACTGCAATAAACGAGCGGGTGCATCAATGGTAATACTATCGCCTTCTTCGACAAGAGCGATCGCACCACCAACTGCTGCTTCTGGGGCAACATGACCAACCACCATGCCGTAAGTACCGCCAGAAAAGCGTCCGTCGGTAATTAATCCCACTGCATCACCCAAACCAGCACCGATAATTGCTGAGGTGGGAGCCAACATTTCTCGCATACCTGGGCCACCCTTGGGCCCTTCGTAGCGGATGACTAGAATATCGCCAGCTTGAATCTTACCCGCCAAAATTGCATCTAAAGAGGCTTCTTCCGATTCAAACACCCGTGCGGGCCCAGTAATTACTGGTTTTTTCACCCCAGTAATTTTAGCGACAGCCCCTTCCGTTGCCAAATTACCTCTGAGGATGGCTAAATGTCCTTGGGCATACATGGGGTTATTCCAAGTCCGAATCACATCTTGGTTGCTAGATGGTTCTTCTGGGATATCTGCTAATATCTCTGCAATGGTTTGGCCGCTGATAGTAATGCTATCTCCATGTAATAAACCATGCACGAGTAGCATCTTCATTACTTGGGGAATACCACCAGCTTTGTGCAAATCTGTAGCGACATATTTCCCACTTGGTTTTAAATCGCACAAAACGGGAACACGGGCACGGATTATTTCAAAGTCGTCTAGGGTTAACTGTACATTAGCAGCACGGGCGATCGCTAAGAAATGCAAAACTGCATTGGTCGAACCACCCACCGCCATAATCACAGAGATAGCATTCTCTATAGATTTGCGGGTGATAATTTGCCGGGGTAAGATTTGTTTGCGAATGGCTTCGACTAACACATAAGCCGATTTTTCCGCACTATCTGCTTTTTCGGCATCTTCTGCTGCCATTGTTGAAGAATAGGGCAAACTCATTCCCATTGCTTCAAATGCTGAAGACATGGTGTTAGCTGTGAACATTCCCCCACAGGAACCAGCGCCAGGACAAGCGCGACTTTCAACTTCTAATAATTCCTTGTCGTCAATTTTTCCAGCACTGTGTTGACCAACAGCTTCAAAAGAACTAACAACAGTCAAATCGCGTCCGTTGTAGTGACCGGGTTTAATTGTGCCACCATAAACGAATATTGCAGGGATATTCATCCGCGCGATCGCTAACATTGCCCCCGGCATATTTTTATCACAACCGCCAATAGCCAGCACACCATCCATACTTTGCCCAGTACAGGCGGTTTCAATGGAATCGGCGATGACTTCCCGCGACACCAGGGAATATTTCATCCCTTCAGTTCCCATCGAAATCCCATCGCTAATGGTAATCGTACCGAACATTTGCGGCATTGCGCCGGCGGTTTTAATCCCAACTTCTGCTATGAGTGCCAGTTGATTTATCCCCATATTACAGGGAGTGATTGTACTGTAGCCATTGGCAATGCCCACAATGGCTTTATTGAAATCTTCATCTTTAAAACCAACTGCACGCAGCATAGCTCGATTTGGCGATCGCTGCACCCCTTGCGTTACAATTTGGCTTCTTAAATTCTCCGACATCTTTTTTCCTTCCGTGGCATATCGCAACTGTTGCGATTGGATTATCTGATTTTCTCATGTATGCGCGGCGCAGCGGATATAGACTTACTGCCCACTTATACCAACAGTTCAGTTAAGGGTTGGGTAGTGGTTTTAAACCTGTAGAGACGCAAAAGCATATAGCGTCTCGTAGAGAAGTACAATTTTGCGTCTTTACCAAAGATTTCGGGCTTAACTGAACCGTATTGGTATATTAGCAGCTAATTTACGTGAGCTAGGTATTGGCCATGAGGCGTAGACGTAGCCCGTCGTAGACATCGCATAACCTAAAGAAATGCTGGGAATAATAATTGGGGGACATCAGCACCAAAATTCTATGAAACAGCAAAAAAATCAGTTCAGCCATCTTACTGCGATCGAAAGAAGTTATCTATCATTTCCCGCACAATTTTTATTAAATAAAGACCTTCTCCAAGGCAAAATACTAGACTTTGGTTGTGGCTTGGGTAATGATGTTAAAATATTACGCCAAAAAGGTTTTGATATTACAGGCTACGACCCTTATTATTTTCCCGAATATCCCCATAATAAATTTGATACCATAATTTGCTGCTATGTTTTAAATGTTTTATTTACTGAAGAACAAACTAATGTTCTCATGGAAGTATCACACTTATTAAAGCCAGGAGGTAAAGCTTATTATGCTGTCAGAAGGGATCTTACAAAAGAAGGATTTCGAGAACATTATGTCCATAAAAAACCTACTTATCAATGTATTGTAAAACTTCCCTTTACTTCAATTTGCTTAGACGATTATCGGGAATTATATGAATACGTTCATTATAATTATCAGCGAAATTCATCTAATTATTGTATATTCTGCAATCCCCATAAAACTCTCAAACTCTTAACTGAATCAGCAACCGCTTATGCTATTCTTGATGGATATCCTATAAGCAAAGGACACGTTTTAGTCATTCCCAAACGTCATGTTAGCAATTATTTTGAACTACCATTGAAAGAGCAATCTGCTTGCTGGTTTATGGTGAACAAAGTACAAGAAATTCTCAAAAATGATTTTGAACCTGATGGCTTTAATGTAGGAATGAATATCAACCGAGCCGCCGGTCAAAATATTATGCATACCAGTATTCATATTATCCCTCGTTATAAAGGTGATACTGTCTCTACTAAAGGTGGAATTAGGAACGTTATTCCTAAAAAACAATAATTTTTTTACTAACAGCCTCCAGTCGCAAACTCGGATTTATAGCAAATATATAAATCTGGAAAACCTCTTCCTGATTTTACTATGCAAAACCTTTCCCTCTACAAATCGAGAGAAACTTGAACTAAAGTTCAAAATGGGGAGAGGTTCATCGAACTCACGTTCAGTTAGCCCAGATTGTCTGGTTCTATTCCCAGCGCTCTTAGTTGTTCTGTCAATTGTTGCACTCGTTGTTCTGCTTGTTGAGCGCGTTGTGCTTCTTGTTGAGCGCGTTGTGCTTCTTGTTGAGCGCGTTGTACTTCTTGTTTTATTTGTTCTGCGGGAGTGAGATACCGTTGTCCTTGCTCATCATACCAATACATCCATTCCCGCGTGACACCACAATAATTTCCCCTTTCGCAACCAATTCCTAAGCCAATTTCTGGCAGCCAAACGGGGTTTCCCTCTTGCAATTCATATTTACTATTAACTAACTTATGTACTTCCAAATGTGGTTTGCGGCGGCGACGAGAGGAATAAATCACGTAGTAGAGTACACCCAAAGCCGCATATTCATCTAATTTAGTGGTGTATTCCTTGCGATAATTTTGGGAAACTACTTCCAGCACGAAAATAGGTACAACGTTTTCATCCCACAGTACATAACTGGGACGCAACTCTTCATCATAAAACCGCTCTACCCCTAAGCTTAAAAACCCATCTGGTACAATAGGCGGTTTATCAGGGTGATAATAAATACCCATATCTATAGCAAAGAGCCAGTCTAGGCGTTCTGCCCAAAGTATGAGCAGGATCGCCTTCAGCAAACCTGGTATCAATTCTTGCAGTTCATTATCCACAGGCGTTTCATCTGAGTCTGGTAGTTCCTCGGCTGAGGGTAAGTACCTTGGCAAGTTGTAGTCTAACATCGCTGGTTTCCCCAAAAATCAAAGGATATTTGGCTCTATTTGGTTCACCAGAATTATAGCGATTTCTCCACCAACCATGTCTAACGCTCTAAGGCGAAAATCGGCGACTACAGGAGTATCGCTCTGAATTTTCCAAGTCTGTCTAGCAAGCTGCGTTCGCGCAGTATGTCGCAAAGGTTATGGAATTTTAACCAACCTCGCCACAGTACCTGGGTACAAATTGGTGTTTTGCTTTGATTTTCTAGGTAGCCACCAAAATGAGCAACAACTTCCACAACCTAACTAACTGTTAGCATTTTGGGTAGTTTAAGCGACAGTAAACAGAGGGCAGTTTTCCTCTACTCTTGAACATCCCTCTGCTTAACCTCGTCTATGTTGAGAACCATAGTTTTACCCTCACCCTAAATCCCTCTCCCAACAAGGGAGAGGGACTTCTTTCCAACTCCCCTTCTCCCAAATTTGGGAGAAGGGGCTGGGGGATGAGGGTTTTTTCTTTTCATAGGGAAAGAACTACAGTTTTCAATATGGACGCGATTTTACTGCTTTCCTCGATAAAGCGATCGCACCAAAAAATTATCGGGATCTAACTTGACTTTTAGTTAAATCTGTGTACGCCATTTCTGAAAGGCTATTTCGTAATCCTCGGATTTAGTCTGATAAACACCCCACCAATGAAAAAATAGTCCTAACCCCCATCCTAATACTGAGAAAATAGCCCAAAAATAACTAGGATTAGTGATTAAATTCAAGAGAATGAGGAATAAATTCACCGCTAGGAAGGAAACAAAATGTCCCCAAAAGCCTCTACGTCGGAAAGTATTAAATGTGTGTCGCGATCGTTCCTCTTCTTGTTGAGTTAACCATTTTTTTTCAGTTGTTTCTAAAATATCAGAAGAAATACCTAACTCCGATGCCATTTCTAGAAGCTGTTCTCGTGAAAATTCACCTTCTTGTTTACGAGTGAGTGCTATTTCAAGGATTTTTTGCACATCTTCTGAATCGTAAGTCATTTTAATTACCTTATAAGTTTGTGTGTAAATGCGCTTTTGATTTCCCGAAGTTTTCTATAGGCTTCGTTCAATTCAGTTAGCGAACGTCTCCACATTTTGCACCCAATACTTAGTGACATTCACAACCTGATTATTTTCTCATAACTGATTTAGAGCTACTGTATTTGTCAATACCTCTATATTGCTTTTATAAGGTTAAGCCAAAGATTATCTGAAAGTTGAATGCTAGTAGTGTCAGAAAATATTGACAATTGTAGAGGTGAAATTCTTGCTTTTGAAGGGGTGTTTTTGATGTTAACTAAAAACCACGGTATTTGCATCGGCTTTAGATGCAATAGACACATCAATTTTAAATAAATAGTTCCAAAACCTTGTTCATTCTAGATTTTAGTTTGTGTAATCTGACGATCCCCACTTTCTTGATTTGGGAAATTGGACACTCAAGTACAATTCCCACTTATTCATGTGTGTATGTGGTTTTTTGAACCAATTCATGCACCTCACAGCTTCAAATATGCGTAAATTCCAGTTTATCGGCCGTAAATTGATAAGTAGAAAGTGCAACTCACATATCCTATGAACAACAATATTCTTAATCTAACCGGATCTCCAGTTGCGATCGCCATTATTGGTGGTGGCTTTAGTGGTTCTCTAGTTGCAGCCAATCTTTTACGCAACGCAACCATGCCACTGTCCATCAAGTTGATTGAACGTAATTCTGAAGTTGGTAGAGGAGTTGCTTATGGGACACCAGTAGATTGTCACTTGCTGAATGTGCCGGCGGGTAAGATGAGTGCTTATGGCGATCAACCAAATCACTTCCTGAATTGGTTACATAGGAACGGCTACGAACAGGTAACTCCATCTACTTTTGTTCCGCGTCGGGTTTATGGGGACTATGTACAAGCGACTTTAAAAGCAGCACAGCTAAATGCAGCCGCTAATGTACAACTAGAGAAGATTGTGGATGAAGCGATCGCTATCGAAACAAAACCCAACAGCACAATAATATATCTGAGTAGCGGTCAATGTTTGGATGTGCAAAAGGCGGTGTTAGCGTTAGGCAACTTCCCAGCAATTCTGCCAGCACCACTTGCCGTTTTAGACAACCGCTATGTCAAAGATGCTTGGTCTGCTGATGCGATCGCTGACTTAAATCCAGAGGATGCTATTTTGCTAGTTGGTAGCGGTTTAACAATGGTAGATGCGGTTGTAGCATTGCATCAGCAAGGGTTCCAAGGACAAATTCATACCGTTTCGCGGCATGGGTTGATGCCTTGTAGCCACAAATCAACAACTCCTTATCCCGCATTTATTGATGTAGAAACTGCACCAAAGACGGCGCGAGGATTGTTGCATATAGTACGTCAAGAACTGCGCGAAGCCCTTACCCAAGGACACGGTTGGCGGGCGGTAATCGATGCTATCCGCCCAATTATTCCTCAACTTTGGCAAGCAATGCCATTGCCAGAACAGAAGCGATTTCTGCGCCATGTCAAAGCTTACTGGGAAGTTCACCGTCATCGGATTGCTGAAGGAATTGCTGAAGTACTGGACGCTGCAATGGAGTCTGGTCAACTGATCCATTACGCAGGTCGGATTCAAAATTGTCAGGAGTTTGAGAATGGAGTAAATGTGAAAATCTGCGAACGGGGGACGCACGAGGATATTGTTTTGCAAGTCAAGCGGATTATCAATTGCACCGGCGCAAATTGTGATTACCGCAGATTGCAGCACCCATTAGTCGCTAGCCTCCAAGAACAACGCTTGATCCGTCCTAACAGATTATCAATAGGAATCGACACAGCCCCAAATGGGGCGCTAATCGATGCAGATGGAAAGGCATCTCAAATGCTGTACACCTTGGGGACACCGCGCAAGGGTAATCTTTGGGAAACCACTGCTGTTCCTGAAATTCGCTCTCAAGCAGCAAATTTAGCACAGGAATTACTAAAATCGCTCAATCCCAAACTCTCTGCTACTAATTTTATGTTGAGGAAACCTGCGATGTTATTTCGTCAACTATTCGATAAAGAATCTAGTACTTATACTTATTTAATTGCCGACCCAGAAAGTAGAACAGCTATTTTAGTTGATCCTGTATTGGAACAGGTCGAACGCGATCTTCAAGTATTGCGACAATTGGGACTGACCCTGCGCTATTGTCTGGAAACCCATATCCATGCTGACCATATTACTGGGACAGATAGATTGAGGTCACTGACGGGTTGTTTGGGCATTGTCCCTGAGAATACAGGGGCTACCTATGCAGATCGCTACATTGCTGATGGGAATATGTTGGAATTAGGGAACGTGCAGATTCAAGCGATCGCTACCCCTGGTCACACTGACAGCCATACAGCATACTTAGTCAACGACACTCATCTATTAACTGGAGATGCCCTATTTATCAGGGGTTGCGGTCGTACCGACTTCCAAAACGGCGACGCTGGATCGCTATATGATGCCGTGACTCAGAAGCTATTCACATTGCCAGATGACACCTTGGTATATCCTGGTCACGATTATCAAGGACAAACAGTATCCACCATTGGCGAGGAAAAGTCCTGGAATCCTCGGTTTGCTGGACGCAGCCGCAACCAGTTCATCGAACTAATGAAAAATCTCAACTTACCTCAACCGAAAAAGATGCTGGAAGCTGTACCCGCAAATCAGCATTGTGGTAGAGTTTTAGTTGCATTGGACTATCAAATTTGAGTGAACTATAGAAACAATAGAGCGATCGCATCTTTTCCATTAAGATTGTGTAGCGATGTCTAACGACAAGTCGCTGCGCATCTACGCTCTATTGTTTTCCAAAAGTGACAAAAAAGAGCTATTCTTTTTAGCTAATTGCCTTCTTTCTCTTCAGGCATATTCCCAATAATCCAGCAGTAACTACTATTCCTCCAATAGCTGATGGTTCAGGCACAGGTGTTACACTCACAGCATCTAAGTATAAAAAACCATAATAAGCTTTACCACCCAACTTTAACTCTGTAGATGATTTTGTCGCCACAAAATTCAAGTCATACTGTGTGAAGGGAGCTCCAGCAGTATTTATAGTATTTATCTTCTCGAAAACTTTATTTCCATCGATAAATGTCTGAAATATGTTATTAACGTCACTGCCACCTTCGTCTGTTCCTAAAAAGAAACTGAGATTATAGTTAGTACCGATAGTTGTAGCCAAATTCTGAGATATGTAAGCAGGATTTACAAATGAACCTATGGATAAACCTTGATTACCACTCTGATACTGAGGAAAATTGTCAATTCTAATCCCTGATGTATCGAAAGGATCGCCAGATTTAATCCAGTCTGTAACATTAGGATTTGTAACATTGGGATTATTCGGATCTACGAGGGGGTCGAGTTCAAAGCTTCCATTTTTCACAAGTTCTACGGCTTGTGCTGCTGCATTATAAGTATTGGTAATCACAGCAGTGCTAATTAAGGTAGTAGTAAGAGTAAAAACAATAATTGAGAGTTTTTTAGTTAATTTCATGAAACTTTACTCCAAGTAATTCCAAATTTAGTATTAATAAAACTGAACGCTTTATTCTGGTTTATAAGTGCGTATGCAAAAATATTTATGTCATTGCGTAGGCGGAGCCTTCCCGTAGGGTACGGAATGAAATGTAGCGTTCGCAGAGCGTCTCTAAGAGTTGCAATCCCAAGACCTTACGTTCGCGAAGCGTGTCCGAAGGACTTATGCTTCATTCCGCTTTGCTCCATTCGCAATGACAAATGTATATTTGATTTTGCATTACTACTTAAGAGTTAAGAGGATACCAAAAAATAAATTATCCATCGTAGGGTATGTTAAAAGTAACGTCGTAACATACCCTATTTATGTGTTGTAGTGCGTTACAAAGATGGCTAAGACACCCTAAAGAACGATCAGTAAAAAAAGGCTATTGTTTCTAAATAATTACCTTCTTTTTCTTCAGCCATATTCCCAATAAACCAGCAGTAACTGCAATTCCTCCAATAGCTGATGGTTCAGGGACAGCCTTTACACTCACATCATCCAAGTAGAGAAATGCGTGTGTATCCACAGATCCAAACTTTAACTCTGTTGATGATGCGTCTGCTATGAAATCGAACTTATATGGAGTGTAATCTTGAAAAGAAATATTTTTTTGATCGAAAATATTTTTTCCACCTACAAATGCCTGAAATTGATTATCAAGATCGGGTGCTTCGTCTGTAGATGCTAAATAGTAACTCAGTTCGTATTGCTGACCAGGTTGTGTAGAAAGAGCCTGTGATATGTAGCTGAGTCCTGTAAATCCACCAAGTGATAAGCCTTGATTACCACTATGAGGAAAATTACTTATTTTAATCAATGATGTATCTAACGGATCGCCAGATTTAGTCCATCCTGTAACATTGGGATTTGTAGTGTTGGGATTATTAGGATCTACGAGGGGGTCGAGTTCAAATCCGCCGTTAAAAACAAGGCTTTTAGGATCTAGGACATAGTTTGGATCGTATTGTGCTTGGGCTACTGGAATATAAGTACCAGTAATTACAGCAGTGCTAGCTAAGGTAGTGGTAAAACTAAAAACAAGAATTGAGAGTTTTTTAGTTAATTTCATGAAACTTGACTCCAAATAATTTCAAATTCCGACAATTAAAACAAGTTGATAGTTACATCTATGCTGGCTCTAGGTAGTGTCAATCAAACTCAAGGCTTTGTTTAGGCTGATACTACTTTTTAAAGCTAGCTTTAAGAGGTTGTAGTAAGAAATTTAGGCTTTATAAAATAAAGGACTAAAGTCCTTACTACAAACTTGCTTACCTATCAATTTAAATTTGATAGACTCTTGCTTATGGTTTATTCATCCCCATCATCTCCACTTGGATCTCCATAATTTTCTCCTTGATTTTTAGATGTAGCTTTAACACTCACATCATCCAAATAGAAAAACGCATATTTGGCTTTGGAACCAAACTTTATCTCTGTGGATGTTGCTTTCGCTTTAAAATCCAAGGTGTATTGCGTATAGTCTTGGAAAGGAACATCCTTTTTAACATCAACCTTTTTTCCACCAATAAAAACCTTAAATTTATTCTTTAGGTCGGGTGCTTGCTCTGTTGATGCTAAATAGTAAGTAAGTTGGTAGTGTTGACCCGGAACTGTAGAGATAGTCTGTGATATGTAGCTAATGTCTGTAAATCCACCAAGCGATAAACCTTGATTGCCAGTTTTAGGAAAGTTGCTAATTTTAATAACTGATGTATCGATCGGAGCGCCAGACTTAATCCATCCTGTAATATTAGGATTTGAAGTGGTAGCATCAGAAGGATCTACGAGAGGATCGATTTCAAATCCCCCGTTATTAACCAGTTCTTGTCCATCTGCTTGTGCTGCTGACTTATAAGTATTGGTAATCACAGCACTATGAACAAAGGCAGTGGTCAAACCACAAACAATAATTGAGAGTTTTTTGGTGAACTTCACGAAACATTACTCCAAATAGTTCAAAATTGACGACAATGAGTTCTTAATTGATTTACTTTGTGGTGATTAAGGCGACTTAAATTGATAACTTTTGAAGATACCTTGAGCAGTAGTACCACTTAAGTAAGTAGAAAAACTCTGTGCCGTTGATAGAACTGTAGTTCTGGTGAGTATCCCTAGTGGATAGATAATCGGATCGCTGTCTGTTGGGTTGGCAGTTTGTACGACTCTTACCTTGTTAGAAATGAAAGCATCAGTTGTGTAAACTAAACCTGCGTCAATAGTTTTATTTACGCCTCCAACTACTGTAGTTTTATTTTCAACAGCAGTTAAGACGTTACGCACATTACTAAGAAGCGATAGTTTGGGACTAACAGTTGTGAAAATACCTTGGCTAGTAAGAACTTGTTTGGCATAATTTCCTGCTGGCACAACAGGAGGAGTACCTGTGTAGTCACCTATAGCAATGCCAGTAATATTGGCGTTGGTCAAACCATTGATGCTAGTCAGACCAGCACTACCAGCACTAACGGGAGGTGTTGTAGGAGCAATCAAAACTAGACTGTTTTTGACAATGTTTTTACGGCTACCTGCTACCAACTTACTTGGGGTTGCATTCTGCAAGACATCTATTTGGTCGGTGGCAGCTGAAATGAAAATATCTGCTGTTCCTCCTGCTTGTATTTGGCTCAGTAAAGTACCAGAAGCACCAAAGGTATAAACAACATTGACAGTTGGGTTAGCATTTTGGTACTGAGTTTTAATGGCATTAAGTGCGTTTGTTAAGCTGACAGCCGCATATACGTTAAGGGTGGTTGTGGAGCTTGCTGGCGATAAATGGATAAACTGAAAGCCTATTACCAGCATCGTGCTAGTAACTGCTGTAGCTATCCAAGCAATAAATCTTCTTCTGTTCATGAAAGTTATAGTTTGGGGAAAATATTACCTAAAAGTCTCATTATTGACATACCCGTACTTACGCACAGGCAAGAAAAAATCAACTACACAGAATGCAGAGGATATGGTTTTTGCGTAATTACTACGCATGATAAATTCTGGAAATAAACAGCCAATCACAATTGCTAGAAGCATTGATGTGATTAGCCCTTTGTTATTTCCAAGGCAGTGAAATGTATTTAGTGATGAAATAATATCAGTTAAATGCGCTTTATACCAACATTTCTGGTTAACAAACCCTGACAAAAAGCTATGGCTAGCGTGTCTAAACTTTAACTAATCCCTAGACTACCTGTTGTGCATAGGCTTTTTGTGTAAACATCGGATAATCAATAAAATCTCTAAAAATATTTTGTACCAATAAAGTAGTTTTATTCCTTGTATCAACTAACTTTTTTGGTAATTAGAGCGCTTTAGGACTTACGCAAAAAAGTCCTGTGCTTGTAACAAGCGATCGCGCCTACCGATGTATAGAAAAAAGAGCGATGCTTGCGGCGGTGAACAATGCATCCGCCTAAAGTAACTACATATAATTCTCTATTTGAATAAAAATATATGTAAACTTTTATATTAACAATAAAAAAAAATATTTGATATACCTCTAATGATAGATAGACTTTATGGAAAAATAGTTTAGATTTGTAACAAGTTACACAGAACTAGGTAAAACACATGGCCAACATAATTGATACCGCCACTAATAATGGTTCTTTCAAGACATTAGTTGCAGCAATCCAAGCAGCTGGTCTGGTAGATACACTTAATGGCAATGGCCCATTCACCGTCTTCGCACCCACTGATGAAGCGTTTAACAAGCTTCCCGCAGGTACAGTAGATGCATTACTGAAAGATCCTGCAAAGCTCAAAAAAATCTTGACCTATCATGTTGTCTCAGGTAAAGTACTCGCCGCTGATGTAGCTAAACTGAAGACAGCTAAAACAGTTGAAGGTTCAGATGTAAAAATTGACGCTTCTAATGGCGTTAAGATCAATGATGCAAAAGTTGCAACAGCAGATGTTGCTGCTGATAACGGTGTCATCCACGTAATTGACACAGTTTTGATTCCTGCATAAGCAAACTTCAGAATAGCGAATGCTATTTCTGAGGCGGTGACTACCCATAGTCGTTATTAAAATCTGGTTGAATGTTTTTTAGTAAACACCAACTACCAATAAATCCATCTAGATACTATCTAGATGGATTTATTGTTTTATCTATCTAGAGACGTTATATTGTAACGTCTCTCTTAATTTAGGTGTAATCAAATTTTTAGTTTTGCCAAACCCAAATAACGGATACCTTCGGGGGAAATATCAAAACGGCAAGGTAAGACTTCTAAACCAAGAGCGATCGCATCCCGTAGTAATTTACCATATACAGGATCTGTGCGATCGCCAGGGGAAAACTCGATACAATCACCGCGATTAATAAAGTAAAGCATCACCGCACGAGTTAGAGGTAGCAGCGCCATTAATTCTCGCAGGTGCTTTTGTCCTCTTGTAGTCTCCGTGTCAGGAAATAAAGCTAATCTCCCCTCAGACAAAGTTGTATTTTTCACTTCTAAATAAATCGGGCGTTCCTCATCACTCCCCGTTAAGAAAAAATCCACTCGACTTTTTTTATCTAGCCCATAAACTACCTCGCCCTTGATTTGGCTATACTCGCCCAATTCCGGGAAAAGGTGTTGCGCCAAAGCTAGCTTTACCACCCGATTGGGTAAAAAAGTATTTATACCTACCCAGGTTGGTTCATTGTCATGTACCTGAATTAGTTCTAAAGTGTAAGCCAATTTGCGGTTAAGATTATCACTTTTAGAAAGCTGTACAGCACTTTGGGCAGTTGAGACTCCAGTCATTGGCCCTGTGTTAGGACAATGGGCTGTCACTACTTCGCCAGAAGTAAGTTGAACGTCAGCAAAAAACCGCTTGTAACGCTTAAGTAAAATACCTGGATACAAAGGTGGGTAACGATAAAGCCAATCTGTCATTTTAAAACCTTGTTGCTGCTAGTAAATATACATCTCCAAAAATTAAATATGCATTATGCAGAACCATTGCAGAGACGCGATATATCGCGTCTCTGCATTCTTTTTCACTAGATGTCTAATATACGTTGATTCCTTAACCACCTAACTCTCAACAGCAAATCTTTTCCGCAGCGACTCCACCGGGTGACAGAATCAAGTAAACTTACATATCATAGATTGTCAATTTTTGTAGTCAAATTGACAACATAGTAATAAAAAGTAGCATATACTAAGTATTATAAGCCTCTCATAAAAAATATGGGAGAATTTCAACGTGCAAGGAGGTAAATCCTATGCAAAAATTGGGGATACCAACGGAATTAGAATATGCTTTTCTATTTACTCTCAGAAAAGTAAATTCAATCAATCCAGAAGGTTTTAAGCCATTTTTCAGTAATATGCCTATTGACCCTTATATCAAAGGCAACTATCGCTCGAGAAGATTATCTCGGTTCTCTGTTTCTGGAAATGAGTTAATCAAATTACCTCATGGCTACTTCTTTCAAAGTAAAGAGTATAATCCATTAGTTGGTGACTTAAAAAGAGAGTTTGCAGAATTAGATGATGCACTCATAGAACTTGATATTTTTAGAAATCTTGTCTTAGCATTTAGTGATTCTTGTAAACTTCATCCTGAAGCAGAAATCGGAGTTCATCAAATTAGAATTAGTTGTTCGCCAGACAATTTTAGTAATCCAGCACCTGAAGGTATCCATCAAGATGGTACTGATTTTATTGGCATATTTTCAGTAGATAGAGATAATATTAAAGGTGGAGAAACACATCTCTATACTGCCAAAAAAGAAAAACCTGTGTTTAGCAAAGTTCTAAATCCGGGGGAACTTTTATTAGTTAACGATCATGAATTTTTCCACTTCGCCAATCCTATAAAACCTCTGACTGACGCTCAAGGAAGTTTTGATGTTTTTGTACTGACATCTCCTAGCTTACTTTCAGAGTAAGTCTGTGGTGTCAAGATCCCCTACTTCTTTGAGAAGTCGGGAATCTATCTTTTCAATCTACAAGATATGGGGAATTGAATTTACTCATTTTCCCAGTTTTTTATTTGGAATTGGAAATAATTGGGCTGATAGTGGTTTATCTAAAGTTGCCGTATCAGTGAATAAATCTGCAATCTGGAGGTGTAAAATCTTCAATTGGGTAAATCCCTCCGATAAAATTTCCGGGATGTGTTCGTTTTAATTCATTGCAAATCCGAAATCAAGCAAAGCCATGCTGAATAATTAAAATATTAAGAGTGAGTGGATAGGTTAGGCTACGAAGCAAGCTTGCTGGAATTCAACTAACTGAAATGCTATGAATGACGAATTCTACAATAGGGGATTAGAAAAAGCTAGGCGAAAAGACTACGCCGGAGCAATTGAGGAATTTAACCATGCTTTACAACTGACACCTTACTTTGCCGAAGCTTACTTGCAAAGGGGTTTAGCACATTATGACTCAGGAGCAATCCTTAAGGCTGTTTCAGATTATACCGAAGCTTTAAAGCTGAATCCTGAGAGTTTAGAGGCGTATTATTGTCGTGGATTGGCTAGGGTGGCGCTAAAAAACTTACCAGGGGCGCTGGAGGATGTTGAACGCGCTATTCGTCTCAATCTAAATTATGCTGCTGCTTATAACCTGCGGGGGATGGTGCGGCGCAAACAGGGTTATATTCAAGATGCGATCGCTAACTTTAAAAAAGCTGCAAAATTATATCTAGAACAACAAGATAAAGAGAATTGTCGCCTTTGTCTGGAACGAATTAAACAACTACAACCCAAAGAATTACCTCCCATTGAACAATCGCATTCTAACAATGCGCCAATTTTATCCACCAATGATTATTTTACGCAGTTATTAGAAAAAGCTGAAAAGGGAGATACCCAAGAGGCACTCGCTGATTTAAACTGGGTATTAAAAGCCGATTCACAAGATGCCCAAGCTTACTGCTGTCGTGGGGTTGTGCGTTGTAAGATGGGAAATTATCGAGAAGCGATCGCAGATTTTAATCAAGCATTGCGACTAAATTTTCAAGATGCCATTGTCTATCGCAACCGAGGTAAAGCCCGTTCTATATTAGGAGATCATCAAGGTGCGATCGCGGATCTTAACCAAGCAGTCCAGATGCAACCACAAGATCCCCTAGTCTATATTGCCAGAGGTAATGCCTATCGGACAACAGGAAACTATCTTGGTGCTATTCAAGATTACACCCAAGCGCTGCAAATAAATTCTGATGATGCTCAAGCTTACTACCATCGTGGCATTGCCTATACTTGTTTAGAAGAAATGCAAAACGCCGTGGAAGATTATCAACGGGCGGCGAGTATTTTTTGTGAACAAGAAGACTGGGAAAATTATCAACAAGTCTTAAGTAGCCTAGAAAAAATCCAAAAGTTTAGTCCCCAGTCAAAAAAGCAAAAATATAACCTGCTACATCAGCGACTTTTGCGAATGGTTGGGGGATATTGGGAAATAGCCGAACAATTGATTCGACAGAAACAAAATTACTATCCTGGGATGTCAGATGAGTGGTATTTGCAAAAAGTGATTGATGATTTAGAACGCGATAGCGGTAGATAGAATTATAGATGCCACTACACACATAAATTCACCCGTATACTTGTACGGGTGAAAATGCGATCAATCACTTGTTATTTCCCAATGAAACTAAACGTAATCTATATTGTTTAGTTAGAAGTGCGAGTTTGACGGCGACGACGCAATCCAAACATACTAACTGCTCCCACCGCCAACATCGACAGAGTAACAGATGGTTCAGGAACGGTAGCACCAATTAATGCTTTAACATTTGCCTCGCCGACATCAAGAACGACGACAAGATCATTAAAGTCACGATCAGAATTTTGGTTCAAGTTACCAGTTGCGTGTAAAGCCCCGTATAAATCCTCAAATCCCAGAATGATGTAGTTGTTATAAGCATAAGCAACTACGTGCTGTAGTCCGTCAGCATTAGAGGCAGTTTGAGTACCAAAGATATTGCCATTGGAATTGTTAAAACCATCAGCTTTCAAAAATAAGTCCAGTTGAGTACCTCCGGCAATAGTACCAATATTGACCCCATCACCGATTTTTAGTCCACTATTGGCCCCGCCCATCATACACCCAGCTCCGTCACAAGAAGCATCCTTGAAAAGCAGTCCAGACGTGTTAGTAATTCCTGTGGCATTGAAGGCTAACTGGTTTCTATAACCAGCGCCCTCATTGATAAAGTCAACAGATACGTTGTAGTCGTATTTTAGGTTTAATTTACTAGGGTCTAATTGAACTTGTCCGCTATTTGGGAGAGCAATACCTTCTTGTTGGACAAATTTTTGAAAAGGAGCAGCGTTAAAACCACTAGATATCGTTGGTTGATTCCAGTTATTATTCCAAGTAAAAGCAGCAGCAGATGCAGTTTCTACTTTGGAAACTAATCCAGTCAAGGTAGCGGTAGCAGCAATCAAGGCAGTCAACAAAGTAGGTTTCATATTAGAAGTCATTAAGTAGGGAAAACATTGTAGACAGTAGTTTGTTTAAAAGTCTGTCTGGTGTAGTTCCCTATTTCTAACAGTCGCCCTTTAGCAAAGTCAATCTTGTTTTCTACTTTTATTCGTATATTTAAATAGCTCTTTATTTGAAGTATTTTTACTGAAATATGACATAGCTGTAAACTTAATATACTGTCATTATCATTTAGCTTTTAAACTTATATACAATTAAATTTTTATGGGAAATTTATACTTTTTATTATAATTAGATGTGTAATTTTTATATTTAAAGGCTAAAACCGCAACCTATATGAGTACTCCAAGTAAAAAAATGCCCAATTGTCATTGCGAGCGAAGCGAAGCAATCACAGCCCTTGGGATTGCTTCGCTTCGCTCGCAATGACGGGTTTTGGATCATTTATTTTTTGGAACACTTTATAGGTTGTATAGGTAGAGTTGAGGAACATATACACGTAGTGGTTCCAAGCAAGTATTACGTAAAAAATACTTAGTAACGTTAGGTAATACCTGTATTCAATTCACTCGGATTTTGGGGCTGAATCAAAAATCTGTAAATTATCTGTAGGGCTAATTTTGACTTTTTTAGTTCATCGACTGCTCAAAAGGTTTACTAGTATTAGCTGAATCTGTAAGTAACCGGATTTTAATTTCATGGTAAAACTCCTCTTGAAATAGCTCTACTTTCGATTGAGCCGAAAGTAGTAGTAGCGCCCAGAAAACGCTAACTAAATTACTGTGTTTAGACTCATGCCCAGACCCATTTTGCTTGAGAAGCTTTGTTTGAGTCCACAACTCTACAAGTTGCTCTAGATTCAACCAATTTTGTTCTGAATTTAAATCCCTTGCCGATAAATTCAACACCTGTTCGAGTTCTCTAGCTACTTCCGTCAGATTTTCCTGGTGAGCTAATTCCAGCGCCTCCCGCATACTTTGGACGCTAGGCAAACGTCTGGGACGGATAGGCTTGCTAACTTTTTCTACTAGTTTTAGCTGGTTTGCCATAATCTGCAATTGCTTAATTAACTCTTGTAGAGTCACCCGCCGCTTTGGTGGCGGCATTGCCGATGGACGACGACGCAATTGCCGTTCTAATGGTAGACGATGACCATGATGTGATGTCCCGTCTTCATCTTCCAACATGGCATTATCTAATACACCATCCTGAATGTCTACTACTGTTGACAATTGCATCAATGTATTGGCTTTGAATAATACCAGCATTGATGCTGATAAGAATGCCTGTCCAGATTGCGACAAATCCGCTTCATAGCCTCTTCCTATTGACTCCGGTGCCATCAGTTCTAAGTAACGGTCAATCACCTCAATTACTTGAACATCCCAAGGGTCAATTTCTCCCTGTTCAGCTTGGTAAATCAGGAGTGTGATTGTTTCTAATAGCTCGGAAGCTTCCATCAATGAGTTCTAAGTTAATTAATGACAAGAATTGCCTGGTGGCAGTATCCTCTGAAATTTGGAATCAATCACCATTGTGAATTGTGAGATCAGATTGTGCAACTTTTGATTCTTTCGCTTCGTTGCTTAGGCATCACGGTGTCAAAAAAGCTTTTTTGTCAGAATTGAAAATTTCAAGTAAGTGGATGTGAATAATTAAAGATTTGTAGTTTTGTCGAGTGTGTTAATCTTACCGAGGGTATGGCATTGTCAGAGATTTTCGGTGCGTTAGGACTAAAGTCCATAACTCACCCTATAAAATTAAAGTTAATGTGGAGTAGGTTTTTCGATTTGTGTGTACACCGTAGATATTAATCTGGGGGCGGGTCATGAGCAATGATGACAGTTGAGACAAAATCACTAGGCTTGCCGTTCTTGATCGCATCGAAAGTGCCTTTAATAGTACCAGCAATGGGAACAGCAACAAGCGTTCCCAGCAACCCAGCAATCTCAAATCCCATCAAAATAGCTACAAAAATCCAGATGGGATTCAGCCCGATAAAGTTGCCGAGTAATCTGGGAGCTAACAGGTTATCTTTAAGCTGCTGCATGAGAATTGCTGCTATGGCAACTTGAACTGCTAACCACCAATTTTGCAACAGTACTAAAATCGTCACCAGACCAATGCCAAGGGATGCCCCGATAAAGGGAATGAGTTCCGATATGCCAATTAATATGGCAAACAATAGGGCAAAGGGCACCTTGATTACCAAGAAAATTGGCGTTAGGGTTAACACCATGAACAGTCCTAGCAACAACTGGCTGAGAAAGAAGTTCTGGAAATTTAGGCGCAAGGATTTGGTAAGAGGGTCTCCAATATTAGAGGGCAAAAGATTGACTAAACCATTCCAGACGCGATCGCCATATAAAAGCATATAAAATGCAAGCACAATCACTAACACTAAGTCAAGTAATCCTGACAGCAATGTTCCAGCAAATCCTACTGCACCAGAAGCTAGTTGTTGTACTAGATTCTGAATGTTGGCATTGATTTGACTGCTTACAACTCTTAGATCAATTGGCAAACGTCTTTGTTTTGCCAGCATCTCAAATTGCTCTAAGTTTGCTTGACTAGCGCCTAACCAATCAGGGATCTTATTTAACAGTTGGATTGTTTGGTCAATGATCAACGGCACTAGGGTAACGCCTAGAATCCCCAATAGGGTAAGCGTTGCAAGTAAAACTATAATCACTGCCTGAGTGCGCGTGATTCGGGCACGTTCAAAGAACTTAACCGGATAATTGAGTAGAAAAGCTAAAATTGCCGCAATGCTCAATATGGTAATAGGATGCTGGAAGTACCGAAAAAGCACGGAAAGTAGCCAGACATTAAGAGCGATAATAGGACCGCTCAGACCATAAATTAACAGGCGTTGAAGAGAGGCTGAACGGCGCATTTTATGCAACCTATTTTAGATATTCCTGAGAGAACTTGTAAAATTCTTGATGGCACTGATTATCATCATAGATTTTTTAAGAACGATATATATAGAAAAGCATAAGCGTATCTGATAGCAAGGAAGTACATAAAAATGGACAAAACCGTAGCTGACCTCCGCAAAGACTACACCTTGGAAGCTTTGAGCGAAATCGAAGTAGACCTCAATCCTTTTATCCAATTTAAAAAATGGTTCGATCAAGCTCTAGCAGGGCAACTCCCTGAACCCAATGCTATGACTCTTGCTACTGTTACGCCAGACGGTAAGCCTTCAGCCAGAATGGTGTTGCTGAAGGATTTTGATGAACGGGGCTTTGCTTTCTTCACCAATTACAACAGCCACAAAGGACAAGAACTAGCAGAAAATCCTTTGGCGGCTTTAGTCTTCTGGTGGGCAGAACTGGAACGTCAAGTTCGGATTTGTGGGTATGTGGAGAAAGTTTCGGAAGCTGAGTCCGACCAGTATTTTGATACTCGCCCTGCTAACAGTCGGTTGGGTGCATGGGTATCTAATCAAAGTGAGGTGATAGAAAGCCGAGAAGTTCTAGAGCGACGTTTACAGGAGTTCTATAGCAAATACGAAAATCAGGAGATCCCCCGACCGCCTCATTGGGGAGGCTTACGAGTGATCCCCACAGAAATTGAGTTTTGGCAAGGACGCTCTAGCCGCTTACACGATCGCTTACTCTATACTCGTTTAGACAATGGCACTTGGAAAATTGAGCGGTTATCACCCTGAAGAAGAGGCAAGGGGGCAGGGGGCAGGGAGACAAGGGAGACAAGGGAGCAGGGGGCAGGGGGCAGGGGGCAGGGAGACAAGGGAGACAAGGGAGACAAGGGAGAATTATTTAACAAGTTTTTTTCCCAATGCCCAATGCCCAATTACCACTGCGCGATCGCATCTTGAATTGCTGCCTTTGCCTCTTCTAAGGATTGGGCACGGGCATTACCTTGGTTCAGGCTATTAGCGTTGATGAATTGAATATCCGTAAGCCCAATGAAGCCGAAAATCGTCCGCAGATAGGGTTCTTGGAAGTCGTAGGCAACGGCAGGGGAATTGGCACTAAAGTCACCACCACGAGCCGTAATTACAACTGCCTTTTTACCCTCGACTAAACCTTTAAAACCTTGACCTTCTAAGGCAACAGTCCGGTTAATGCGAACTATTTGGTCGATGTAAGCTTTAAAAGTGGAAGGTATATTGAAGTTGTACATTGGCACTCCAAAGACGTAGCGATCGGCTGCCAAAAACTCATCAACCAGTTCGTCAGAAATCCTGATTGCTTCAGCTAACTCTGGAGTATGGGTTTCTGGTGGTGAAAATGCCGCCGCAATCCAAGCTTCATTAATGTGAGGAACTGGGTGATGCCCTAAATCTCGATAGGCGATCGCATCTTCAGGATGCGCTGCTTTCCAAGCACTGACGAATTCTTTAGATAGTTCTCTGGAGTGCGATCGTTCAGCACGGGGGCTGGAATCAATGTGTAGAATGTTTACCACCAAATATCTCCTGATTTGTTAGAATTTACTGCTCTGACTTTTTTAAGTCTAAATTTCAAAGCATCACATCAGATACTAAAAGCAACTCTTACTAAAGTAAAGTAGTTACCATAAAGTAACTATTGGAAAATTTTCCCTAATATAATAACCAACACTTAATTCATAATTTAGTGTTGGTTATAAATCACTATTTAATTATCAATTATTAACGATCCTGATAATTGGAGATTAAAATTTATCAGCAGTTTATTCGACGAAAATCAGCAGGGTTTCAAAAATATTTATGATAAGTTAGGGATTATTTCTCCTGCTTTTACAAAAAGAATTTGGGATGACTTTAACCACTGGGAATCAAAAGAACCCAAGTGAGTAGTAGTAATCATGGTTTGAAAGCGGTCTTGAATGGCATCAAGTAATTGATTTTGGCGGGATAAATCGAGTTCGGCAAGAACATCATCAAGTAATAGTAATGGTGGCTCTTGAACGACTTCTTCAATTAATTGTAATTCTGCTAATTTTAAGGCTAGAACCAGCGTTCGTTGTTGACCTTGAGAACCGTATTGCCGAGCGGGTGTCTGGTTAATGGTTAATTCTATTTCGTCGCGATGGGGGCCGACAAGGGTAGTGCCTTGGTGCATTTCAGCAATCGCTCGCTGCTGAATTTTTGCTAAAAAAGCTTGCTGTACTTCTTCTGGCTGGTTATCCTCTAAAGGAATATTAGGTACGTATTTAATTTGCAGAACTTCTGTACTGCCGCTAATACTGGCGTGCCAAGCACTAGCAATGGGAGCTAATCTTTGGATGGCGCGATCGCGTCGTCTAATTACCCTGGTTCCTGTGGTCGCTAACTGTGCATCCCATACCGCCAGTTCTGACTGTAGAGACTTTGTATCCAACGTCTCTATATGGTGTTTTAAAAAAGCATTGCGCTGGCGTAACACATGGTTATACTGCTGCAAAATGTGAGCATAAACTGGTTCGAGTTGAATTAAAAGTGTATCTAACCAGTTGCGGCGACCTTCGGGGCTGCCGCGTACTAGGTCTAAATCCAGGCTGGAAAACTGCACTGCATTGAGAACACCGAGAAAATCCATTTGACGGCGGATAGATTCACCATTAATAGCAACGCTCCGGCGACCATTGCGCCGGAGTGTTAAGGTAAGGTCACTAACGCCTGTTTGTCGCTCAAGGGTGGCATTAATTTGGGCTATGGCTTCCCCTTCTTGAACCAAATCGCGATCGCGGGTCATGCGGTGCGATCGCAATGTTGCCAACAACTCCACCGCCTCCAACAAATTCGACTTCCCCTGAGCGTTATTACCTACCAAAATGGTTTTAGCAGCAGTAAACTCAACCTGCTGGTCTTGATAATTGCGAAATTGTCGGAGGTTTAGAGTTTTCAGGTACATAGGGAACAGAAGGAAAGGAGAACGCTACGAAGGTTGGACAGGGTTATAGAAGTAAAATTGTAGAAGTTCAATCCAAGAAAAATGACTGACACACCTGAATACTTCCCTAACCGAATAGACCGTATTGAACAAATAATCTTGGGGTTGGCTGAAAGACAAGCTAGTACACAAGAGCAATTAGACAATTTAACTATTAGACAAGCTAATACTCAAGCACAATTAGACAATTTAACTATTAGACAAGCTAACACTCAAGCACAATTAGACAATTTAACTATTAGACAAGCTAACACTCAAGGACAACTGGATGAACTAAGCCAGGATTTGAGAGAGCTTACCAGTAACGTTGACCGTGTTCTGGGTCGTAGTGCGATTTTGGACGATGCGTTACTTGAGTTACGTGATAGCCATGAACAACATCAGCGTAATTTTGAAGAACATCAGCGCACTACAAATGCTGTATTACAAAGTCTTGAGTCTATCTTGTTGCAGTTGATTAGAAATAATTCTTGAAATGCGATCGTTGGAGTTAAACCAATTCTCAATTACGTTTTGTGACGGGAATTTAGCGCAAAGTGCGGTCTTCTCCCAAAGGGAGAGGCTAGCGCCAAGGGGTCTCCCCCGCCGCAGGATGCGCGAAGCGCTGTAGAGGAGCAACTTTGCAAGACAAACCCCGACACAAAACGTTCTACCTACGCCTCAATCTCCATCATCCCTGCTCTTACACAGCCTTCTTGCCCATAATCCGCAGAAATATCTTCTCCCCTTCAATCCACACAAACATTAAGGCACTGAAGCCAATACAAACCCCCAATTCTTGTATGTTTAGGTAGTGAGTACCAAAGAAATCTCGCAGGGGTGGAACGTAAACTAGCATCAGCTGCAAAATCGTGGTGACGACAACAGCCGCTAGTACAAATATATTAGAGAAAGGATTCATCTCAATAGTCAGTCGATTATTGGAGCGAATGGCGATCGCATGTCCCATTTGGGCAATACACAAGGTAGTAAATACCATCGTCTTCCAAGTCTCTGGATCTCCCTTATACCCATCTGCATGGGTATGTTGATAAGCCCACAACATTAAGGTAATGGTGAGAATGGCAAATATTATGCCAATGCGAATCATATAAGAACCCAATCCTCTCGCAAAAATACTTTCGCGGGGACTAAAAGGCGGACGTTGCATGACATCCGGTTCTGGAGGTTCCACAGCTAATGCCAAAGCTGGTAAACCGTCTGTCACCAAATTCATCCACAAAATTTGTAACGGGGTAAGGGGGACACCTCCCAAACCAATTAAGGGTGCGGCGGCAATTGTGAGAACTTCACCAATGTTACTGCCCAGGATGTATTTAATAAAGCGGCGGATATTGGTATAAACAACTCTACCTTCTTTGGTGGCGCTAACAATGGTGGCGAAGTTGTCATCAAGTAACACCATATCGCTGGCTTCTTTACTAACATCGGTGCCAGTAATGCCCATTGCAATGCCAATATCAGCTTGTTTGAGGGCTGGGGCATCATTAACACCATCACCTGTCATTGCGACAAATCGCCCCCGGCGTTGTAGTGCTTGGACAATTCGTAGTTTGTGTTCTGGGGAAACCCTAGCGTAGATGCTTACTAGGTCAACGTTTTGCTCTAATTCCTGGTCAGTCATCCGTTGCAATTCTTGACCTGTGAGAACACGGTCGCCTTCTTGGGCAATTCCCAAATCGGTAGCGATCGCTCGTGCGGTTAACTGGTGGTCGCCAGTAATCATCACTGGGCGAATGCCGGCTTCTCGGCACTGTTGCACGGCTACCCTTACTTCTGGGCGTGGCGCATCTAGCATTCCCACCAATCCCAGCCACACTAATTCTTGCTCAGATACTTCATCTGAACCTTCTGGTGGGATTTCTGTGAGGGGTTTGTAGGCAAAACCTAGCACCCGCAAACCTTTACTCGCCATCAAGTCATTTTCTGCCAAAACTTTTTGGCGTTGTTCTTCAGTTAAAGGGGCTGTGTCATTACCCAAATGAATTTGAGTTGAACGTGCCAAGGTTAACTCTGGAGAACCTTTGGTAAACATTAAGTAAGGTTCAGATTGGACAAAACCGGCGATGGCAGGGTCAACACCTCTCGAAGATGCTTCCCCCGTGGCGACTCCCTCCACCTGAGTAATCACGCTCATCCGTTTGCGTTCCGAAGAAAAGGGAAACTCGGCAACACGAGGTAACTTACTGTTCCACTGGTCTTTTTCGATTCCGGCTTTTCCCGCCAGTGTGATTAATGCCCCTTCAGTAGGATCTCCCAAAATAGCCCATTCGCCTTGTTCTTTTTGCAACACGGAATCATTACAAATAGCACAGGCGACAGACAACGCGGAGATTTCTGGAGATTCCTCTAGGGAAACTTTTTCACCATCTAACTGAAAGTCCCCAGTGGGAGCATAACCTTCACCAGTGACGCGAAAGGTTTTGTTGTTAGTGCCAATAGATTGCACCACCATTTTATTTTGCGTCAGCGTACCGGTTTTATCGGAACAGATGGTGGTTACAGAACCTAATGTTTCCACTGCTGGCAGTTTGCGAATCAAGGCATTTTGGCGCACCATTCGCTGGGTTCCCAGTGCCAGAGTCACGGTAATTACAGCAGGTAAACCTTCTGGAACCACAGCAACGGCCATACTCAAGGAAACTTCCAAGAGTTCTTGGATGTTTTTAAAACCTCCGTCCTTGATGACACCGCCAGCAACAACGATCGCTACCAAAATCAAAGAACCCGTAACTAAGACGTTACCCAGTTGGGTCATTCGTTGCTGTAACGGCGTAGGTTCGCTTTCCACCGCTTGCAACATGACAGCAATTTTGCCTAATTCTGTTGTCATGCCGGTGTTAGTCACCAGAACCTTCGCTCGTCCTTGGAGTACTTCAGTTCCTTGAAAGACTAAATTAATGCGATCGCCTAAATCTGTTTCTTCGGGCAATTTTAATTTTGCCTGTTTGCTAGCAGCATGGGCTTCACCCGTTAATGCCGACTCACGCACTTGTAAATTCGACTGTTCGATCAAGCGGCCATCTGCGGCGATCTGCATCCCAGCTTCCAGCAGCATTACATCCCCTGGAACTAATTCCTTGGCTGCTATCTCCACCAGTCTGGTATCACGGATGACTCGCACTAAGGGAGAGGTGAGTTTTTTCAGGGCTGCCAAGGCTTTTTCGGCACGGCTTTCTTGGACGTAGCCAAGTATCCCATTCAGGATGACAATTGCTAAGATAGCGATCGTATCTTTAAATGGCACTTCACCAGGCTTCAATCCACCCGACTGCAAACGCATCAGGTCTAAAAACCCAGAAATCAAAGCTACGCCAATCAGCATCAACAACATAATGTTCTTGAACTGATCTAGCAGAATCTCCCAAGTACTACGGCCAGCAGTTTCTTCAAGTTCGTTGGGGCCGTATTTTTGTAATCTCTGTTCAATTTCTTGGGGTGTTAAGCCACTGTCTGCATTACTATCAAGCAGGTCTAGCGCTTTATCAACTTCTAAACTATGCCAAACGGCGGCACCTTCAGGCAGAGAATTAGCAGACATCGTGTAGGTCACAGCAAATGGTTACAAAATTCGATCATAATTTAGTGATGGCAGGAATTCCATCTCCTAAAGTTACATTAAGGCGATCGCCCTGTCGGATCAACATATATGTAATTCTTAACATTTGTAAATTCTTCCGATTTTGACATAGTATTATTTCTCACGAAAGAGTTTATCGGAACAAATTTTACCGATAATTATGAGTAATAGAGCTTTGAAGCTTTGTTACATAGGGATATGCCACAATTAATTTTAGGGTGCCATTCCTTTCATTTACATCCCGTAGTCAATAGCCAGGATGCATGGCACGATTGCATTTCTTCATTTTTAATTTTGCGGAAAGTTGAGTCAGTCCCTTGTTTATCTCACTGCTCAAGGCAACTGGAGTGCCATTAGGGTTTCCCGAACTAGCAAACTTTTCTAGCTGAATTTTGAATTTTGAATTGCCCAGGCGTGCTAAACCATTCAATAAATATGCTTAATATGAGTTTTGCACTTCCCACTTTGACCGTTAGCCAGATGTTTGGGCAAAAAACCATTCGACCGCTTACCGCTGCTACCTTGTGTGGCATTACTTTCATTCAAGATAGACTTATTGCTATTGATAGTATTAAAGGACATCTACTAGAGATTGATCCCATCTCTGACAACAGCAAAATTCTCAATCCCCATCAAGTTAAAGAATTTACTGATGTCACTGGTATAGCAGTGTGGGATGATACCCTGTGGGTGAGCCGCGAAAATACTGTTTACTTGTGCAAGCTCAATGCTTTGGGTCTAGAACACTTTGTGACATTGCCTTATCCGGCTGACGGCGTTGCTGTTTGGGAAACAACAGTTTATGTCAGCTGCCAAAGACTAGGCTACATTCTGGTTTATGACCGCGAAACCCGAAAAGAGATTACCAGATTTTATGCCCCTGGAGTTGGGATAGAGAATTTAGCAGTCAACCAAGAAATGCTATGGATTTGCGATCGCACCGAGCAATCAGTGTACGCGATGGACAGGGCAACAGGAGAACTACAATTTAGTGTCCTGACACCCTTTGAATGTCCTACAGGCATCGCAATCCATAAAAATGGCGAAACAGGTGAAGAAAGTATCTACGTCGCCTACGCCACAGAGGAGCCTTATATCCGGGATAACCCCAATGCCGATCCGAGTCATGAGCTAACATTCCGCGATCGCACTTTCATTCATCCCCTGCATTATCATTACCAGCCAGATAAGCGCTACGCCCTCTCTAATGGCTATCTCATTGAAATGTCCTATGCTGAGGAAATTGCCCCCTTAGATGAGGTGTATTTACCTGATGTAGAATGGCGCATCGCCCTACCATCGGAAACAGAGCGTCAAAAGGTGAAACACGTTGAACCAATTGGTATACCCTTTACCGAAGAAGTAATAGAAGGGCAACGTGTAGCAGTCTTTAAATTTGATTCTCTTGCACCAGGAGAACGGCATATATTTGGCTGGAAAGCACTTGTGGAAGTTCGAGGGATTAAATATCGTATTACACCCAGAGATGTCGAAGATATACCGGAACTATCCCCAGAATTACAAACACGCTACCTAGTAGATGACGACGATTTAGCAATGGATACTACCATTGTTCGCCGTGCCGCCAGAGAAGCGATTGGTTCTGAAACCAATGTGCTGCGGAAAATGCACAGCATCCGCAACTACGTCTACGATCAGTTATCCTACGGGATTAAACCTTACATTGACACACCAGATGTAGTTTTAGAACGGGGTGTTGGTTCCTGTGGCGAATATGTCGGCGTATTGCTCGCCCTATCCCGTTTGAATAACATCCCCTGCCGCACAGTCGGGAGGTACAAATGTCCCCCCCATAGTGACTTACTAGGAGTGCCGCTACAACCAGACTTTAATCATGTTTGGCTAGAGTTCTACATCCCGAATTTTGGTTGGTTGCCAATGGAATCAAATCCTGACGATGTGGGTGAAGGTGGGCCTTATCCAACGCGCTTTTTTATGGGTTTATGCTGGTATCACATTGAAATAGGCAAAGGTATCACCTTTGAAACCGTGACAAGTCAAGGTACACGACTAACCAAAGAAGATATCCCCATCGGTGATTTGGCGATAAATCATATTCGCTTCACAATTCTTAAAGAATTACCACCTTTTTAAATTAGGGCATTAGGTAAAGGCGCTAAGAAAGCGAGTAGGGTGTGTTATGCCGTAGGCTAACGCACCTTAGTACTCTCTGCTTAACCACAATTTTCGTCTACTTCTAAACTCTTGTTCCTGTTCAAGTATTCTTCAAACAATTCAAAAAATTTCTGTAGTGCCTCATACTCATCTACAGAATAGAAAAGAATTATCTTAGACCATGACTGACCTGAGTTAATTCCATATTTTTCTTGAATCCATGATTGAAAACCTTCAAATTCTCTTTCTGGCTCTGTTGGAGGTATGCCACCTTCTCTTCGAGCCAGACTATATCCTCGCAAAAGCATATCAAGCTTAGTAATTGAGCTAGTACCTAAGAACATACCGGGTCTCTTCTTTATGCCCTTTAAAATCTCGTCATAAATATCAAACTGACGAAAGCTCAAATCCTGACGAAGCTTGAAAACGTCTTCACTTTCTTGAATTTTTGAACTATTTTTCTGCTTTAAGAACTGATCAAATTCTTCAAAGAACCTATAAAAAGCAGTTCGTTCACTTCCAGAACCAAAGAGAATTATCCCAGCCCAAGATTGACTCACATTAGTTTTTGCTCTTTCTTGCATCCACTCGTTAAACCCGTCTGTTTCAGAGCCTTCTTGAGTTAACCCTAGTCGGATTACACCACTTAAATACCCATTTAAGAATGAATGAAGACAAGTAATTGATGGCTTATCTATGAACATGACTGGATTTTCTTTAATCTTTTGAAGCAGCGTGGAAAGATCATTCATGCTAGCAACCTATACTTTGATGAAGAATGTTATTGAAAGATATTTCCTATTTAAAACAAGTATCCTGATCTCCGGAACTTTGCTCCAGAACGTTCCTTGCTGATAAAGGTGAGATTATTTATCCATTGCTCTATAGGAACTCCGTCAGGATGAAGGTTATCAAAAACTTTTTCTTCTCCATTTATCCTAATCGCAATTCCTTCATGATGACCATTAGTTGAAATAATATAGTCTGGTGCAGCTTTTGGTGGGTTGCTATCATCGTATATGTTGTCATCTTCTTTTACTGATTTCGTCGTATCAAGTTTAATCCGCTCTCCATGAATATCCTCCTTTCTCAAGTAAGTCTCAATTTCAGCAGCACATTCAACACATTTGAAATTCTCATGCTTACTTACAATATCGTGGATGTCTTGAAGAACTTCAGGAGTAACTTTTCCTGACTGATCGGGCGAACTGCTTGCGAATGGAATATTAGGATTGTACGGTTCTGGATCATTCGTATTTACTATTCCGTCATTATCATTGTCTAGATCACTTGCATCTGGAATGCCATCTTTATCAAAATCAGGAATTCCAGGAAAAGTAAAAAATCCAGACTCCTTTTTCAACAAACGCTCATCTGCTGGCGTATTAGGGTCGTCTGTTTCTTGCCCTGGAATTACAATTGTAGGAGCATGAATCTTATCTCCAGGATTTAATATGCCTCCTGCTGGCATTGAACTAATTAAACCTTGCCAGTCAGAATTATTTAGTAATTGAACAGCTGCATTGCGCTTTTCTTGGGGCCAATCTTTCCAATCACGAGGGGGTGAATTATCTGGTAGCCCATCAGCACGAACCAGATCGCTAATCCATCCTTTCTCAGCATTATTGTAAGAAGAATTTGCATAATCATACGCTGTCATAGGGTCGCCAGTTGAGGATTCATAAACGACTCCACGAGCTTGATTATTACCATCTCCATCATTTAAACTAATCCAATTTACATAATCAGCAGTAGGAGGAGAACTACCACCAAAATAACCACCTGGATATTGATTAGCTAAACTTCTAACTGCCCCTGGTACAGATCGCCAACTTCGATAATGATGAGTTACAAGTTTGTCGGGAGAACCAGACATCCTGTAATGTACTATTTGGTGAAATTTGTAATTATAAAGAACTGAAGATTGACCCTGTGGGCCACAAACCAAATCAAGTGCATAAAAATAACAATATCTCTCCTTAGCTTTATTTTGAGCCTGCTGATTTTGAGCTTGATTCCAAATATAATAAGCCGCAACACCAGGTAGGCTCATATCTCCAACAACTGTAGTCCCAGTAACAGCTTGTACAGAAGAAGAAGTAGCTCCTGTAGCTGTAGTTGTGCTAATTGCTGTCGTTCCAGCAGCCTCCGCAGTTGGAGCAGCAATAGTAGAAGATAATTCTAAGCCTATAGCCTCAGCACATTCAGGTTGAACAGCACAAGCGTCTAGAGACGACAACAGTGCATAGGCAGGTTCAGGAAAAACTCCTTTAAGGATAAAAAGTAAAAGAAAAGTCCAAATTCCAATTGATTTAGAAACAGATTTATTTATTGTTAATCGCATTAGTCTTAACTCCTGACAGTCCAAGATATAGATGCAGTTATATCTAGTTTGTCTAACAGGAGTCGAGAGTCAGGTCAGTAAAATTACGAGAATTTAGCAGCCATTTTATGAAGATTAAACCAATATAAAGAGGTAAAAAAATTAGCTGTTAACTCTTAAGCTTGGCAGTGGATATGAGTGATGTTGCTTAAAATCAGCAAATTCACAGATTGAGTTAAATGGACAAAAGCGGCAGTGAGAGCCAGGATTAGGAGGAAAGATTTTACTAAAATGACTTGCTTCTTCCTGATATTTTTGTAAATCGTGCTGATGCTTGTGGGCAATATTAGCTAACTCAAATTTTAAAGATTCTAACTCGTAATTATTAATACTAATTAACTCAGATTTTTTACATATTTCTAAATTATAAAATGATGCAACAGCTTCTCGTCCAGGGTAAAGATAACGAGCAGCTAGTAAATAGACTAAAGCCTGTCGTTTGTCAAAAGCCGACTTGCCAGTTTTGAAATCTAAAATATGTAAAGTGCTATCAGACTCGATAAAAACGCAGTCCATAGCCGCGTATAAGCGAAAGCAATAATCTTCTTGTTCAACTACTATCGGTTTAGGAAAGCCTTCATCACCCGGAGTTAATTGAATAATATCTTTATCCAACAGCAACGGCGCATCGTGATATTTTTGCAAGATTTGCAGCACGCGTTGCTGGACTTGAATGCTTGAGTTGCTTAATTTAAGTAGCTGTGCAACTCTTTCTACACCATCTGCTTCCTTCAACAGATACTTGTGATGATGAAACTCATAAATGCCTTTTTGGGCGAGTATGCCAATGCGCTGGGGTGCGGTGGCTTGCCCTAAAAGCGCTTTAACTTGTGGTTCGTGTTGCCGTGCTTTGATAAACCCCCGTCTCATCTGGCAATGCCAGCGTTCTTGCCCAGTCGCTGGGGCAACTAGAGACCAAAGGTGATAACTGGCAAAAGGTCGATCGGGGGTTGACATTGCTCAGAAACAGTGAGAGAAAATACGGTGGGGAGAAGTTTAAGCTAAGGCTTGCTTAGAAAAGAACTTCGGAGGATACTTGCTGCTACACACGCTTTGCGGGAAGCTTTTATAGTACTGATAATGTACGGGAGCAAGTGGCAAAAATGTCCAGCAAGATTAAATTTGGCACCGATGGATGGCGAGGGATTATTGCCGATGACTTTACTTTCCCCAATGTGCGGAAAGTAACCAGGGCGATCGCCACTTATTTAGAAACAGCCTACACAAAAGATAGACCGGTACTTATTGCCTACGATACTCGCTTTTTAGCTGACCAGTTTGCCCAAACAGCGGCCCAAGTGCTAGCAGACTTGGGTTGGACTGTGAAAATTACCGATCGGGATTGCCCCACACCAGTAATCGCCTACAACGCCCGTCACCTAAATTCGGCTGGGGCGTTAATGTTTACTGCTAGTCATAATCCAGCACCCTACTGTGGAATTAAATATATACCCGATTATGCTGGCCCTGCCACTCCAGAGATTACTGATACTATTGTGGCAAATATAGAAAGTGCATCGGATGAGTTGCCTGGAAGCAACCCATCAGGTTCAATTTCAATTTTCGACCCGAAACCTGATTACCTACAATTTATCTACACTCTACTTGATGTAGAAAAAATCAGAAGTGCTAATTTAAAGGTAAAGTACGATGCTTTGTATTCTACCTCTCGCGGCTATTTAGATGAAGTTTTGCAACATAGTGGCGTTCAGTTAGAAAGTTTCCACGATTGGCGGGATGTTTTATTTGGGGGTGGAATGCCAGAACCCAAAGGAGAACAATTAGTTGAGTTAGTGGAAGCAGTAGTTCGCGATCGCGCTGATTTGGGCTTGGCTACGGATGGAGATAGCGATCGCTTTGGCATCGTTGATGAACAAGGAACCGTCCTGACTCCCAATACTGTGCTGCTAGTTCTAGCACGTCATTTAATCAAAAATAAGGGTAAAACTGGCGCTATCGTCCGCACTGTAGCTACAACCCACCTGCTGGATAATTTCGCTGCTAAAAATGGGCTGCAAATTTACGAAACACCAGTTGGTTTTAAATACATCGGCGAAAAAATGCGCGAAACTGCCGTATTAATTGGTGGAGAAGAATCAGGTGGTTTGAGTATTATCGGGCATATTCCCGAAAAAGACGGGGTTTTAGCCGATATGCTGGTGGCAGAAGCCATCGCCTATGAAGGCAAACCTCTGAGTCAACTTGTTAAAGAAGCGATCGCTGAAGCTGATGGCCCACTTTACAACAACCGCCTAGATTTGCACCTCACAGAGGCGCACAAAACCGCCGTCATCGACTCCTTTTCTAAAAATCCACCTACAGAGGTAGCAGGAATTAAAGTTAAGGAAGTAGGGCGTAAAGACGGTATTAAGCTGTATTTAGAAGAAGGTAGCTGGATTTTACTGCGTCCTTCTGGTACAGAACCACTGGTACGCGTTTACCTCGAAACCAACACTCCCGAAAAACTAACCAAAATCGCCCAAGAGTTAGAGAGTGTCATTGCTAAATTAGAGGGATAAGAATTAGCAGTTAGGAGAGATGCGATTAATCGCGTCTGTACAGGAGTTAAGAGTTGTAAATTAACAATTCTTAACTTTTGACTCCTAGCTTTTCACTCCTAGCTTTGCTCAAAGTATGAAAACTCTTGCTCCTTTTTTGACATCTCTAGTTGTAGCGGTTTGGGTAATTGCGATCGCAATTATTTCTGTCCAAAATGCCACACCTGTATCGTTGAAATTCTTAACATTTCAATCGATTCAAATACCAATGGGTTTAGTAATGGCTTTTAGTGCCGGTTTAGGGTTAATTGGCATGGCACTGCTGCAACCTCTCTGGGGACTAGCTGATTTTGGCCAGCGTAATTCTCGATTGGAAGACGATGCTGAATTTTTTGTTGACGATGAAGATTTTTGAGGATTGAATAGCTATGCAGTACCAAAACATTATTACAATCGAACCAGGAAAACGAGGTGGTAAGCCTTGTATTAGAGGAATGCGAATTACTGTATACGATGTTTTATCGTATCTTGCCTCTGGCATGACCTACGAAGAAATGCTTGATGACTTTCCTTATTTGACACAAGAGGATATTTTGGCTTGCCTAAGCTATGCGGCTGATCGAGAACGGCTATGAGTGGAAGTTATACAACAGATTTTAATTTGTGGATTGAACAGACAACCCAACTATTGCGATCGCATCACTGGCATGAAATTGATGTATAACATCTGATTGAAGAGGTTGATATCCATATTCTTTAGAATTAGTGTTAGATAAAGACTGCCTACCGGAAGCAAGCGATATTTGATAACTGTAATTGTGGCTATGTCAACTAGATTTAGTCTGATGCCCAAGAGATATACAGCCAAGTTGTTTGTAACTTGTCACCGACTGAACAGCTACGCTTGGCAACCCTGATTCTAAATGAGCTAGTCGAACAAAACTTGTCAATCATCGACCAAAGTGATACTTGGACTGAGCAAGATCAGGTTGATCTAACATCCTTCTCCTTAGAGTACGCAACTTCAATTTTCCCTGAAAGTGAGGAGACAGTTTAGTGACATTCAACTATCGCAGACTAACCCAACAGCAACTAAGTTGGGCAGCTTTGGGTTAGTTTTGCTTGCAGATAATCAATGAAGTCCAGAATTTCTGTATCAGTGAGTTGTAAGCGCGATCGCTTGCCATATTTTTGCTGCAAATACTCCCTTCCCTGCTCTGGAGTCCAATTTAATTGGGCTAAATATGTGTCACTTTGAGCTATCAAAACTGCATTAATTTCTGATGCCGTTGTATTAGCAGATATTTGAATTGTCTCTTGATTTAAATTGTAAATTCTATTAATTTTTAAACTAACTTTTTGCCCTAAAGCTTGCCAGTCTAATTCCTTATGTCCATCCCAACTAACATCTACAGATCGATAAGTTACCGGATTATAAATTGTACAAAATACAATTGTTTTCTCTCCAGGACTAACTGCGATCGTCAATGGATGATGCAATTGTTCAGAAGTCAAGGCATCAAGTGAAAGCAACAAACTTTTAGAAAAGTAAGATTCACTTCCTGAGCGGATAACATAAGGTTTTTCTGCCAGAATATGCAAATCAGTTTTTTCTGTTTCTCCATGTGAAGTTTCCACTTTTTTATTAACTTCTATCCCTGTTATCACCCCAGTCAAGGCTCTCTCATAAATTGGTATTTGTCTTGTATCATCGGATAGCATATACCAGCAATGATCAGATTCTTTGCTGACAAAAACATATTGAGGTTTTGGTACTGCTCCAAATCCTAATTTAACTTCCATATTTTTGATGCAGGTTTTGGTAAATATATTTATTGAGCAACCAGCCTTGACGATCTGTACCGCCAAGCGATGAGTTCCTTTATAGATATAATTCCCTCGCCAGGAAGCAAATTAACATTAAGATAACGAAAATTCCGAAATTTGGTGAATCTACGATAAAGTATCTGGATCGACACCAAGTGCATTCAACCTTTCAATTAACATTTTTACTTTTTGTTCTGCTTCCACACGTCGCTGTTCTTCAAAAGCTGTGCGTTCTTCCGCTTCCCTGATGCGTTCTTCTGGTGTTAGCAATCTTTGTCCTTCCTCGTCATACCAGTACAGCCATTCCCGCACTATACCTTGATAAATTCCCCGTTCTCGCCCAATTCCTAAACCAATCTCTGGTAGCCAAACGGGATTTCCTGAGATTAAAATATATTCCCCATCAACTAGCTGATATACCTCCAAAGGTGTCTTTTTACGCCGAAGCGGACTATATACAACGTAGTATAAGATTCCTAATTCTTTGGCATAGAATTCTTTCTTGGTGCTATATTCTTCTCGATAAATTTGAGAAACAACTTCTAGTGCTAAAATTGGCGGCTTATTTTCTTCCCACAGCACATAACTTAGGCGTAAATCTTCATCAATAAAGCGTTTAACACCTAAGCTGAGAAACCCATCAGGGACAACGGCTGTTTTATCTGGGTGATAATAAATACCCATGTCAACACCAAAAAACCAATCCCAGCGATCGCACCAAACTAAAGCCAGTGTCGTTTTCAACAAGCCGGGAATTAAATTTTGGAGTTCATTATCCACAGGGGTATCA
The DNA here is from genome assembly GCF_026127265.1 of Nostoc sp. KVJ3. Taxonomy (GTDB): domain Bacteria; phylum Cyanobacteriota; class Cyanobacteriia; order Cyanobacteriales; family Nostocaceae; genus Nostoc. The sequence continues at coordinate 1,281,443 of NZ_WWFG01000002.1, forward strand.
TTTGAGTCTGGTAACTCTTCGGAAGATGGCAAACAATGCAGTGGATTGTAGTTTAACATGAGCGGTTTTGCCAAATCTGATTCTAGATAGATTGTAAGTAATCTATGGATGTGCGATCGCAGCGCCAGAATAAAGAACCATTTTTAGCGATGCCTGTGGATTTTTCTTCAGTATTCACAAACTTGTGATTACAAAATCTTACATTAAATTCGTGGTTTTTCACTACTGACTACCAGAGTCCCTAACTGACAATAGCAAGAAAGGGCAGAATATAAGCAAAACCTAATGTTAGGATTTTTTCAGAAATATCATCTGCAATCAGTTCATGACTAATGTTACCGATGTCTACGACGGGCTACGCGCTGATTTTGATAGCCCTTGGAAAGAAATTATAGAAGTTTATTTTCCCCAAGCAATGCATTTCTTTTTTCCAGAAACTTCTGCATTAATTAATTGGGAGCGTCCCTACGAATTTCTAGATAAAGAATTTCAACAAATAACTCGTGAAGCCGAACAAGGTAAGCGATATGCCGATCAATTAGTCAAAGTTTGGCAAACCCAAGGGGAAGAACTTTGGTTATTAATCCATGTCGAAATTCAGGCACAAAAAGAAGATAACTTTCCCAAGCGGATGTTTACCTACAACTTTCGCATATTTGACCGCTTCGATCGACCAGCAATTAGTCTTGCAATTCTATGCGATTCAAACCGCGAATGGCGGCCAAATAATTACAGTTACAATTATCCCAATACTCGCTTAACTTTTGAATTTGGCAGTATTAAACTTTTAGATTACGAAAATCGCTTTCACGAGTTAGAAAATAGCGATAATCCATTTGCAACTGTCGTCATGGCGCATTTGAAAACGCAGCAGACACGCTCATCACCCGAACAACGCAAAATATGGAAATTTAGCTTAATTCGCAGGTTATATGATTTGGGCTTAGAAGAACAGGATATTCGCAACCTATATCGATTTATCGATTGGGTTATGATATTACCAAAGGCATTGGAAAATCAGTTTTGGGAAGAGTTTAAAGAATTTGAGCAGGAGCGGACTATGAGATATGTAACTACAGGTGAGCGCATCGGCTATGAGCGGGGAAAACAAGAAGGTGAACAAAAAGGTGAACAACGACTTATTTTAAAATTACTACAAAGACGAGTGGGAGAATTATCACCAGAATTGCAAGAGCGCATCAAATCTCTTTCTTTAAATCAATTAGAAACCCTTGGCGAAGCTTTGTTAGATTTTACTGCTATGGAAGATTTACTTAACTGGTTGCAAACAAATTAATCAGCGATGAGTCTTTTTACTTTACCGAATCAAAAATTGCGAGTGAGTAATAAAAAGGGCAGGTACAAAACCCGCCCTCAAAGCAATAAAAATTTAGACTAAACTAGCGATCGCAATTTAATTACCAATATCGGGCGCACTCAAAGAAACCTTGAGTGTTTCGTCTTTTTGCTGTGCTAATGTCGGCACGGAATCACGCAATCTTGCCGTCAATTGTACAGTTGTCGCGTCATACATTTGAGTCAGCAATTTTGGATAGAAACCAATCCCAATAATTGGAATTAACAAACAGGCAATGATAAATACTTCACGGGGTTCGGCATCTATCAAAGCTTGGTGAGAAACTAATTCCTTGTTTTCTTCTCCATAGAAAATTTCGCGCAACATCGACAGCAGATAAATCGGAGTTAAAATTACTCCCACTGCCATCAAGAACACCACAATGACTTTGAAGGTAGAGGTATAAGCATCGCTAGTAGCAAAGCCGACAAATACCATTAATTCTGCTACGAAACCGCTCATTCCTGGCAATGCCAAAGAAGCCATCGAACAGGTAGTGAACATGGCGAAAATCTTCGGCATTCTCTTCGCAACACCGCCCATTTCATCCAACATCAGGGTGTGGGTGCGATCGTAAGTTGCGCCAACCAGGAAGAACAAACTCGCCCCAATTAACCCGTGAGAAACCATTTGCAATACTGCCCCACTCAATCCCAAATCGGTGAAGGAGGCAATGCCAATCATCACAAAGCCCATGTGAGAAATTGAAGAGTAGGCAATTTTTCGCTTCAGGTTGCGCTGGGCAAAGGATGTCAAGGCAGCGTAGATGATATTAACTACCCCCAAAACCACCAACACTGGTGCGAAATAAGCGTGGGCATCAGGCAGCATTTGGGCATTCATCCGAATTAAGGCGTAACCGCCCATCTTCAAGAGAATACCTGCTAATAACATGTGGACAGGGGCTGTAGCTTCACCGTGGGCATCAGGTAGCCAGGTGTGTAAGGGAATAATCGGCAACTTGACGGCGTAGGCAATTAGGAAGCCCGCATAGAGGGCAAGTTGGAAATTCAGGGCGAAATCTTTTAAGGCGAGCGATCGCATGTCGAACGTCACCGTATCGCCGTAAAATCCCATTGTCAGGGCAGACAGCAAAATAAACAGCGACCCGCCAGCAGTGTATAAAATGAATTTAGTCGCTGCATATTGCCGTCTTTTACCTCCCCAAATCGACAGCAGAAAGTATATCGGTACTAGTTCTAGTTCCCACACCAGGAAAAATAACAGCATATCCTGGACGGCGAACACGGCAATTTGACCGCCATACATCGCCAAAATCAAGAAGTAAAATAGCTTGGGCTTGAAGGTGACAGGCCAAGCTGCTAAAATCGCCAGCGTGGTAATGAATCCAGTCAAAATAATTAGGGGCATGGATAAGCCATCTGCCCCTACTGACCAATTCAAACCCAATTGTGGTACCCAAGGGTAACTTTCCACTAACTGCAAATCTGGATTGGAGAAATCATACCCAGTATAAAAAGCATAAACAATTAGTGCAAAATCTATCAGCCCCACGATGAGGGAGTACCAGCGCACTGTTTTGCCTTCTTTGTCAGGGATGATGGGAAGAAGTAGCGACGCGGCTATCGGAAACAGAATAATCGTCGTCAGCCACGGAAAATTAGCTATATTCATCACAATTAGTCTGCTATCAAAATCATGTTTGGCAAAAAGTCACTAGTTATTAAGTAACAGCTTTTTGGGGATTTCGTCTTCCTCGTTAGGTTGATTTAATTAAATTGACAATCCCCGATTTTTTCTCTTGGGTATCTTTTTTGACACTTAAGGGTGCGGAATGTGGGTTGTGATACTCCCAGTCGAGTCAAAATTCTACCCTCAAAAATCCGATAAAATTATAGTTTAGTGGTGCGATGTCTACAACAAGCCGCTCCGCCTCTACACGTAACCTATCTCATCACTAAAAATACAAGATGCTGTTTAGTGTTGATTCGGTACAAAAAAGCATCACACGAGAAATAACACTATGATAATCGCACAAATTGAAAGTCAGATTCGTTATGTCACCAACGTAAATGGAGAAACAACAGATGTACTCGTCCCTGTAGAACTTTGGCAACAGCTTATAAGTTCCATAAATTCTGATAAAGTCAGTGGTTTAGCTTGGATTGATGAACAAGAACCAAAAGCACAAATATTAGCCGATTTGCAAGAGTCCGTGCGACAAGCAGCAACAGGACAAACTTTCCCAGTTTCAGAGCTTTGGGACGATATCGAAGCCTAGATTTATGGCAGAAGTTCGTTTTACTCCTCCCTTCAAACGTCGTCTCAAAACTCTGACTAAACAATGTCTGTACCATCAGCTTCATGAATGGTAGCAGAGACGCAAATAAGAACATTAAGCTGCATATCTAAGAATCTCCAACTCTGCTCCATTATTAATAGCTGACTCTGCTTTTTCTAAAACCTGTTCAGTAACTGCATCACTTAAATAATATTCACCACAGTTATCACAAATTTCTGCTGGAACTTTTTTTAAAACGATAATACATTCATCTCTTTCTAATGTCACAGTTACTAAACCCGGTTTAGTTTCTCCATGCTGACAAATTACGCATTTCATCATCTTTGTCTCCTAGTTTTAAAACCATTTAACCAAATATTAGCATCAGGAATATAAGCTGTTACTACATATCCCGTATCTGTAGCTTCATCGTAGGAAAATACAACATGAATCGGCTTACCTTCTATAAAATCCAATATTTAGATAACTAGGGTAAGGTGTATCATTAGGATTTTCTTCTATCACTTCTCCATAAGAAATCACAGTTTTTACATCTTTTTGACTGATGCGACGATAAAACATTTGTTGGATAGCATGACGGGAGAAAACTAAATTTTCGCAATACATACATGAATTATTTTTAAATTATAATTAGTGATAAACTTATTATTTTGCTGAATCTTGGGCTTATATTAATTTTTCTCTTAAGCGATCGCCCAGAATACCATATCATTTATCTACTGTGTAGTCTGTCTCCCATAGCAATAACTTCATGCCTTTCTCCGATTTCACTAATCCTTACCAAAATCCGGCTAACATACCACAGAACTATCGCCAGCACCCAAATCTTCAGAAACTTCTTTTGTCTGATGGTTCTGGTAAATATGTACGTCCGCTTGAAGACCCCGTGACAATATGGGCAATTCAGATTTTAGAACAGGAGTATGGTGTTCCACTAGACGCAATGGAGCTAGAACTTTCCAACATAACTGCATCTAGGCAGATGTTTGGTAGGTCTGATCTAATCATTTATGATGATCGCTATTTTGGCTCTGGCACAGGCTTAGATGTAGCTTTCATCATGTTAGAAGCGATGGAACCTAGCAAAAAGTTTGAGGGTAACGAAGAACTGGGATGGAATTACCATTTCAAACAACTAGAAGTTTACATGAGTGCTTCACCATCTGCCCGTTATGCAATTTTAACTAGTGGTAAACACACGAAAATTTATCGTCGTGACCTTGATTACCCAAGAAAATTAGAACCTATTGGGGATTTGCCAAAGTACGAAAGCGCTCGTGAGGCAGCAAATCATAGTCCTTACAAAGTTATCTATAATACCAGTAAACCAGATGATATTCAAACTAGGCTACAGCCTTTAACCCGTGATAAGTTTCGGGAGGTTTTGGGAGATACGCGTTCTGGTTGTCACTCAATTCTCAGAGATAATGAGGGTTTGCAGCCACAAGAAGCCGTTGATGCAATGGTTAAATTCTTGTTTGCTAAGTGGTATGACGAACAGGCAACAATTGACTTGGTAAAGCAAACAGGAGAATCACGGGCTTATGTATTTAGTGTTAGTAATGAAACTGACCCAGAACGTTTATTAGTTCAAGTAAGAGATACTTTTGAGAAAGCAAAGCAGTGGGAACGAGAAACACTAGCGAAAAAATTTGGTGATGATTTGGGTGTGCGTTTGGCTTTTAATGAGGGTGATGTACTGCAATTCAAGCCTCACACGACAATGGAAATCGTTAAGCGTTTACAGCCTTGGAGTTTGCGAAAATCTTCAGCAGATGTCAAAGGTGGAGTGTTTGAGGATTTTTTGAGTAAGACTTTCCGCGATGATTTGGGGCAATATTTCACACCTACACCAGTAATTAATTTAATGGTGGGAATTTTGCAACCTACAGTAAATGATTATGTTGGCGATCCTGCTTGCGGTTCAGCGCGTATGTTGACGCACGTTTTGGATTATGTGCGTAAGCAGGAGTATGCAAAAGCAATAGCAAATAATGGTGGTAGTGCTGAAGGGATTAATCCTGAAGAACCAACCCAAGAGTTTATCAAGTTTCGAGATAATCATTTATTTGGTGCTGAATATTCTCGAACTGTGATGCACATAGCGCGAGTTAATACTTTAATGAATGGCGCACAATATGCTGATTTAAAGGTAATGGATTCGCTAGAGCGATTGGGTAGTATTACAGGAGGAATTACAGAGGGGCTTCCAGAACGTCCAGGGTTTTATCTGGGAGGGTTGACAATGATATTAACTAATCCTCCATTTGGTTCTAAAGTGACAAATGAAAGTGTTTTGAAAGACTTTGCTGGACGAGATGGAGTTAGTAAGAAAAAGGGCAAAGTTGTTAAAAGTATTCCCCAAGAAGTAGCTTTCCTTAATCGCTGTATTGAATTTCTAACACCAGGGGGAAAGTTAGCAATTGTTTTACCCGATGGGGTATTGGCAAACAGTTCAATGCAGGATATTAGAGATTGGATTTTACGTTGGGCAAGATTAAAAGCAGTAATTAGTTTACCACAAGCTACATTTGCGCCTTATGGCGCGGGTGTGAAAACTAGCGTGATTGTTTTAGAAAAGCGTGAAACACCTTTGTCCGCAGAAGCTCAATTAGAACTAGGAAAGGAAGTTATAGAAGCTGATGAAGATTATGAAGTTTACATGGCTCGAATAGATGATATTGGTTATGATGCTACAGGTCGTTTTAGTGTACCTGAAGACAATGCACATTTCCCTATTGAAGTAATAGAAACAGTTACAGACTTTGAAAGCCTAGCAGGATGGTAATGGATATTAATAAACATGATATCAAGCGATTTCTAGTTAAATCAAGTGATTTGACTAGAAAAAAACTTTTTGTTGAATTTTATCAACCTAAATCTCAATTTCTATTTAACAAACTGCATGAATGTCCATATCCTCTTCATTCCTTAAAGAAATTAAGTAACCGGATGTTTGACGGCCCTTTTGGTAGTAACCGTAAAGTTGATATGTATCAGGATAGCGGAATACCTTACATTAGAGTTAAGGATGTTCTACCTTCAGGAATTTTTTTAGATGAACTTAAATACATATCTCAAGAAAAACACAATGAGTTGATTCGTAGCCGTGTAGTTCCAGGAAATCTTTTGATAACAATAGCAGGTAGACTTGGAACTGCTGCTGTATTTCCTGAAAGTCTAACAGAAGGTAATATTACAGGTCATATTGTTGGTTTAGAACTTTCAAAAAAAGTAAATCCTTATTATGTTGCAACATTTATTAACTCTCAATTGGGTGAATTTCAAGCTATTAGATTAGGACATAGAACAACAAGACCAGAATTGAATTTATCTGAAGTTGGAGAGTTTATAATCCCTGTTCCTCCTATACCTGTTCAAGATTGCATTGCTCAAATAATGCAGAATGCCTATTATACACATCAAGAAAAGCTACTAGCTGCACAAAACTTAATTGTAGGAATCCAAGAGTATGTAATTAAAGTAATTGGAATTAAAAATGTCTTACCAAGAAGTCAAAATCGTTTTCTCATTAGGCGATCACAATTAAATCGCTTTGATGTCCGTTATTTTTTACCATTCTATACTCAGCTAGAGCAAACAATAGAAAATTCAATATACCCAACAAAAACTTTATCTGAGATTTGCATAAATATAGTCAATGGATTAACCCCCGCTAAAGACGGTTATACAGAAAATGGCTGCGTAGTAATAAAAGTTTCTAGTCTTACAAAAGATTGGAAAATTGAATGGAAAAAAGTAGCTTTTACATCAAGAATATTTTTTAAAAAAGCTAAGAAAGCATACGTAAAAGATGGAGATTTACTTTTACTTTCAGCTTCTCATCAATTGGACTATATTGGTGGAAGTTTTGGCTTGGTAAGAAATATTCCTATTGAATATCTTGATCAATGTATGGCAGTTGGTGAGTTAATTATTGTTAGAGTTAACCATCAAATCGTACTGCCAGAATACTTACTCACTTGTTTTATCATTAAGCCTATTCAAGAGCTTATCAACCGAATGTCTAGAGGTCAAACTGCTCACCTTTATGCAGAAGACTTGCAACATCTGCGCGTTCCCTTACCGCCTATGAAAATTCAGCAAGTAATCGTAGATGAATTAAACAGGCGACGTAATGAAGCAAATCGTCTGTATACGGAAGCTGAATACTTGCTGACTGAAGCAAAAGCTCGTGTTGAACGCATGATACTAGGAGAAGAAGAGGTTACATGAAGGAGGGCAGCAAGTACCAGCCACTCCTTGAATTTTTACGTGGCAGTAATCAAAATGAAATAAATTTATCATTTGCTGACATTGAGACTTTAATAAATGATACTTTACCCAATTCAGCAAAAAGTAAACGGGCGTGGTGGAGTAATCGTAGCAAAGGCGCATTACAGGCTTTGTCCTGGATAGAAGCAGGATATCGCGTTGGGGATGTTGATTTTGATAAGCAATGCGTTACTTTTCGCAAATTTACTACTAGCGAACAAGTGCAGCTTGTAGATGGAAAAGTGGTATGGAATAGCAAATCAATCAAGGCATTACGCCTCCAAATTGGTTTAACACAGGCAGAATTTGCACAAGAGTTAGGTGTACGCCAGCAAACAGTTAGTGAATGGGAAAACGGAATCTATGAACCAACTCGCTCAAAGTCAAAACATTTAGACTTAGTTGCAAAAACAATTGGGTTCAAATATGAGGTAGGAAGTTAATCATTTCAGTTTTGACATTTACATGGTTAACAGGTATATTGTCAGGATAGCATTTGCTTCTGGCAGTAGTCAAGCATGAATATTCAAAACACCGAACCCAAAGCCCTCTTCCTCTCGCCTGACGGCAACATATACCCCGATAACCTAATTTGCACTGGCATCATCCCCGCAGAACTCGACGGCAAACCCTGCCCCCATTCCCAAGCAGGGCGCTTTCCCGGCATCAAACCCCTTAATCCTGAAGACTCAAACTACACCATCGACAAAGGAAAACCAGGCGACCTTTGCCCAACTTGCGCCAAACAACAACTTGCACACCTTGGACACTGGCAAGGTCACAGAAATCAAAAATTCCCTGAAGAACTTCTATCATTGCGCTTGTTCAAGTGCCGGATGTGGCTATGGCTAGTTGTCCCAGGACTCCACGACCATGATGCAACCCAGCTTTTAGCACAAAAGCTATGAGATGAGAGTGTTTAGAAGCGATGAAAACACACTCACACTTACCGCAACCAGGCAACAAAATTACAAATCTTGTCAAAAGCCAGCAAATAAGTTTCCGAGGCTTCCTGCTGGCTCTTGGCTCCCTAACAAAAGGAGACATTAACCATGATAAAACCAGTTATTGCCCAAAATCATCCTTGGGTGATAGTAAAAACTGTAGTTATTACCCAATCTCACACCGTCGCCCGTTTTGCTAACCGCCAAGATGCAGACGACCATTTAAGATTTTTGCGTCGAACTATTCCCAACGGAGGTTTTGAGATTATGTTTGAACCGCCAGATGATGTAAAAGATATTGAGGAATAGCTCGTACAGTGGTTTAATTTGAGAAGCGATGTCTACGACAAGCCGCTTCCGCGTCTACGCCTAGCCCAACCGGAGCATTGCTAAAAATGTATGATGCTGCTCAGTTATTCTTAAAAAAAAGCATCATACATCCATTAAAGGACACCGCAAATGCAAATTACCATCGAAATACCCGATGACATTGCCCATCAACTCGCTAATACCCCTGACCAACTTTCTCGCCGCGCCTTAGAATCGCTGGTGGTTGAAGCTTATCGCCATCGGCAAATTTCTACTGCTCAAGTTCAACGTCTGTTAAATCTTTCTTCTCGACTTGCTACCGATGCTTTTCTTAAAGCCTATGAAGCTTACCTACCCTACACCGTAGCTGACTTAGAGCAAGACTTGCAAGCTATTGACCAAGCAATTACTCAGCAATGATAGTTGTTTGCGATACTTCACCTTTGTGCTATCTCATCTTGATTGATTGTGTTGAAATTCTGCCTCAACTTTTCGGCCGCATCACCATCCCCAATGCCGTCTGCACAGAACTTCTTGCCGAAGGTTCTTACATCCAAGTTCAAAACTGGATTGCCCAACCTCCAAGCTGGTTAGAGATTCAAACTACCACGCCTCTATTACCCAACTTATCTAGCAAACTTGGTATAGGTGAGCAAGAAACCATTTCTCTGGCTGTCCAACTCAACGCCGCCCTGATTATCTTAGATGATATGGATGCTCGACAAGCAGCGATCGCACAAGGTCTTAATGTCACAGGCTTACTCGGTGTTCTTTATCGTGCAGGAACCAAAGATATAATTGATTTTCCTAACGCCATTTCTAAATTGCAATTAACCACCTTTCGTGCATCTTCTGCCCTCATCCAAAGTTTTTTAGATCGTTATTACCAAGAACAAGGTTAATTTTGCCACTCTTGCTCTGCCAATGAATGAAATACAATTCTTGTCATTGTTAAGATGCACAAACTCGTCGAAACACTTCTTCAGCCGGAATACCAGTAATTTGATTGGTGTTCATATCTTCATCACGCTTCTGGGCTTCTTCAGCCCAACTAGCCGCAATTTCTTGATCTATTCCACTTTCTTGACCCAATCTTTCCAGTAATCTTGCTAATAAAATCACTTGAGAATCTTTTGGAAGTGCAAGAACTTCGGCTTCAAGCTGTTCAAGGGTCATAGTGAGTACCTTTTATTCTAAGCATTAGTCTGCTTCATCGTTAAGCATCTTAATAATATGTTTTGCAAGTTGCTCCTTAATTTCCCTATGTCTAGGAACAGCTTGAGATATTTTTGTTATTGGATTCTGATACCAATCATGTTTGCCACCATGACGAACGAAGATACAACCCATTTCTTCAATCTTACTGATTAAATCTCTTCGTTTCATGAAACTTCAAGTTCTGCAACTCTACGAATATTTTGGATATTTCCACTTGTTAATTCACTGTAAATATCGAGTAGATTTTCTTTTAGCTCCTCTTCAGTTTCACCCTGAGTCCAATAGTCAGGATATTCTTCTAGATAACCTAACCACATATCATCATCTTGCCAGTAAATGTATTTCTTCTTAATCATTTGCCTATTCGCTACCTTTTTCTGAACTAGGAGGTTTTTGAGTACTCTAGGAGACTGTATATTAAATTACTGAACTATCAGCCAAAAAAAAGAGTCTAAATTAGACTCTGAAAAAACTTAGGGGCAGACAGCCGCCCACCCCGATTAAAATTAGGTAACACCAAAGACAATCACTAAGCCCAAAACCGCCCCAAATACAATCAAGGCATAGAATTGAGCGCGACCGTTTTCTAGGTACTTCAGACCTTCACCGCTAACAAGGGTGAAAAAGCCTGTGAGGTTAACAGCACCATCGACAACGCGGAAGTCAACTTCCATAACTTGTCTAGCTAGGCGACGCAAGCCGAGGACAAAAACCCGATGGTAAATGTCATCAAAGTACCACTTGTTGAGGGATAACTCGTAAAGTGGTTTGATTTGAGCAGCGATCGCAGCCGGGTCAATTTTCCGGCGCAAATACATCAGTGAAGCCAGGGTAATCGCAATTAAAGAAATTCCGACTGAAGCCCCCGCCATGATGTAGAATTCCGTCGGATTGAACTCGGCAGCCTTTTCTATAACTTCGGAAAGGGTTTCGCTAGGAGGAAAGATAAACTCTTCAAAATAATTGGCGTAGGGAGTTCCCACCAAACCAATCAAAATCGAAGGCACTGCTAGCAGTGCCAAGGGTAGGGTCATCGTCCACGGCGATTCGTGGGGGGAGTCGCTGTGATGCCCGTGGGAGTCATGGGAATCATGATGATCACTAGTTGCCGCCAATTCTCCTTTCTTCATCGCCCCAGGCCCAAAATTCGGGGCTGGTTCTGCTGACTCTAATTCCAGGACAATTGTCGCCGCAGCACTCTTGAGTTTTTGCTTGATTTTTTCGTCAGTACCCCGGAATTTGCCTTCAAATGTCATAAAATACATTCTAAACATGTAGAAAGCAGTAATCCCGGCAGTTAGCCAGCCAATCATCCAAAGAAATGGGTTAGCCTCAAAAGCCTTCCCCAAAATTTCATCTTTTGACCAGAAACCAGCAAAGGGCGGAATCCCAGAAATTGCCAAGCAACCAATCAAGAAAGTAATTGAGGTGACGGGCATATACTTCCGCAGTCCACCCATCAAGCGCATATCTTGAGCTAAGGCGGGGTCGTGTCCAACGACACCTTCCATACCATGAATTACTGAACCTGAACCCAAGAACAGCATCGCCTTGAAATAGGCGTGGGTCATGAGGTGGAATAGTCCAGCACTGTAGGAACCTATGCCCATCGCCATCACCATGTAACCAAGTTGGGAAATGGTGGAATAAGCCAAGCCCTTTTTGATGTCGTTTTGGGTAATGGCAATGGTTGCCCCCAAAAACGCCGTAAACGCCCCAGTAAAGGCAATGACGTTCATTGCAACTGGAACGTGTTCAAATACTGGGTACATCCGGGCAATGAGGAAAACACCAGCCGCCACCATTGTTGCTGCGTGAATCAAGGCAGAAATGGGCGTGGGGCCTTCCATTGCATCTGGTAGCCAGACGTGGAGGGGGAATTGGGCTGATTTCGCCACTGGGCCTAAGAAAACTAAAATCGCCAACAGGACAGCGAGAAAATTGCTGATCGAACCTGATTGCACGAGTTGAGCGAGGCGATCGCCCATGATATTAAAATCAAAGCTTCCTGTTGCCCAGAATAGCCCCAAAATGCCGAGTAACAAACCAAAGTCGCCCACGCGGTTAGTCACAAATGCTTTTTGGGCGGCATCTGCTGCTGACTTGCGATCGAACCAAAAGCCAACCAGCAAGTAGGAACACATTCCCACCAGTTCCCAGAATATATAAACCTGTACTAGGTTGGGGCTGACCACCAGACCTAACATTGAGGAGCCAAACAAACTGAGATAGGCGTAAAACCTCACGTAACTGGGATCGTGAGCCATGTAGCCATCGGTGTAAACCATGACTAAGCAAGCTACCGTTGTGACAATCACCAGCATTAGGGCTGTCAGGTGGTCGATAGTGTAGCCCATGCTCAGGTGAAAATTACCTGCTGCTGCCCACTCAAAGGTGCGAAGATAAGGCGCGTGTCCTTGAATTTGACTCCAGAGCAAGGCAAACGACAGCACCATAGCTGCTGCCATCATAGAGATAATCACCACAGCGTTCAGCTGCCGGAGGCGGTTTGTCACCTGATTCAACGAGATTAACCCTAGACCGACCAGCATTGCCCCAAAAAGAGGGAACACCGGAATCAGCCAGGCATACTGATAGATTACTTCCATCACTGACGCCTACTTTTAGAATTCTTGATTTAGCGTGTCGAAACTGTTAATAATTGTGACACACACCCTTTAGGATAAAATAACCCACCCAAGAGTGATTGGGTGGGGTGTTAAGCATGGTTTTAGATTTGGGCATTGGGAATTGGGCATTGGGCATTGGGAATGGGGCATGGGGCATTGGGAATTGAATATTAGTTATTCTTTGTTCCTAACCTCCCTCTTCTCCGTCATCTCCCCCATGCTCCATACCCCACGATCAAGCTAATCGACACTCTAAGTCCACTGTTTTTGAACTCTTGTAGATTTTCGGGTAATTGCTGTAGCTAGCTTTAATCTCTTCTAAAGCCAGACGTAAGTCTTCTCTGCTGCGAAAGCATTCCAAGCGATGACGAACAGTGCCATTTTCAATCAATAGTAGAGTTGGCAGTGATTTTAGCCTATAAGTAGTAGACAATTTAAAATTTTGATCGGCGTTAACCCCAACTAATTTAATTTCGTCCCCACATTGGGCTTGAAATTGCAACAACAGTGGGTGGATAATCCGACACAGTCCACACCAAGGTGCTTCAAAGTTAACTAAAACAGGAATAGGAGATTCTAAAACTTCTTGAGTAAATGTCTGTTCACTAACCGACAACACCATGATGCCTCTTGGATTATAAGGTTTTTATATTAAACTACCTATCAGTACTGAAGTTAAGGATTAGTAAGTCAGTAACTGCCGAGAGATGCTTTCAGTAACCAAATCTCAGGACACAGAATAATTAGGCAAAAATTCAGCGTGTTGATGTGTCTCTGACAAAAAAGCCAGCGCAGATGTCATGGTGGCTTTTTTGAATTTTAGACTCCTGATTGCTTTGGCTGCCTGGGAATTTGACTTAATCTGCCAATTGACTCCCAAGGAAGGACGACTGACTAACAACTACCAATATAAAATCTCAAGCTGACTGAACGCACCCCCACTGATAGATGTTTGAATTTATCCTACATTGATTTGGGGCAATTGATAAGCTGAAATTTCATCTATTTTAGATTTTCTGCTGACACTGGGGATCGCTTAAATTTACCATGTTATCCTACCAGTTACTTCCATCAAGAGAGGGTGCGACCACCAAAGCAAAGCGATAAAAATGGCAACTCCCAAATAAGCAGGACGAAGAAATTCCTGCCATAAGATAGATTGACGGCCGTCAATAATTGCTTTAAAGGGAATAATTGAAGTGCGTTGTTTGGCACTTTCAAAGGCTTCCCCATAGCGATCGCTCAAACGGCGATCGCCGTGCCAAACCCCAAACAAGTGATGCAATACTAATCCAATGGAAGTCACTAGGGTAAAGGTAGTCCCCAACCAGAGAGTATGAGCAACACACCAAATTATTTGTCCCACCATCTGGGGATGACGGGTAATCCGAATAATTCCGGTTTCGTAGAGATGAACTTGGGGCTTTTGAATGGCAGCAATTTCTAGTAGATTGAAGGTAGCAGGATATAAAAACAAAAACGAGATCGCTGACAGCAGCCAAACAAACTCTCGTACTCCTGGCACTCCTTGTACCTGCCAAAGTTGCAAACCATCATAGCGGTGCCCAAAAAAGTAAATAATTAAGATCACAGCCAACGGTAGGCTGACTAATGCAAAAAAAATGCGATAAAGCCTTGGGCCAATATACTTCTCTGCCCAAGGACGCAAAGCAGCGCCTCCACTGTGAGCGATCGCAAAAACTATTTGTAACCCCAGTATGACAAAATGACTGGGTGTCAACCAAGAAATCGGCAGCATATAGACGAGTGAAGTAATTTAAAGAAAATTGAATTCAGTACAACCAATACCACAAAGTATTCCAAAGGAGACTTTAGTCAAGATGTTGTGCTATTGTCCTTTTCGAGTCAAATGTTCAAGTTTAATATGCAACAAATCATGCTCGGTTGATTGCTGCCAAACTTTATTTGTTGTGTGCATCCGCTCCTTTCAATGTTTGTGGGTTGAGCCTTATGTCTGACCTTCCTTTCACTTTAGATCAGTTACGCATTTTAAAAGCGATCGCCCAAGAAGGAAGCTTCAAGCGTGCCGCTGATAGTCTTTATGTTTCCCAACCTGCTGTCAGCTTGCAAGTCCAAAATCTCGAACGGCAGCTAGATGTCCCTTTATTCGACCGTGGAGGACGACGCGCCCAATTAACTGAAGCAGGGCATCTACTTCTAAATTACGGTGAAAAAATCCTCAGTCTGTGTCAAGAAACCTGCCGCGCCATTGAGGATTTACAAAATCTCCAAGGTGGTACTTTGATTGTCGGTGCTTCTCAAACCACCGGCACTTATCTTTTACCCAAAATGATCGGGATGTTTCGACAAAAATACCCAGATGTGGCAGTGCAATTACACGTCCACTCCACCAGGCGAACTGCTTGGAGTGTGGCTAATGGACAAGTCGATCTAGCGATTATTGGCGGTGAAATTCCTGGTGAACTGTCAGAATCATTGGAAGTTGTTCCTTACGCCGAAGATGAACTAGCGCTGATTTTACCGGTCTTTCATCCCTTTGCCAAACTTGAAACCATCCAAAAAGAAGACCTATATAAATTACAATTCATTGCCCTAGATTCCCAATCGACTATCCGCAAAGTAATTGACCAAGTGCTAGGACGCTGTGAAATTGATACCAGACGTTTTAAAGTTGAAATGGAACTAAATTCCATTGAAGCAATTAAGAATGCTGTGCAGTCTGGCTTAGGGGCTGCTTTTGTTTCCACAAGTGCGATCGCTAAAGAGTTACAAATGGGCGTTCTGCACCGTACTCCCATTGAAGGCGTTGTCGTCAAACGGACTCTGTGGCTGATCTTTAATCCTAATCGCTATCGATCCAAGGCCGCAGAAGCTTTTAGTAAAGAAATTTTGCCCCAGTTTGCTAACCCTGGATGGAATCAAGATGTGTTAACATTTACACAAAAAAGCATAGTGGTAAGTACATTAGATATAGCCATGCCCGCCTCCTCTGGCGAAGACTAAAACCTAGCCATCATAATTCGTAATGACGCTCCTGCGTCGCTCTAAGCGAAGCCATGCCGAAGGCTTTACGCTGCGCTAACTTAATTCGTAATTAAATAGGGGTTGATACCTCTGTTTCTATAAAAGGCACTTCAGCAATGCTCAGTGACTGCTTGTTTTGCATCAAGGTTTAAATACCCCTCACAAAACATAATTATTCTCTTCTTTCCGAGACCTCCGCGAACGACACGAGAAAGCGAGTCCACGTAGAGAGCGTCATTACGAATTACGAATTATTTTGACTAATCACGAAAATGGAAGTTTACTGTACTCGTCCAAGTTGCCCACAACCACGAAACTATTTTGCCGATTTAGATGATATTACAACGCTGAAAACAACGCAGCAAAAGTACTGTATTACCTGTGGAATGCCACTGCTGCTAGATGGTCGATATGTCCCCACGAAGTTGCTAGGAAGAGGCGGGTTTGGAGCTGCATTTTTGGCACGCGATCGCCGAATCCCAGGAATGCGTCAATGCGTGGTAAAGCAGTTTCAACCAGCAGGAAATTTAACCTCCGCTCAACTGCAACAAGCACAGATAATGTTTGAGAGAGAGGCAGAAGTTTTAGCACAACTTGGTAACGATCACGAGCAAATTCCCGACTTGTTTGCCTTCTTTCCAGTGATAGTTAATAGTTCGCAACCAGCACATCAAAACCAATTTTTTTACTTGGTACAAGAATACATTGATGGGCAAAACTTAGAAGAAGAATTAGTTCAACAGGGCAAATTCTCGGAACAGCGAGTGTTAGAGGTGCTGCAAGAAATCCTAAAGGTGCTAAGGTTTGTCCATGAGCGAGGAATTATCCATAGAGATATAAAACCTTCTAACATTATGCGCCGTCGTGATGGTAAACTTTTTTTACTAGATTTTGGCGCAGTTAAGCAAGTGACAAACGTTGCATTAGGGGCTGCTTCTTCTACAGGAATTTATTCTATGGGATTTGCACCGCCTGAACAGATGGCTGGAGGTCAAGTATTCCCATCTACAGACTTATACGCTTTGGCTGTAACTCTGATTACCTTGTTGACAAATCAGGAGGCAATTCAACTATTTGATGCCTACAGCAATCAGTGGAAATGGCATGAGCAAGTCAGTATCAACCCTCAACTTGCTGATATTTTAGACAAGATGTTACTACCTGCTGCTAATCAGCGTTTCAAGTCAGCCCAGGAAGTTCTAGATGCACTTCATTCACAACCTCTAGCCGCTACACAACTTAATTCGCCCTCCGCAACACTTCCACCACAACCACATCAAGGTTCTAACCCCGTTGTTCGCCGTCAGCCACCAACTAAACCAGCGTTTTCGACAGTGGAATTATTAAGTGGGGCGGCATTTAGTGGATTTGAGGGAGCATTGATAGCGATCGCCCTCCTCAGTCTAGTACAATCACCAATAGTTACTTTTGTTGTTGCATCTGTAATTTTGGGGATACTGGTATTTGTCCAAACCAAACGGTGGATTGAAAAATTCGATTTATTAATTATTCCAACAATTACTTTTGCAATTATTTTCTTTCTCCCCTTTTTACAGGGGGGGCTTGGCATTCAGGCAGTGATAATTTTATCAGTTGCAGCAGCTTTAGTAGCCATTTCACTAACAGCCATATTTCGACTTATTTATAAACTATTATCTCTCATCCTTTAAAAAACTCATGGTGCTAATAGCCACCTATGTCTCAAAAAAACGAAACACTTAGCCTTTTTTTGGCCGTTGTCATTACTATTGGTTTAATCTTTAGTGGCTTATGGTTTCTTATGGAACGGTGGGCACAACTAAATGGAACTGTTGCTAAATCTCCAGAGACTAGCAACACAGATAATTCCATGAACCAGTTCCTCAGTAAATGTAACGTGTCCAACCTCCCAGAGGGGACATTTAACTATGGTGGTAGCACCACCTGGGCACCGATCCGTAAAGAAGTAGACTCCGTACTCCAAAGCCAGTGCCCTCGGTTTGTTTTACGCTACACTCAGCCTCCATTAAGTAAAGCCGGATCGGGAACTGGCTTGCGAATGTTGATAGACAATCAACTAGCTTTTTCTCAATCTTCTCGTTCAGTCAAGGCTGAAGAAAATGCCGAAGCTCAACAAAAAGGATTTAGCTTAAAAGAAATTTCGGTGGCGATTGATGGAATTGCGATCGCAGTTAACCACGATCTCAATATTCCTGGTTTAACTGTTGCCCAACTCAAAGACATCTACACTGGCAAAATTACTAACTGGCTACAGGTAGGTGGGCCAAACTTACCAATTACAGTCTACTCTCGTAGCAAAGAATCTGGTGGTACAGCGGAGTTCTTTGTCGAAAATGTTCTAAATAAAGAAAATTTTGGTAAAAATGTTACTTTTATTGACACAACAACTGAAGCACTACGAAAAGTAGCTGCAAGTCCTGGGGGGATTTATTATGCTTCTGCCCCAGAGATTGTACCCCAGTGTATTATTAAATCCCTACCATTGGGGCGTACAAGCAATCAATTTGTACCTCCTTACCAAGAACCATTTGTACCTCCATCTGAATGTCCTAATAAACATAATCACTTGAATAGTAAGGCATTTAGTAGTGGAGACTATGCAATTACCCGCAATTTATTTGTAATTGTTAAACAGAATGGTCAAACAGATCAGCAAGCTGGGGAAGCTTATGCAAATTGGCTGTTGACACCCCAAGGTCAAGAACTGATCGAAAAAGCTGGATTTGTCCGAATTAAATAAGTGAAGTACTTAGATTTAGCAAAATAATCAAATAATAAACATTTTTTATTTAATTCATGTCACAAAAGAATGAAACCAAAATTTTAGCCTTGGCTCTATTGCTGACAGTTGGCATAGTTAGCGGTGGTTTTTGGTGGTTTAAGAACTCTGGTGTCAAAATTGGTAATACCGCCACTATTCCCAATCAGGAAACAGGTAGCAATTCGTCCTTACAAGACCGCATTAGTTTTGGGGAAAAATCCTTGATGTCGGGTGACATTTCTCTAGTTAAAAAAGAAGGAGTAGAGGCGATCGCTACTAAAAGTTATGATCATGCGATCGCCAATTTCACAGCCGCCCTAAAACTCAACCGTAACGATCCAGAAACCTTAATTTTTCTTAATAATGCCCGCATAGATTCTTCCAAGAGCTACACCATCGTCGTTTCTGTACCATTAGGCACTGACCCCAATGCTGCTTTAGAAATTTTACGTGGCATCGCCCAAGCCCAAAATCAAGTTAATAGCTCTGGGGGAATCAAGGGAGTACCGTTGAGAGTAGGGATAGCTAGCGATGACGACAATCCAGAAATAGCCAAGCAAATCGCTTCCAGCCTAGTCAACAATTCCGAAGTATTAGGTGTAGTTGGGCCGAATACTAGCGATTCCACCTTAGCCGCAGGTACTATCTATACTTCTGGACAGCTTGTAGCAATTTCTCCTACCAGCACATCTGTAAAAATTTCTAACTTTAGCCGCTACGTTTTTCGCACGGTTCCCAGTGATTTTATGGCTGCGAGAAGTTTAGGCAACTATATGGTGAAAACCTTGCAGAAAA